>UROS01000037.1 GCA_900549445.1 uncultured Porphyromonadaceae bacterium | reverse complement strand
TTCGTCGGCAGCGTCAGATGTGTATAAGAGACAGAGCCGGGAGTGCCGAGGGAACACCTGCGAGCACCGATTTATTGCCTCCTTTTTCTCGGAGTTTGAGTTGCTCCCAGTTGAGTTCTACTTCATGGGCATTCTCAGCCTTTGCCTCGCCGAACACGTGGGGATGCCTGTAAATAAGTTTGCTGTTCAGAGCATCCGCAACATCGGCTATGTCGAACGCACCGTTCTCTTCACCGATTTTGGAATAAAACAGAATGTGGAGCAAAACGTCGCCGAGCTCCTTGCGTATGTTTGCGCTGTCGTTGTTTATCAGCGCCTCGCAGAGTTCATAAACCTCCTCTACGGTGTTCGGACGCAGGCTTTCGTTGGTCTGCTTCCTGTCCCACGGGCATTTTACCCGTAATATGTCGAGCGTGTCGATTACACGGCCGAGAGCTTCGATCTTTTCTTGTCGGGTATGCATTTTCAATTGTTTTCTGTATATGATTTTATTCCCGAGTTTAACCACTCGGCAAAGCGTTCAACATTCTCGTCGTAAGAGTAGGAGGATGTCAGAGCGTTGCCATTGTTGTCGAGAATCACATAGAATGGCTGACTGTTGGCTCCGAATTTTGAGCGTTGCAGATAGCTCCATTTCTCGCCGACGGTCTCGATTTTTACTTTCTTACCGTATTCCTCAACAGTGTAAGGCTTTTCGAGTTCTTTTTTCTCATCGACCATCAGTTTGATGAGAACGAAGTTCTCCTTTATGATTCCGCTGATTTCTTCGGTATCGAATACGGCGCCTTCCATCTTCCGGCAGTTCACGCAGCCGTAGCCAGAGAAGTCAATGAGAACCGGACGGTTGTTTTCGGCGGCAAATTTCATCCCTTCGTCGTAATCGTGAAATTCGCGGAACTGACCGCCGGCATATAGGTTGAAATCCTGAGTATAGAGCGGCGGCACAAACGCGCTTACACCTTTGAGCGGAGCACCCCATAGACCGGGAATAAGGTAAACGGCGAAACTAAGGGAGAAAAGTGCGAGGAAAAACCGTGGAATCGACACGTATTCGAGAGGAGAATCGTGGGAAAACTGGATTTTTCCAAGAAGATATAAGCCGAGGAGAACGAATATGATAATCCAGAGCGATACGAACACTTCGCGGTCAAGAATTCCCCATCCGTAGGCAAGATCAGCTACCGAAAGGAATTTTAGCGACAGGGCAAGCTCGAGAAATCCGAGCACAACCTTAACGGAATTGAGCCAACCGCCCGAGCGGGGCATCTCTTTGAGCCACGACGGGAAAATGGCGAAAAGAGAAAAAGGAATAGCGAGAGCAAGGGCAAAGGCGCCCATTCCGACCGCGGGGCCGGTAATGTCGCCGAGCGACGCCGCTTCAACAAGCAAAGTTCCTATGATAGGTCCGGTGCACGAAAATGACACCAGAGCAAGCGTAAACGCCATGAAAAAGATACTTATCAGACCTGTCGTGCGTTCCACTTTGCCGTCCATGGTATTGCTCCACTTTGAGGGGAGCGTAATGTCGAAAGCTCCGAAAAACGATATGGCGAAAACCACAAGCAGAGCGAAAAACAGCAGGTTGAATACGGCGTTTGTCGACAGTTCATTAAGCTTTCCTGCTCCGAAGATAAGAGTTATGGCAAGTCCGAGTGCAAGATATATAACGATGATTGAAACACCATAGATGGCTGCATCCCGTATGGATTTGCTGCGCGAGGAGCTCTTTTTGAGGAAGAAACTTACGGTCATGGGGATCATTGGCCAGACGCAAGGGGTCATGAGAGCAAGGAGTCCGCCGATGAATCCCCACAGGAAAATATACCAGAGCGACGAGTCGGAGAGATCTCCTGATACGTCGGCCGAAGAACTTTCGGGGAATGTAACGGGAGCCCACCATCCGGGATTGCCGTCGGAGGAACCCGAAGACGAAAAATCGGCAGTTGCGGTTTTCGCCGAATCCACTGCGGTTTCGGCAGTCGGGGCTACAGTCCCTTTGGAGAATTCGAATGTCTCTTTGGTCGGAGCCATGCAACTGCTGTCGTTGCATCCCTGAAATGAGATTGTGCCGGCGATTTTATAAGCGCCATTACTGTCTGTTATTTTAAACTTCTGCGTGAAAGTCACGTCGTCAGCCCACCACGAGAGATTCAGATGGAAAACCATATCGACTTTCTCAATCGGTTCCTGCGAGGGCACGGGATCGCCTATGAGTTCAACACCTTCGAGGGTGTCGAAATTGAACGATGTCGGCCGGGGGCCTCCTTCTGGCAGACGGGTACCATAGAGATGCCATCCGCTTTCAATTTTAGCCTTGAACTGAATTGTGCCTTCGGTGCCCGATGTCATTTCCAGTCGGGAAGTCCAGCTTATGGGATTTATGATTTCTGCTTTTACGGCAGAGAATAAAAACGCGAAAAGAAAAAATAATAATGACAGTCGTCGCATAACCATTCGGTTGAACAGAGAAAACGGTTGAGATTATTTAGAAGAGGGTATACGGACTACCCTCGATAAATTCACTTTGGCAGGTGGCAGACAGGTGGCGTCGTTGCATCCCATGAAAGAGATGTTGGCGTTAATTTTCGCACCTTCTGCCTTGATGAGTTTGAATTTCCGTGTGAATGTCACCTCGTGTGTCCACCAGGTAAGAGTTACTCCGAAAATCTCGTCTTTTTTCTTTATGGGTTCGGTCGACGGCTGAAGATTGCCGGTCCACTGAACGCCAGTGGATGCCGAGAGGTCAATTACCGTGGGCTTCGGGCCGGAAGAAGAGGGGAGATCTGTGCCGTAAAGATGCCAGCCGTCACCAATGGATGCCTTTACAGTTACAATACCGTTGGTTTTATCGGTCATTTTGACTTTCATGCTCCAGGTTATTGGTTTGTTTGTCTGGGCGAAAGAAACCGATGCGATGAATATGGTAAAAAGAAGATATAAGAAAGACCGTTTCATATTGATATAATAAAACAGTGCAAAGATAATGCTTTTATTGCTGAAAAGCGCTATCTCCGCACTCCTGTTAACGTTTGTTGTCGGTAATGAACGAATCCTTGAACCCGAGGAAGTAAAGCACGCCGTCGAGTCCGATTGTGGATATCGACTGCTCGGCGTTGGCTTTCACTTTCGGTTTTGCGTGGAAAGCGATACCCAGTCCGGCTGTTGACAGCATCGGAAGGTCGTTTGCGCCGTCGCCTACAGCTATGGTCTGGGCTATGTTGACGTTCTCAACCTGAGCAATCAGGCGCAGAAGTTCAGCTTTCCGCTTGCCGTCGACGATATCGCCTACATATCGGCCGGTGAGCTTGCCGTTGTTGTCTATTTCAAGCTCGTTGGCATAGACATAGTCGAAGCCGAAGCGCTGCTTGAGGTAGTTGCCGAAATAGGTGAAGCCACCGGAGAGTATTGCTGTTTTGAACCCTGTCCGCTTCAGCACGGTCATCAGGCGGTCAACTCCCTCGGTTATGGGCAGATTCTCGGCTATTTCGCGCATTACGCTCTCGTCAAGTCCTTTAAGCAACGAAACCCTGCGGGTGAAACTCTCGCAGAAATCTATCTCTCCGCGCATGGCGCTCTCGGTAATGGCCTTCACCTGATCGCCGACACCGGCCTTCATTGCAAGTTCGTCTATTACCTCAGTCTCGATGAGTGTCGAGTCCATATCGAAGCATATCAGACGCCGGCAACGGCGATAAAGGGTATCCTCCTGAAGTGATATGTCGAAATCGTCCTCGGCTGAGAGCTGCATGAATCGACCCTGCATTTTCTGATAGTCGCGCGGGGTGCCGCGCACCGACAGCTCGACACACGATTTCGAGCGGGGCTGCTCGTCGTTGTCGAGAGGCATGCGGCCGGTCAGACGCTGTATGCCGTCGATGTTGAGTCCCTGGTCGGAAATCTCCCGGGTGACGTTGGCTATCTGTCGGGCGGTGAGCCTTCTGCCCAGAAGGGTGATGATCCATCGGTTCTTACCTTGACGGCTTACCCATTCTTCATACTCTTTTACGCTGACCGGAGTAAATCTGATATTGATATTCAGCTCGGTGGCCTTAAACAGCAGCTCTTTCATGATGTTGCCCGACACCGAAGCCTTGGTCTTGATCAGAATACCGAGCGAGAGAGTATGATGAATGTCGGCCTGGCCGATATCGAGGATGCCGGCATCGTAACGGGCAAGGATCTCAGAAAGAGCAGAGGTGACACCCGGATGGTCGTTGCCGGAAATGTTGATGAGTATAAGCTCAAGGTTATCGTTGTTTTCCATCAAAGTTCGAGGTCAATATTGAATTTTTCGTTCCAGGGGAGTCCGTCTTTTGCGAGTTCGGCGAGGAATGGATCCGGATCGAATTCTTCAACGTTTCTAACACCCTTGAGATTCCATTTGCCTGTGAGGAACATCATAGCGCCTACCATTGCCGGTACCCCGGTTGTGTAGCTGACGGCCTGCATGCCGGTTTCCTTATAGGCTTCCTCGTGGGAGCAGTTGTTCCATATATAATATGTGAGCGGATTGCCTTCTTTGTCGAGACCTGAAATGCGGCAGCCGATTGAGGTCTGACCGTGGTAGTTTTCTCCGAGATCCTGCGGATTCGGAAGCACTGCCTTAAGGAACTGCAGAGGAACGATTTTTACTCCGTTGTAGTCGATTTCATCTATGCGCGCCATTCCTATATCCTGAATCACACGAAGATGGGTAAGATATTCCTGACCGAATGTCATCCAGAAACGCGCACGTTTGATCGAAGGATAGTTCTTTACAAGCGATTCGAGTTCTTCGTGATAGAGCAGATAGCTTTCGCGGGGCCCGATTTCAGGATAATTGAGCGGTTTGTGGAATTCGAGCGGGCCGGTTGTTATCCATTTACCGTCCTGATAATAACGTCCGTTTTGCGTAATTTCCCGGATATTGATTTCAGGGTTGAAGTTGGTGGCGAAAGCCTTGCCATGGTCACCGGCGTTACAGTCGACGATGTCGAGAGTCTGCATGTCGGAAAAATAATGTTTGGCGGCATAGGCTGTAAATACGCCCGACACTCCAGGGTCGAAACCGCAGCCGAGTATGGCGGTGAGTCCGGCCTGTTCAAAACGTTCTTTATAAGCCCACTGCCATGAATATTCGAAGTGGGCTACATCTTTCGGCTCATAGTTTGCTGTGTCAAGATAATTCACGCCGCACTGCAGACAGGCTTCCATGATCGTGAGATCCTGATAGGGGAGAGCTACATTGATTACCAGTTCCGGTTTGTGACGGTTGAAGAGTTCAACGAGCTGCTCAACGCTGTCGGCATCAACGGTGTCGGCGCTGATATAGGGCTTGCCGAGGCTGTCGACGACTGCCTGACATTTTTTGAGCGTACGCGACGCGATTACTATTTCACTGAACACCTCTGGGTGCTGGGCACATTTGTGGGCGACGACAGTTCCAACACCGCCCGCTCCGATAATAATGATTTTTGCCATTGCGGTTAGTTATTTAATCGTTTCGGCTTCCGAAGAAGCGGAGAAGGTAGATAAACAGGTTGATGAAGTCGAGGTAGAGGTTAAGGGCTCCGATTGTAGCTATTTTGCCTGCATATTCAGCGGGCGTTGCAGCACACATGCGCTTTACAGCCTGAGTGTCGGCTGCAGTAAGGCCAATGAAAATCAGCACTCCCACAATGGATATAATCCAGTCGAGGGTAGAACTTTTGGTGAACATATTGACCAGAATTGCTATAATGAGGCCGAAAAGGGCATAATAGAGGAAACTGCCGAATTTGGTAAGATCATTGGAGGTGAAGTATCCGTATACGCTCATGGCACCGAATGTTCCGGCGCAGATGAAGAATGTCTTCGCGATGGAGGTAGCTGTGTATATTACGAAAATAGGCGCGAGCACTACTCCGTTGAGAGCCGAGTAAACAAAGAACCAGGCTGTGGCGGCAGCTGTGCTCATTTTGTCGAGGCGGCTCGAAAGATAGAACACGATTCCGAGTTCGGCGATTACGAGCACCCACATGATTGCCGGGTGTGAGAAGAAGAACTGGAGGAAAGCCGTGCTCGAGGAGCATCCGAGCGAGACGAAAGCCGTTACAAGCAGCGCGAGAAACATTTTCACGTAGACGCGCTTCATCACCGAATTTGATTCGGCTACTGCCTGATATCCGGAGTAGGGAGGAGGAGTCTGGCTGCCAACCTCGCGATAGGAATCGAAGTGATTTCTGTTGTCGTATCTGTTGTTCATAGTCTGAGTGTTTTATATGTTGGTAAATTACATTCTTTCGGGGACTTTGATTCCGAGAAGTCCCATTCCTGTCTTGATTACACGGGCGGTTACCGAACTTAGCGTCAGGCGAAGCGACCGAACCGCAGTGTTCTCTTCTTTAAGAATGGAACAATCGTGATAGAACTGATTGTATAATTTAACGAGTTCATATACATAATTGGCAATCAGAGCCGGAGAATATGTCTCGCCGGCGTTCTTTACAACGGCCGGAAAGTCGGCGAGGCTCTGAATGAGGGCGATTTCGCGTTCTTCGGGTACAACCTCGTTGTAGTCCTCCACAACCATGTTCTCTTCCTTGGCCTTGCGGAGTACTGAGCAGATGCGAGCGTAGGTGTACTGAATGAACGGGCCGGTGTTGCCGTTGAAGTCAATCGATTCTTTCGGGTTGAAAGTTATGTTTTTACGGGGATCGACTTTCAGAAGGAAGTATTTGAGCGCGCCGAGACCTACCATTTCAGTGATAGACTCGATTTCCGATTCGCTGAGACCGTCGAGTTTGCCGAGTTCGGCGGAAACCTGCCGGGCGGTGTCGACCATATCATCCATAAGGTCGTCGGCGTCAACAACGGTTCCTTCGCGCGACTTCATCTTTCCTTCAGGAAGCTCAACCATGCCATAAGAGAAGTGAACGAGATCCTTGCCCCATTTGAATCCGAGACGGTCGAGAAGAATCGACAGCACTTGAAAATGGTAATTTTGCTCGTTGCCCACTACGTAAATCATCTTGTCGATAGGATAATCTTCATAGCGGAGTTTTGCGGTACCGATGTCCTGAGTCATGTAGACCGAAGTTCCGTCACTGCGGAGCAGGAGTTTCTCATCGAGACCGTTTTCGCGAAGGTCCGCCCATACCGAACCGTCTTCGCGTTTGTACATTTTGCCTGCGGCAAGTCCTTCGAGCACCTTTTCCTTGCCTTCGAGGTAGGTCTGGCTCTCATAGTAAATTTTGTCGAAATCCACGCCCATTCTCTTATAGGTTTCGTCGAATCCGACGTAGACCCATGAGTTCATCATATTCCAGAGTTTGCGTACTTCGGGATCTTTTTTCTCCCAGGCCACAAGCATCCTGCGGGCTTCCTGTATAAGGGGGGAAGCGGCCTCGGCCTCCTCCTTAGTCATGCCTTTGTCCATGAGTTCCTTTACTTCAGCCTTAAAATGCTTGTCGAATAGCACGTAGTAGTCGCCGATAAGGTGGTCGCCCTTCTTTCCGGTGGATTCCGGAGTCGCACCGTTGCCCCACTTCTGCCATGCGAGCATGGATTTGCAGATATGGATGCCACGGTCGTTCACAATATTTGTTTTTACTACTTTGTTGCCGCATGCTTTAAGAATTTCCGAGAGAGAGAAGCCGAGAAGATTATTGCGGATATGACCGAGGTGGAGCGGTTTATTCGTATTGGGCGACGAATATTCCACCATAATAAGCGGAGAGTTCTCAGTAGCTTCGGTTATGCCGTAATGAGGGGTGTTGTCGATAGCGGCGAGAACGGTGTCCCAGAAGCGAGGTTCGATTGTGATATTCAGGAATCCCTTGACCACATTGAACATGTTGACAGCCGGTTCATTGTCAATAAGCCACTGGCCTATTTCGGTGCCGACTGCCTCGGGGGATTTCCGGGCAACCTTTACCCATGGAAAAACCACAACAGTGAGGTTGCCCTCAAATTCCTTGCGGGTAGCCTGAACGGATATATTCTCAGGATTTTCCTCTACATTGTAAAGCTGCTTCACCGCACGAGCCACGGCTTGCGAGATAATCTTATCAATTGACATGATTTCTTCTATGACTGATAAAAATTCTATTATTATTCAAACAACGGGGGGCACAGAGTTCGGGCTGCACCTCTTAAATTACAAAGATACAAAAAAGATTGTTTACCGGAGGGTAGTTTAACATTTATTTGTTAATGGACAGCAATCGCTGCCAGAGCCTGCGGCAGCAGTTCTTCGGCAGGATTGAGCAAAATCACCCCGGGATCCTTACGGAGCCACAGCACCTGTTTTTTGGCGTATACTCTTGTGTTTTTGGCAATACGGGGAATAGCGACTTCCCGTGGCATCGTTCCTTCCATCATGGCGAAGAGTTCCTTGTAGCCGACAGTATTGAGAGAATTGAGATGGCGCAGATGATAAACAGACGCCGCTTCAGCCTCAAGTCCGTCGGCGATCATTCTGTCAACGCGGATGTTTATACGCCTGAACAGTTCGTCGCGGGGATAATCTATGGCCATTTTCACGATTCTGAACGGTCTTGTCTTAGATTTTCCGGTGAGGAGTCCCGAACAGGGAGCTCCGGCTTCGATCGTTATTTCAAGAGCGTGGATGAGACGCTTATGGTTGCTGGGATCGGCCGACTCCAGATAAATTGGATCGAGTTTATCAAGTTCTGCTTTTATCGCCTCAATACCGTTCTGTTCATACAGGCTTTTTACGGAGGAACGAATCTGCCGGCTGATGGTCGGCAATTCGTCGATACCGTGCGTAACGGCGTCGATATACATCATGGAGCCGCCGCACATTACTGCATAATCATTGTTCTCCCAAAGCGTGGGGAGGAGTTCCATTACCTGTTGTTCGAACAGAGCGGCACTATAGTATTGGTCAAGGTCGAGAACTCCGACAAAATGATGTCGGACTTTGCTTAGCTGTTCTCTGTCCGGGGCAGCCGTTCCTATTGGAATTCCACGATATATCTGACGGGAATCGGCGGATATTATGTCACAACCGAGATGAGAGGCAAGCTCCACGGCAAGTCCGCTTTTCCCGCTTGCCGTCGGTCCGGTAATGATTACAAGTGTTTTGTCTTCGTGCATATTAAAATAACAATGGACACAGACTTTCGTGCGGCCGATAATCTGTGCCCATTATAATAATCCGTATGTCAGCGGGTCGCTACTATGCGGGCGATTTCCACGATCACCATCGTGGCCTTTTCCATAGAAGGAATCGGCACGAATTCATAACGGCCGTGGAAGTTCAGGCCGCCGGCGAAGATATTGGGGCAGGGCAGTCCCTTGAACGAGAGCTGGGCTCCGTCTGTTCCGCCGCGTATGGGCTGTACCTTAGGCGTGATTCCGAGGTCGCGCATGGCCTGTTCGGCTATGTCGACGATATATTTCACGGGCTCTACTTTCTCACGCATGTTGTAATACTGATCCTTAATCTCGATGGAGGCGCATCCTGGGAATTCGTTGTTGATTTTCCGGGTAAGGTGTTCAAGCTCCTTTTTGCGACGTTCGAAGCGGTCGCGGTCGTGATCGCGGATTATATAAGTAAGAACGGTCTTCTCAACTGTACCCTCCATAGAAACGAGATGGTAGAAGCCTTCATAGCCCTCGGTGTGCTCCGGAGTCTCCCAGCGCGGAAGCATGATCACAAATTGATTTGCAACTCGCATAGAGTTGAGCATCTTATGTTTTGCGTAGCCGGGATGTACATTCAAGCCTGTAAATGTAACTTTGGCTACAGCGGCGTTGAAGTTCTCGTATTCGAGTTCGCCAATTTCGCCACCGTCCATGGTGTAGCCCCAGTCGGCGTTGAATTTTTTCACGTCGAATTTGGCTGCCCCGAGTCCGATTTCTTCGTCGGGATTGAATGCTATCCTGATGTCGCCGTGAGGGATTTCGGGGTGTTTCATGAGGTAATCGACAGCCGAGATGATTTCGGCGATACCTGCCTTGTCGTCAGCACCAAGCAGGGTGTTCCCATCCGTTACGATAAGCGGTTGTCCCTTGTAGTTAAGCATTTCGGGGAACTGTTCGGGGGAAAGCACTATGTTTTTGTCGGCATTCAGCACGATATCGCCACCTTCATAATTCTCAACTATGCGTGGAGTCACATTATGTCCGCTCATGTCGGGCGAAGTGTCGAGATGGGCGATGAAACCGACAGTCGGTATTTTCTTTTCAGGCTGGTTACTTCTGAGAGTAGCCATCAGGTATCCGTTGTCGTCGAGCGAGATGTCGCTCAGCCCCATTTCGTGGAGTTCTTTTTCAAGGTGCTGGGCAAAAATCATCTGACCAGGCGTGGACGGGGTCATATTCGTAAGTTCGTCACTTTGAGTGTCGAACTTCACGTACTGAAGAAAGCGATCTACTACAGTCATTTCAGGTATAAAGATTGATTTTTCTGCAAAGATAACGATTTTACTCGGATTGAGCGGCTTTCATCCTTTTTTTCATATTTTTGCCGGAAATCACGAGAGTCACACCGGCTATTATGAAGGCCACAAGGTCGGCAACGGCCATCGACGCCCATACGCCGCTGACGCCGAAAAACCGGGGCAGAATTACGAGCATCGGTATGAGAAACAGCAGTTGCCGGGTCAGTGAAAGGAATATCGACAATTTAGGTTTTCCCACGCTTTGAAAGAAGTTCTGAATAACAATCTGTATGCCAACCACGGGATAGCATATAAAGTATATCCGGAAACCCTTCCTGGCGATATCGACAAGTGTCTGGTCGGTTGTGAAAAGATCGCTCACGGCATCGGGGAAAATTTCTGTAACGAGCCAGCCAACGCAGGTGATGCAAAAGCCTAAAATCATACCGAGTTTCAGTGTTTTCATCACTCGGTCAAAATTGGAGGCGCCGTAGTTGAAGCCCAGAATCGGTTGCATACCCTGCGTCACGCCGAAGACTATCATTACGAAAAACATTGTGGTGCGGTTGAGAATGCCATAGGCTCCAACAGCCATATTGCCCTGCGAGCCTCCGTAGTCCAGCAATGCGCGGTTTATGAAAATCACAACAATGCAGGCGCATACGTTCATAAGGAAGGGCGACAGTCCGATCGCGTAGATGCGCTTTATGATCGAGCCGGTTATCCAACGGTTATGCACGTTGAGATGTACGGAACTTTTCTTTGAAAGGAAATGATAGAGCACCCAAACGAATGCCGCGAACTGTCCGCAGAGTGTGGCAAGAGCCGCCCCCTTGATACCCCATTTCAGGGAAAAGATGAATATCGGGGCAAGGATGACGTTGACAACGACCGAGAGCAATGCCGAGATCATGGCTTTACGGGGATAACCGGTGGCACGCATCAGGTTATTGAGGCCGATGAATACGTATGAAACCGGGGTGCCGTAAAGAATCACCTCCATAAATTCTCGGGCATAGGGGATAGTTTCTTCCGTAGCGCCGAAAAACCGGAGAATGTCGTCGAGGAATATAAGGGTAATACCACCGAATAAAACAGAATGCAGCAGAGTGAGCACAAAAACGTTGTTGACCACGTCGGTCGCTCTTCCGTAGTTCTTTTGGCCGAGAAATATTGACGAAATAGTGGCTCCACCGGCAGCGATAAGCGTGCAGAAAGCCATGACGAGGTTCATCAGCGGGAAAGTGATGGCAAGTCCGGCGATCGCCATTGCTCCGACGCCGCGGCCTATGAAAATGGAATCGACGATGTTATAAAGCGAAACGGCTACACTTGCTATTATGGCAGGGATGGAATATTGGATAAGGAGGTGGCGTATTGAACTCGTGCCGAGGTTGGCAGTTGATTCAGCTACTGACTGATTGCTGCCGGATGTATCCAGTGTTACCGATTTAGCTTTATCTTGATTCATAGGCGGTTTAATGGCAATAATCTTTCAAATAATCTTTGAGAGCAGGGTAGAGCGGCGGTATTCTTACCGGGCGCAGAGGCGGCAGCGGCGCATGCTGCTTCTGTTTGAAAGAATCCAGTTCTATCCCGGTAATGTCGAAAATCTGAGCGGCGAATTTAGAAGGATGAGCCGGTGAAAGGAAAAAGCCGGTCTCACTTTCCAGCAGGTTTTCCTTAAGCGCTCTGAAAGCCGTTGCTCCGTGGGGGTCGAGCATATAGGAATCGGAGCATAACGTGTCGAGCACCGTGCCACGGATATCGGAATCGGAAACTGTGACAGCCGAGAATCCGGAGGTCAAGACTGACTTATCAAGCAGGTCCTTTATTCTGGGAAGGTTCGAGGGGTTTTCCACATCCATCGACGGTGCCAGGGTCTTAAAGGTCTGTTTCCATCCGGATTCGCCGTTATTTACGTATCTGACAAATGCGTTGTTCTCATTATTTGCCGCAATAAGCCGCTTTACCGGCAGATTCATCCCTTTTGCCATTATTGCGGCTGCAAGATTCCCGAGATTGCCGCAGGGTATGGAGCATACGATTTCATCGGGATTCACATCTGCGGCAATAAGACGGGCATAGGCGTGGAAAAAATAGAACGTCTGAGGGATAAGGCGCATTATGTTGACAGTGTTGGCTGAGGTAAGATATTTTTCTTTTCTGAGGTCGTTGTCAGTAAGCGCCTGTCTGACGAGGGTCTGGCAATTATCGAACGTTCCGTTTACCTCTACCGGGTGCACATTCTTACCGGCAGTGACCAACGATTCGCGCTGACGTTTGTCAAGCTGACCGGACGGATAGACTATGAATACGTCGATACCGGAAACGCCGTTGAAAGCATTTACGATTGTCTCGCACGAACTGCCGGACGTGGCGGCTATTACATTGACATGTTTTGAGTCCGACTTCGAGAATTCTTTTAATATATTAACGAGAAACCTGACGCCTATATCCTTGAACGACTTTGTCGGGCCGTGGGAAAGCTCAAGTGAGTATATGTTTTTTTCAACTCTTACGAGAGGGATGTCGAAATCGAAAGTATCGGCCACTATTCTTTTCAATTCGGCGGAATCAATTTCGTCGCCCATAAGAATGCTGGCAATCACGTATGCGATGTCGCTAATCGACATTGCGGTGATATTGTTGAAGAATGCAGCCGGAATTCCCGGAAGTTCACAGGGCAGATACAATCCTCCTCCGGGAGCCAGACCTTCCAGTGCCGCTTTTCTGAGCGAAGCGTGAAAATTCCTGTCGGATGTACTGTAAAACACCATAACCTCTTTATGTTCTGATTCCTTTGCAAAATTAATCAGAATTCGGGTAATTGAAAGTTAAAAACAATCAAAATATCCGGGCGGCGAGCGCCGGATCACCTTCCTTTACAGCGTCGGTGAACCCTCTTTCATATTCCTCAGCCTGAGGTTTGCCTACGGTAACGGAAATGTGGTAGATACGTGCGCGGACATCAAGAAGCGAGTCCTGAAGAGATTCTTCATCGCATGGATCGGAGACGAGGTTTGATCCGTGTTTACGGCCGAGTTCGTAGGCTTCTTTGCTGGTATAGCTCTCTGTCTTTTTTCCGTCGGAGGAGCAGGAACAACCGCAAAGGGCAAGAAGGATAATTACTGTCGATATGAATTTATGAAACATTTCAGAGAATTGTCATTGCTATTTTAGCACAGGCTTCGGCATCGGCCAGCGCGTTATGATGATTATAGAACGGAATAGCGAGGAACTCGCAAAGATAGGGCAGAGAATAAGAACTTATCCGGGAACGCGGAATTGTAGTGCGGGCTTTCTGCAGGGTGCAATAGAACGGATAATCAGGGTAATCCATGCCATAGGCGCGAAAAGCCGCACGGATGCATTTTTCGTCGAAAGCCTTATTGTGAGCCACCAGAGGCAGGTCGCCTACGAAGTCAGCCACATCGCTCCAGACTTTGTCGAAAGTTCTGGCATCTTCGGTGTCTTTTTTGCCTATTCCGTGGATTTCCTCAGTGAAGTATCTGAAATAAAACTCCGGTTCGGGTTTGACCAATTCATAAAATCTGTCGATGATGTAACCGTCGAGTACTTTCACCGCTCCGATGGCGCAGATGCTTGTAGGGTAGTTGTTGGCGGTCTCAACATCGATCGCTACAAAGTTATCCATAACTGTCAGTCGGGATTTTCTGCGATAAGGCCGTTAACGGTATCCCGTATTTCTTCCATAAGCCACCGGGGAGTTGATGTAGCGCCGCAGATACCGATGGAGGAAGCTCCTTTTATCCAGTCGGGATTGAAGCCGTCTTTATGCGACACAAGAAACGTAGATGGATTCACATTCCTGCATTCGCTGAAAAGCACTTTTCCGTTACTGCTTTTGGCGCCGGCTACGAAAAGAACCACGTCGTGAGACGACGCAAACGACCGCAGCTGGCTCACCCTGTTGGAAACCTGGCGGCATATAGTGTCGAAATACCGGAACGAAACGCCTTCGGCAATGCGTTTTTCTATCTCCGCAATCATAGTCTTGAACCCTTCGAGCGGCATAGTGGTCTGGGAATATAAGGCGATACTGCGGTTGAAGTCTACCTGAGAGAGCCCGTCAAGGTTTTCCACCACAATGGCGCAACCGTTGGTCTGGCCTACAAGACCGTTAACTTCGGCATGTCCGTTTTTGCCATAAATAACGATCTGAGTGCCGGGTTCGGCATCGAAAGTAGCCTTTATGCGCTGCTGTAGCCTGAGAACCACAGGGCAGGTGGCGTCGACAATCTCAATACCGTATTTACGGGCTGTTTTGTAAGTAGAAGGCGGCTCTCCGTGGGCTCTCAGAAGCACTCTCGAGCCACGGAGACGGGTAAGATCTGCATGAGTTATGGTCTTTAACCCCTTACGTTCGAGGCGTTCGACTTCGTCGCTGTTATGCACGATGTCGCCAAGACAATAAAGACGCCGTTCACCCGATTCGAGTTCTTCTTCCGCTTTGCGGATTGCCGAGACTACGCCGTGACAGAACCCTGAGTTGGAATCTATTTCAACGATAGCACGGGTCATTTGCGATTTATGATGGAGTTAAAGAGGTCAAGCAGCCATTTGTCCTGTTCCTGTATCGACATCCTCGAGTTGTCGAGTTTCACGGCATCTTCGGCACAGCGGAGAGGACTTTCATCGCGGGTTTCATCAATATGATCGCGAGTCCTAACATTGTCGAGAACCTGACTGTAGGTCACCTCCTCTCCTTTGGCCTGAAGTTCGGCCAGACGCCGGCGGGCTCTCTCTTCGGCGGAAGCGTTGCAGAAAACTTTCATTTCCGCGTCGGGAAATACGACTGTTCCTATGTCGCGACCGTCCATGACTATGCCTTTGCTTTTGCCCATTTCCTGTTGCATTTTCACGAGAGCATGCCTGACCTCGGCTATGGTTGCCACAGGAGAAACATTGTTGGAAACGGCGAGGGTGCGGATTTCTTTTTCGACGTTTTCGCCATTGAGAATCGTCGACTGCCTGTCGGCGTCGACCTCGAAGTCGATGTTGATAAGCGGCAAAGCTTCGGTAAGACGCTTTTTATCAACCGTACCGTCGGGGGCAATCATGCCGTTGCGCATAGCATAAAGCGTAACGGCTCTGTACATGGCTCCCGAGTCAATATATCTGTAGCCTATGGTTTTGGCGAGCTGGCGGGCCATCGAGCTTTTACCCGACGATGAATATCCGTCGATTGCTATTGTAATAGGATGATTTGTATCTGACATTTCAAAACAGAGATTAAATTTTAGAGGTTGTTTAATAACAAATGTGAAGCCGAAGCGGATGGATTTTTGCGCTAACCTGTTCATAATCTGAAGGAGCAGTGCTGTAGCACT
>UROS01000036.1 GCA_900549445.1 uncultured Porphyromonadaceae bacterium | reverse complement strand
GCTGTGGCGCTCGCCGCTGCCTTCGCAGCGGCGGCGGGCGAGCACACCGCCTATGTCAACACCTTCATAGGCACCGGCGCCATGGACGGCGGTCTCTCGGGCAACTGCTATCCGGGAGCGACAGTGCCTTTCGGAATGGTGCAGTTATGCCCCGACACTCACCCGTCGCCCGACTGGTACAACGCCGGAGGCTATCTCTACACCGACAGCATTATCTACGGCTTCTCCCACACGCGCCTGAGCGGCACGGGAGCTGCCGACCTTATCGACGTGTCGCTCTTCCCCTCCGTGAGCCGCGCCACCTCCTCCGGGTTCAGCCATGCCGAGGAATCGGCCGCTCCAGGCTACTACAAGGTGCGTCTCGCCGACGAGGACATCACCGCCGAACTTACAGCCACTCCGCGCACCGGAATCCACCGCTACTCTTTCCCGAAAAACGCTCAGCGCAATATCCTTATCGACCTTGACCATTCGTGTCAGAAAGGCAGCTGGGACAGGAAGATTATCCAGTCGCAGCTGCGCCGGACCGGCCCGAACACCATCGAGGGCTACCGCGTGATTACCGGCTGGGCCAAACTCCGCAAGGTATACTTCATCGCCGAATTCTCAGAACCCATCGCGTCGCTCGAGATTTCCGACGGCGGACAGAAGCGCGGGGGCGCTACCGTTGTCAACGGCCGCGACCTCAAGGCATGGCTTGGTTTCGGCAATGCCGGCCGGCCCCTCACCGTCAGGGTGGCTCTCTCGGGTGTATCAAATGAAAATGCCCGCGAAAACCTGAGAAAAGAGGCTCCGAAAGCTGGTTTCAGACACTACCGCGAGGCTGCCGACGCCGAGTGGGAGCGCCGTCTCGGAGCTATTGACGTGAAAGGCGACTCCGCCGCAATGGTCACTTTCTATACTGCCATGTATCACACCATGATACAGCCCAACGCTTTCAGCGACGTCAACGGCGAATACACTACCCCCGTCTACACAACCCGCAAAGTAGGGGAGGGAGAGACGCAGTACACAACTTTCTCCCTTTGGGACACCTATCGCGCCGCTCATCCACTCTACACGCTCATCTGCCCGGGCGTCAACGCTCAGTTTGTCAACTCGCTCATCCGTCATTACGACGACTACGGCTATCTGCCCGTCTGGCATCTCTGGGGGCAGGACAACTACTGCATGATCGGCAACCATTCCGTGCCGGTTATTGCCGAGGCTATCGTTAACGGCGTGGAGGGTATCGACGAGGAGAAAGCCTACGCCGCCGTGCGAAATTCTCTCACGCAGAGCCATCCCAACAGCCCGTTCGACGTATGGGAGCATTACGGCTATATGCCCGAGCCGCTCCAGACCCAGTCGGTTTCCATCACTCTCGAGCAAGCGTTCGACGACTGGTGCGCCGCCCGTCTGGCTGAGCGTCTCGGACATGAGGAAGACCTCAACCGCTTCGCAAAGCGCTCGCAGTATTACGCGAACCTCTTCGACCCGAAGACCGGTTTCTTCCGCGCCCGCGACGAAAAAGGCAACTTCATGGAGCCTTTCGATCCGCTGAAACACGGCGCCAACGGCGGCAATCCCTATACCGAGGGCAACGCCTGGCAGTACTGCTGGTACGTGCCCCACGACGTCGACGGTCTCGTCGCCCTCATGGGCGGCAAAAAAGCGTTTGAGGCAAAACTCGACGAATTTTTCAGCCTCGACGCCGAGAGCGGCGAGCGCAACTCCAACGTATCAGGTCTCATCGGCCAGTATGCCCACGGCAACGAGCCCAGCCACCACGTGGCATATCTCTACAACGACGCCGGAGCACCCCGCAAATGTCAGGCTCTGGTGGCGCGGATCATGCGCGAGATGTACAACAACTCGCCGTCGGGCTACGCCGGCAACGACGACTGCGGTGAGATGTCTGCATGGTACATATTCTCAGCCATGGGATTCTATCCGGTCAATCCGGCCTCGGGCGAGTATTATCTCGGCACCCCGCTGTTCGACTCCTGCACCCTGAATCTTGAGAACGGCAGAAAGTTCACCGTCACCGCCAGCCGCCGTACTCCCGGCAGCTACGGAGTGAAGAGTGTGAAGCTCAACGGCAAACCTCTGAAATCAACCCGCCTGCGCCACTCCGACATAGTCGCCGGAGGCACCCTCGAGTTCATCATGGACTGACCGCGGAATTTCTTTTCCATAATAAAAAACGAGACTGCGCCGTAAATCCAGATTACGACGCAGTCTCGTTTGCCATTCATTAAAACACTTTGAAAATTGAAGAATAGCCAACGTTATAGCGCTGCTAAAGTGGGGTCAATGTAAAAAGACGGGTGTTAAAAATATCCTTAAAGCCCTGGAAGGACGATGTCTCTTTAACCCACCGCGGAGCGAAGCGGAGCCGTGGGGCAGACCGCCACCCCCACATACTCGAGGCGAGCCCCGGAGGGCGCGAAGCCTCGAAACCGGCGTTAGCCAAGGCGCGCGAATTTTTAACAATTCAACCGGGTTTTGCAGCTGATCCCTAAAGTGTTGAAAACCGGTAGGGGCGCTATACTTAGCGCCCGCCAGATCAAAAGCATTTCTCACCGAAGGTAATAAAATGCTCAGACACAGCAGACGCTAAATGTAGGATCTAATACTGTTTTAATTACCGGTTCCCGGGCAGCGGCGTAGCCGCCTATAATGCTGCGTAGTAGCATCTTAATGGTAGCCACATGCAAGCGCTCCGTAGGTGCGCGCAACTTGTGGAGAAATTCACCCTCACTCATATCCGAGCTAAGTAACCGTTATTGAAACCCGTCCGTACAAACAGCATGCTGTCAGCGTATTGTCCGGCGGGTATATTCCCCCCCCGGGTTCATTTGCCGATATGTTCGTTGAAGAACTTTTCAATCTCGGCAAAGGGAATTATATCCTTCTGATCGTAGAGGTCGATATGGCTTGCGCCGGGAATAACCATGAAGAGCTTATTGTTTGGCTTGCCCGGAGTTACGGTCAGTTTCTTGTAGGCATCGCTGCCGAAGTAGAACGAATGGGCTTTCTCACCGTGGAGAATCATTACGGCATTCTCAATCTCTCCGGCACGGCTCATCAGCGGGAAATTTATCCACGGAATCGGGGATGTCGCGTTTCTTCCCCCGTTGGAGTTTAGCGAGCGCGGATGATAGCCGCGTTTGGTCTTATAATAGTCGTAGTAGTCACGGAGAAACTTGGGCGCGTCATCGGGTAAAACGTCCGGCACTCCGCCCCCAAGTTTCGGTGTGCCATTGATATAGTCCTCAGTGCGCTGGGCAGCAAGACTCTCGCGAAGTGCATTGCGTGCTTCCGCACTGTCGTCGGCATCGAAATAACCGTTGGCAGTTACACGGCTCATGTCGTACATGGTCGACGCGAGGGTGGCCTTGATGCGCGGATCGGCGGCTGCCGCGTTGATTGCCAGACCACCCCAGCCGCATATACCGATAATGCCTACTTTCTGAGGATCAACATCGGGATTGGTTACCAGATAATCCACTGCTGCGCTGAAATCCTCGGTATTGATGTCGGGCGACGTCATATAGCGCGGACTGCCCCCGCTTTCGCCGGTAAACGACGGGTCGAAGGCTATGGTCAGGAAACCACGCTCCGCCATCTCCTGGGCATATAGTCCTGCCGCCTGCTCCTTGACTGCGCCGAAGGGACCGCAAACGGCTATAGCGGGAAGCTTGCCTGTCGCGCCTTTGGGTTTATACATATCTGCGGCAAGTGTGATGCCGTAGCGGTTGACGAATGTCACCTTGCTGTGGTCAACCTTGTCACTTTTGGGGAACGTCTTGTCCCATTCTTTTGTCAGAGTCAGATTTTCCATATTGTTTCTGTTTTCTTTTGGATTGGAGGCTTGGAGGTCAGTTTGCATTGCCGTAAGGCATAACAAAAAGACTGTAAGAATTTGTTTTGTGTTCATGGTGCAAAATTACACAAAGAGCCCCTCAGCGAAGTTGCTGTGAGGCTCAAATATAATTTCTGAAAAGTTCAGTGTCGTTTCTCAGCTCATTACCGCTGTCGGAGCTACACCGAATTCTTTTTTGAACGCAGTTGAAAAATGCGACGGATTGCGGAATCCGACCTCCGCATAGACCTCAACCACTTTCTTTTTCCCGGTTTTCATAAGCTCATACGCTTTTTCAAGGCGTTTCTTTATAAGCCATTTTTCAGGAGTCAGATCACTGATTTTTTTAAAGTCACGTTTGAACGTGGCGAGACTCCGGCCGGTATAATGAGCTATCTCCTCCATGTTCAGGTCACACATGAAGTTATCTTCCATGAAGCCGAGAATGTCGATCTTCCACGGCTCGTTGAAATCGAACATCGTCGGCACGAATCTGTCATCAATAGCTAAAAGAGCCATCAGCCCCTCCTGTAGTTTCAGCTCCATGAAATTTGCCTTGGGCTTCACCTCCGGGTCGAAATAGGGAGTCATCGAGGCGAAAAGACTGGCGAGTTCCACTGTCTTCGGCAGTTTTATTACTCCATCAGGGAGTTTGGCTGTCTTTGCCTTGATTTTGCTGAGCGACAGTTTGCCATACATCTCACGAAGAAAATTGCGGGTGAACATAAGAAATACACCGCAATAACGCTCCCCCTCGTAGGTCTTCTTATACATAGTGATATGATGGTCACGGGGAATGAAGACACATTCACCCTTGCGCACATGGATTTTCTCGGTGCCGTTGTCAAGAATCATCTCGCCTGAATACACATAATTGAGCGCGTACTCACGTGAGCGGTGTATGCAGCCGCTCAGGTCATCATAGAAAAAGCTGTAAAATACGTTGTTGTAGTTGAAAATCAGCTTCATCGGGCCGAGATTTTCTTCCTGATTTATCGCCATAATTCTTTCCTGTTCAGACCGCAAAGTTAACAATAAAAAAGCATAATACAATTCCCCCTACTGACGAAACAGAACCGGAGGCCACGCAGTTAATAACAGGCGCAGCCTCCGGTTTTTATTTCAGAAGGAATCGGGTCAGTCGATTTTGGCCGACATGCCGGGATGGTCGAGGCAGTAGGCGGTGGTCTTCACACCCACGGGGATGTAGTCGCTGAAGTCGCAGGCCTTGCCGCTCTCGCCGAAGAAGTGCATGGGGAAGAAGTAGTCTACCTTCACGCTCTTGAGGAAAATTTCGGCTCCGCGTGCGAAGTCGGTACCCTGACGGGCGTCGACGGGGAACATGGCAATCTTGATTTCGGGCACCTCGGAGGCGATGCGGTCCACGATGGTCTTGAATTTCGACTCTGCTTTCGCAACCTCGCGCTCGGAGGATTCGTCCTGCCAGTGCCAGTCGTTGAGGTCCCCGGCATGGAAAACGCGGCTGCCGTCGGCGAGGGTTACCATAAACGACACGCCGGCGTCGGTCGAGCCGTAGGCCTTGACGGTTATGCCGCCGGGGAGTGAGTCGATGACGTCGCCGGCGCTTACCCATGCCACAGAGAGTCCCTTCTGGGGTACGAGATCGGAGAATATATCATTTGACAGCACGTAGGCGTGGTCGCGATCCTGGCAAAGTTCGAAAATCGACTTGTTGAAGTGGTCGGGATGATGGTGCGAAACGAAGAAAATCACCGGCAGCTTGCGGTCGGCGTCGATGGCGTGTTCAAATTTCTTGTCGGGATCTTTATAGAAATCAAACACGAGGTAAGCCTGAGGGGTTGCGACCACAAAACCGCTGTGGTCGAGATAAGTAACTTTTATCATAGCGCTTGTACGTTAAAATTGGCAAATCAGATAATTTCTGCAGCCAATCCGTCGTAAGCGAGTCTGACCCCGGGGGGCAGCGTTTTGTCGACCTCGGCGTGAAGTCCCATTCCGTCGCTCATGTGGGTGAGGAACGCCTGCCGCGGCTTGGCTACAGATATAACGTCAAGCGCCTCGCTGAGGTTCATGTGGGAGGGATGTTCTTTGATACGGAGAGCGTTTATGACCAGAATGTCGAGATCCTTTATGAGTTCGAGCGATTCGGGGGGAAGGTGGAGGCAGTCGGTGATGTAAGCCATGCGCCCGATGCGGAATCCGCGTATGTCGAGCCGCCCGTGCCATACGGGGACGGGCGTGATTTCCACGCCGGCGGCGGTAAAGGGAAGACGGTCGATTTCGTGGAGGGCGAAAGTGGGGACTCCGGGATAGAGGTGGGCGGCGAAGCAGTAGGGAACGCGGGAGCGCAAATCGGCCGCCACGTCGGCCTTGCAGTAGACGGGTAAGTGGCCGCCTATGCTGTAGCAGAAGGGGCGCAGGTCGTCGATTCCGCCCACGTGGTCGTAGTGGCTGTGGGTCAGAAGGACGGCGTCGATACTCCGTGTGCCGGAGCGGAGCATCTGCTGGTAGAAATCGGGGCCGCAGTCTATGAGGATAGACGCATTGCCGGTCTCAATGAGCACCGACGAGCGCATGCGGCGGTCGCGGGGATCGGTGGAGCGGCACACGGGGCAGTCGCATAGCAACTGCGGCACACCGGTTGAGGTTCCTGTTCCGAGAAATGTAATCTTCATCGTCTGTAGCGCCGGAGAAGTCCGTCTTCAAAAAACAGGTAAATGCCGTTTTCATACACCCACACTTCCTGCAGGAAACTGTAACCGGCGCGGCGGTCAACGTCGACAGGCGCGCCGAGCGAGAGGCGGCACTCCTCGCGGGTCATGTCGGGCGCCACTTTGCCGTCGATTATGAGCGCCCAGTTCTCGTCGCTGATGGCGGGATGGCTCGTGCGCGGGTCGGAAAAGGCAAATAGATTGGCGAATGTGCGCGGGGAAGAGCCGGTGGCGCCGGGCGCCAGAAAGAGCCGCGCCGAACGGCCGCTGTCGTCGTGAAACGCTACCTTGACGGGGTAGACGGCTGTTCCCGGGGTTACGGAGTCTACGGTAACGGGCACGAACTTGCGGCCGCCCACAATCTTGTCGCTGTCGTTGCGCCAGTCGCGGGTCATGGTGTAGAAGCGGCGTCCCTGCAGGCGGCTCCGGACGGAATCCACGACCGACTTCTCGACTGTGAACGGCACTTCGAGCGAGCGACGGGCGGCGAGCGAGTCAGGCGACATGGCCACTCGGTAGACCATCTCCGCGCCTGCGGGTGAGCGGAAGCGCAGGTCGGTCTCAACGTTGCCCGTCACGCCGGCGACAGCCCCGGCGCCCTCGTAGGCTATCCACTTTCCGGCGAGATTTTCGCCGCGCGGAGCAGTAGCGCCGAAGATAATGGACACTTTCGGGTCGGCCACGTAGAAGAGCTTGCCGGGGCGCCATTGCCCCGGGCACTCCCCGCCGATTCCGGCGAGGAAAGTGTCTTCGGGCGTCACGACGGGGCGTGTGCGCCTGACATCGGAAGCGGTGATGCGGGGGGTAGACTCAACCCCGGTGAAGCATCCCGTCAGCAGTATCGGCGCCATCGCGGCGGCTATGAATGAGAATATGTTGCGGAGTCCTGTCATCAATATTTCCGAGGCTCCTTTCCGATGTTGTGGAAAATGAAGGAATATATGTCGGCATACTCGTCGATGACTTTCGACATCGGCTTTCCGGCGCCGTGGCCGGCCTTGCTGTCGATGCGTATGAGCTTGGGAGCGTCGCCGGTATCAGCTGCCTGGAGAGCTGCGGCATACTTGAAGGAGTGGGCGGGCACCACACGGTCGTCGTGATCGGCGGTTGTGACGAGTATTGCGGGATAGGGAGTTCCGTCGTTTCTTACATTGTGGGCCGGGGAGTATGCGCGGAGATATTCTGCCATCTTGCGCGAGTCGGCGCTCGTGCCGTAGTCAGGTGCCCAGTTCCAGCCGATGGTGAAGAGGTGGTAGCGCATCATGTCCATCACGCCTACGCGGGGAATGGCTACCTTAAAGAGGTCGGGACGCATGTTGGTGACGGCACCTACGAGCAGACCGCCGTTGCTGCCACCCTCAATGGCTATATTCTCTTTCGAGGTCCATCCCTCTTTGATCATATATTCGGCCGCGGCGATGAAATCGTTGAATACGTTGAGCTTGTTGAGCTTCGTTCCGGCCTGATGCCAGGTCTCGCCGTATTCGGAGCCTCCGCGGAGATTGGTCTGGGCGTAGATTCCGCCGTTTTCGAGCCAGAGGAGGCGGTTGGCGGAGAAGGACGGTGTGAGCGAGATGTTGAAGCCGCCGTAACCGTAGAGGTATACGGGATTACTGCCGTCGCGCTTCAGCCCTTTCTTATAGGTGAGGAACATGGGGATTCTCGTTCCGTCGGCGGAGGGGTAGAACACCTGCTCCGTCACGTAGTCGTCGGGGTTGAAATTCTTGATTTCGGGGGTGAAGAGGATTTCGGATATACGGGAGTCGGTGTCGTAGGCATAAACGGTGGCGGGAGAGGTGAACGAAGTGAGCGAATACAGAATCTCAGGCCCCTTTCGGTCGGAACTGAGGCTCACGCTGCCGAGGGCGGGGAGTTCCATCGTATCGGCCTGCTTCCCGTCGGCCGACATGATGACGACCATGTCGGAAGCGTCTTTCTCGTAGGTGAGCAGGAGTTTGTCGCCGGCGAACTGAGCGCCTTTCAGCACCTCTTTGCGTTCGGGTACGAGAGCTTTCCAGTTTTCGCGGGCGGGGTTCTTCACGTCGGCCACCATGATGCGGCGGTTGGGTGCTCCGAAGAATGTAAGAATGTAGATTTTTCCGCCGACCACGTCGATAATGGAGCTTTCGTAGTCCTGGGTGGACTCTACGATAATCCAATCGTTGGCTGAGGAAAGGAGATTTTTCATTCTGATGCCGTTGCCGTTGCCCTCGCCGCTGTCGTGGACAAAGAGAACGGGTTCGGTTTCCGTAACCTGCGCGGTGTGGAAGTGGAGCGGGTGCGCGGGGTCATCAAACACGAGGCGGTCGCTGCTCTGAGGGGTGCCCATAGTGTGGTAGTAGACCTGATGGCCGGCATTGGCGTTGGAAAACTCCTTGCCGGCCTCGGGGCGCGGATAGGCGCTGTAGTAGAAACCGTCGCCGAACCATGCGGCGTCGGTGAACTTGGCCCACTCGATGTGGTCGTCGAGCAATTGCTTCGACTTTGTGTCCATCACGTAAATTTCGGTCCAGTCCGAGCCGCTGCGCGAGATGGTGTAGGCGGTGTAGCGGCCGTCTTTCGACTGGGTGAGGCCTGTAAGGGCCACGGTACCGTCGTCGCTGAGAGTATTAGGATCGAGAAACAGTTCAGCGTCGTAGCCGTGGGGGGTTGCTGCGCGATAAATGACCGACTGGTTTTTCAGGCCGTCGTTTTTCGAGAAGTACCAAAGGCCGTCGTTGCCGCGCCAGGGAGTGCCCTGCTTGGCGTAGTCGTTAAGCTCGGTAAGGCGCTTGCGGAGATTGTCGCGATACGGAATAGCGCTGAGATAGCGCTCCGTAACCTCGTTTTCGGCTTTGACCCATGCGGCGGTTGCAGCCGAAGTGTCGTTTTCGAGGGGACGGTAGGGGTCTTTCACCTCTATGCCGAAGTAGTTGTCGACCACGGTGGTGTCGGACGGAGCGGCGGGGTAAGCTATCTTCTGCTGCGAGCAGCCGACTGTAGCCGCCGAACCTATTATGATTGCTGACATAACAGCCAAATTAAGTTTAGATGATATTTCCATAACAAATTTCCGTAGATGCTGAGGGGAGGTGGTTTATGTGATGTATGTAATGTATGTTGTTTATGGGGAGGGGGTGAGTAGGCGGAGAGCCTGCTCTTTTTCAGTATCGCTGATTGCACCGGAGCCGAGGATTTCGTTAAGTGCGTCGGCGGCACCGGGACTACCGGGATTCTCCCGGAGTTCGCGGCTGAGGCTCTCGTATGCGCGCTGCCACCATATTCTGGCTCCGGAACGGAGTGCTGGGTCGGCTTCGGCGCGGCGTGCGAGCTGTAGCGCGGCCATGGGGTGGCCTGCTTCGTAGGCCTGTTCGTAGAGCCCGTGGCGATATAGGAATTCGGGAGTGTTGACGTGGTTCACCAAGAGCACGGCGACGATGGAAAGGAGCAGAAAGATGCCGCTGCACACCGATAGCCAGAGATGGATTTCCTTCCGTCGGGAGGTTTCCTCGGCTGTGGTTGCGGAGTTTTCGGGCGAGAGAGCGAGCCACTCGATCATCCGGTTTAGCGCGGTTCCTTGATAGCTGAATTTCACGTCGGGATACAGTCTGTGCGTTTCGTTGGCAAAGATAGTATTTATTTAAACAGAATGCAAATGTCGGGGGGAGATATTAACAGAATCGGTTATAGCTAAGTTGGCTAAGATAGCTGAGTTAGCGAAAAATGAGCCGGGCCGGCAGCTGGAGTGAGCTGCCGGCCCGGTAAAGGGAGAAATATCATTTCAGGCTATCATGCCTTGACGATACGCTTGTCGGCTGTGCGGTTCCTGTCGGTTATGTAAGCGACGGGAGCAGCCACAAACATGGTTGCGAGCGTACCGATTACCACACCGAAGATCATTGCGAAGGTGAACGAACGGATCGAGTCACCGCCGAGGATGAAGATGCAGAGGAGCACCAGGAGGGTGGAGCACGATGTCATTACCGTACGGCCTAAGGTTGAGTTGACGGATGCGTTGATGGTGTCGAAGAAATTCTGCTTCGGGTAGAGGCTGATATTCTCGCGGACACGGTCGAACACAACCACGGTATCGTTGATCTGATAACCGATTACGGTAAGGATTGCAGCGATAAATGTCTGATCAACCTCCATTGCGAACGGGAAGACGCCCCAGAAGAGGGAGTAGAAGCCGATGATTGTGAACGCGGTGAAGGCAACAGCGGCGAGCGCGCCGAGCGAGAAGGCGATGTTGCGGAAACGCAGGAGGATGTAGAAGAACATGGCGAGGAGTGCGAGAGCCACGGCGATGTAGGCGTCGGTGCGCATGTCGTTAGCCACGGTAGGACCTACCTTCTGCGAGGACTGGATGCCTACGTTCTCGTTGGTGGTGGAGAAGTCTTCGAGGCTCATTCCGTTGAGTTCGCCTTCAAGGCCCTTGTAGAGAATGTCGGTAATTTCGTTGTCGATGTTCTCGTCGTCGGATTCAATCTTGTAGTTGGTCGAGATGCGGACCTTAGTGTTGTCGTCGATAGTGATGACAGAAACCTGAGCGCCGCTGAAGAGGGGAGCGAGCTTCTGCTGGAGGTCGGCTGTGGAGACAGGATGGTCGAACTGAACCACGTAGTTTCGGCCGCCGGAGAAGTCGATACCGTTGTTAAGGCCTCGGGTGAAGAATGATACCACGATAATCACAACAAACGCGAGCACCACGGTGAAGCTGACCTTGCGGGCGCCGAGGAAGTTGAAGTGAGTGTTGGTAAACATCTTGCGCGAGAGGGAGGTTGTGAAGGTGAGGCGCTCGAAGGGTTTGCTCTTCGCACCGAAGATGAACACCAGACGGGTGAGATAAACGGCGGTGAAGAATGAAACCACGATACCGATGATGAGGGTGGTTGCGAAGCCCTTGATGGGGCCTGTACCGAACACGAGGAGGATGATACCGGTGATTACCGAAGTAAGGTTGGAGTCGAAGATAGCTGAGAAGGCGTTGGCATAACCGTCGGCGATAGCGGTGCGTGAGTTCTTTCCGGCACGGAGTTCCTCTTTAGCACGCTCGAAGATAAGCACGTTGGCGTCGACCGCCATACCGAGAGCAAGCACGATACCGGCGATACCGGAGAGCGTGAGGACGGCCTGGAAGGATGCCAGAATACCGAACGTGAAGAAGATGTTGAATATCAGGCCGAGGTTTGCGATCAGACCGGGTATCACGCCGTAGAACATCATCATGAAAATCATGAGGAGCACGAGGGCGACGACGAATGACCAGAGGCCGTCTTCGATAGCCTGCTGACCGAGCGAAGGACCGATTACGGTGTCGCTGATGATGTCGACTTTAGCAGCCATCTTACCGCTCTTGAGCACGTTTGCAAGGTCTTTTGCCTCGTCGGTGGAGAAGTTGCCGGTAATCTGCGAGCGGCCGTCTTCGATGACGGAGTTCACGTTGGGAGCGGAATACACCTGATCGTCGAGCACGATTGCCACCTGCTTGTTGATGTTGGCGGCGGTGATGCGTGCCCACTGGCGCGCAGCCTCGGGCTTCATGGTCATAGAGACGTAGTTGCCGCCCTGCATGGCGTCGTAGTCGTTTGAAGCGGTGGTAACGACGTCGCCGCTGAGAGCAGCTTTGCCGTTGGTGGTCTTCAGGGCCACGAGCTGATAGATGGTCATGTTGCGCTTGCCGCGGACGGAATCGTCGATCTGGACGATTTCGGGCTTAACTTCCCATGCGAGCTTGAGGTTGGTGGGAAGGATGCGCTTTGCGGTGGCGGAAGCGAGAATCATGTTGATGGTGTCGCGTGCGGATTCGGTAGCGTTTCCGACGCCGATGCGGTTGTAGGGGTTGCCGACCTGGATAAAGTAGTCGAAGAAACCTTTGCCGTTGCCGGTTGAGTCGTTGCGGAGAGTATTATCGAGTTCGGTAAGCGCGCCCTGAATGTCGGTAAGGGGAGTTGTTTCGTAGAACTCGAGGTTGGCGCTCGATTTCAGGAGGTCGCGGACACGGTCGTGTTCCTTGACGCCCGGAAGCTCGAGAAGAATCTGACCGTCTTTTTCAAGTTCCTGGATATTGGGAGCGACAACGCCGAACTGGTCGATACGGGTGCGGAGCACGTTGGTGGAGCTGGAAACGCGGTCTTTCACCTCCTGCTTGAGGATGTTGCGTACGTTTTCGCCTGATTCGCCGCGCTTGACCTGATCCTTGAACACAACGGAAAGATCGCCGGTGGGGTCAAGTTTCCGGTACTGGTCAACGAAGATGTCGACGAAATCGTTGCTCTTAGTGGCGCGTGCCACTGAGTCGGCATTGTGGATGGCGGTTTCGAAATAAGGATTTCCCTCGGCGTTTGCCATTGAGCGGAGAATGTCGGGCACCGATACCTGGAGGGTAACGTTCATACCACCCTTGAGGTCGAGGCCGAGACCCACGCCAAGTTTCTGTACTTCATTGAAAGTGTAGCCGAGATAGACTTTTTCGTTAGCGATGTTCTTGATGTACTCGCTGTAAGCCTTGCGGTAAGATTCGGAACCGTTGCCGGATTTGGCGGCCTCAGCCTGAGCATACTCGTCGGCCTTGTTCTCATAGTGGTTGGTAACCACTGTGAACGAGAGGTAGAACAAGCAGATCAGCACCAGGAATATCGCTATTACGCCGGCTACAACGCTTCCCAAAGTTCCTTTGCTTTGCATTGTTGTGATTAGATTGTTATTTAAATTGTTAATTAATTGATTTTCATGTAGGCGGTTTCAGGTGATAAAATATACGCTATCAGCCGATTACGGTCCCGGGATAAGGGCTGCAACCGCCAGCGGATACTTTTCAGCTTGCAAATATACAATTTTTCTTTCTAATATCCGCTATCCGCAGCGGGCGAAAATGCGAAAACAGGGGTGAAAAACAGGGAAAAACAGAACCCTCAGGGACTTTTAGATTCCTGAGGTTCCTGAGGACGGTGCGGGAGGCTTGCGCCGGAGGACGGCTGCACGGGCCGTGCAGCCCTACAGTCGTCTCGGCCGGGGATTACGCGAGCAGGGATGCGGCGAGGCGGTCGCGGCGCGAGCGGAAAGCGTTGAAGGTTTCGAATATGTCGAGGAGCGCTGTTACGGAATTGTTGACCTGCGCGGTGACGGACGATTCGGAAGCGGAGGAAGCCACGTCGTCGCCCTGCAGAATGCCGGCGACGCCGGAAATCCGGTGAAACATCGACAGCTGAATGCCGAGCAGTTCGGCGGCTCCCGGAGCGATTGCCGGCGAGGAGATCTGAGTGGGGAGACGGGAGGCGTCGCGGCTAACAGGAATGACTCCGCCTGGGACGTTCCACATATTGATGATGTCGGTCATCGTAAATTTTTCGGGGAACGAATCCTCCGGGAGCAGCAACAGACTCTTTGCGGAGGCGGAGAGCATTTTGTCGAGAATGGTTATGGTGCGGTTGATGTTGAACTGATTGTCGACAAGATCCTCGATAAAGGGGTGGATTTCGCCGTCGGTAAAGGGATAGAGCGAGAGCAGGAACGGATGGCTGCCGCTGCGGAAAGGGGAAGCTGTGTCGTCGAGAAGGGTCCCGTCGGGAGCGTACCAGCGGCCGGTCCATCGGGTATCGATCCGGTCGGGCTCGTCGGGCATCGGAAAGAAATCGCGCGACCAGACCTCGATAACGCGGCAGCGCGAGGGGTTTGGCGCGGTGAAAAACTCTTCGGAAGCCGAGAGCGGGGAGGCCCGGAAGGCTCGGGGATTGTCAACGCTATATGCCCGGTCGATAATCCGGTTGCGGGCCGGGTCGCCGTGGCCGAAGCGCATCTTGACTTCGTAGAAGGAGTAGTCGTGGATTACGCCGATTAGCTCGAGGTCGGTGGCGCGGGGGTCGGTGAAAGATGAATAAAAGATTCGCGCGGGGCTGATATTGTCGATCCACACGCCGTCGCCGTCGGGGCGCCGCTCAGCCACAACGCGCTGCACGGCGCAGCCCGAAATGAGGAATTCCTCGAGCATGCGGCTGTCGAGTTCGTTGAGATTGTTGCGGGTTACGGTTTCGTCGGGGAGTGCGGAGCGGGAACCGGAGGCGAGCATGGAGCGGAAACGTCCGATTACGCTTTTCACGAGGTTGCGGAGAAGGTTGTTTGTGAGCGGCGACATTTCCATGGCTTTCAGGCGGTTGCCCTCTGTCATGGTCTGGCCTCCGGAGGTGACGGTTACATCATCCCACTGGCGGCCGTAAGTGAAACGTTTCATTCGGTCGCGGGTTGTGCGGAATCCGGAGCATGCCGTCCAGGCTTCTTCGGCTGCGAGAAGTGTAGGGGGAAGGTTTTTCATAGTCGGGAATATCTGAGGAAAATGATTATTTCGCAGGGGACGTGAAAAATCACGCCCGTACGGTAATATGCTTGAATTCAGCGGGTTACGAAACGGAAAAATGATTATTTCGCAGGGGACGTGAAGAATCACGTCCGTACGGTAATATGCTTGAATTCAGCGGGTTACGAAACGGGAAAAATGATTATTTCGCAGGGGACGTGAAGAATCACGCCCGTACGGTAATATGCTTGAATTCAGTGGGTTGCGAAACGGTCAAGCAGGGGTGATAAGGGCGAGGGCGGCAGTGTCGAGCGCATAGGTGCCTTCCTGCGGCCGGCGCACTACAATCAGCGATGTGAGACGTGAGCGGGGAGGTACGCAGAAGAGTGTGAGCTGTCCGGGCATAAAGAGCACCACGGGCTGAGAGGCACCGCCGCGGGTGAAGCGGTGGCGCTGGGAGAGGGCGAGCGGACAGCAGGGGTCAGTGATGACTGTAGCGGGTCGGCTCCATGACGACAGGCGGACTTCGACCACGCGGCAAATGTCGGCATTGAGCGGAATTGTGGCGGTGCGGTCGGAGTCGGCGGTCATTGCTGCCGACGATGCGATATCGTCGGTCACGAGGAGGTCGGCGGGTGCCGTGAGCAACAGTCCGCGGTACCAGTTTTCCATTTCAGTGAGGAGAATTGCGTCGAGATCAATGCCGTCGGTGCGGGTTACGGCGCAATCGTTGCGCAAAGGTTCGTAAAGGCGGCGCAGGCGCCACTGCCGGAGCATTTCGGGTTGTGAGAGTGTGGTTTTCATATATTTTTCATATATTAAAAGAGATTTTAATCGTCGAAGACGCAGCCGCTGTGGTCAAGCGGCGGGAGGCCGTAGTATGCGCGGAAGTCGTCGTAATAGCGGGGGTCGTCGCGGTCGTAGATACGGTATCCGCCGGGGCTGTATCGGATTTCTTTCT
>UROS01000035.1 GCA_900549445.1 uncultured Porphyromonadaceae bacterium | reverse complement strand
GTCGCGGAGTCTGACGGGCCGACCCTCCTTGTAGCCTTTCCAGGGTTTGTTGGCCCAGCCGCCCCACACGCGGAGATAGCTGTTGTCGCGCGACTCGTTGTAGCTGTCGAAAGAATTCATCACACCCCTGGCGCAGCTGAGCAGCACGATGAGGAGAAATATGCCCCACGATACGGCGAAGCCCGTAAGGGCTGTGCGCAGTTTGTTGGAGCGCAGGGTGGCGAGTATTTCCTGAATGAGATCTATCATGACACGATTCGTCCGTCGACGATGCGGATTATGCGGTTGGTCTGTTCGCCCACGGTCGGGTCGTGGGTCACTATCACGGTTGTCATGCCTTCGGCGTTGAGGTCGCGGAACACCTTCATCACCTCGCGCGAAGTCTTTGAGTCGAGAGCGCCGGTAGGCTCGTCGGCAAGGATGAGAGCGGGCTTGGTGATGAGTGCGCGGGCAATCGCCACACGCTGCTTCTGACCGCCCGAAAGTTCGCCGGGGAGGTGGGTGGCGCGGTCGGCCATGCCCATGCGTTCGAGTTGCTCCATTGCGAGCAAGTTGCGCTTTTTGCGCGATACGCCGCGGTAGAGGAGGGGAAGGGCAACGTTTTCGAGCGCGTTTTTGTAGCTGATGAGGTTGAACGACTGGAAAACGAAGCCGATCAGGTAGTTGCGGAGGTCGGCGGCGCGGTTCTCGCTCAGATTCTGTATCTTTATGCCGTCGAGAATGTACTCGCCGGAGTCGTAGCTGTCGAGAATGCCGAGAATGTTGAGCAGGGTCGACTTTCCCGAACCTGATGCGCCCATGATCGACACAAGCTCCCCTTTGTCGATGGAGAGATTGATGTCCTTGAGGACGTGGAGGGGCACAACGCCCGGATAGGATTTGTTTACGTCTGTCAGCTGAATTATCATGACTGAGTGTAATAGTTTAATGATACACCACAAAGGTAGGGCATATTTTTTAATTTGCAAAAATAAATGAGGAGAAAATGCGAGAAAAGAGATAAAAAAGAAGAGGGACGAAAGCAATATACATTATATAATGTAATAAGTTGTACCTTGTACCTTGTATTAATATAAGACGGGATAAGCGGGAAAAAGTGACAGAAAAAAGATAGAAAAAAGTAAAAAAATGCGAAGTCAGGAACTACCGGACAGTTAAAGCATAGAAAGTCAGGAGATAAAGATAGGAGTTAAGGAATTTGTTAAGGAATCTGTATTAAAAAATTCCGTTTAGGGATTTGGAAAATTAAACCATAACGCTTAACTTTGCGTTATAGAATTGCAGAGGCAAAAGAAAAATCACCACATCAAAGTTGATTGGGAAACTCATCAAAAAAATATGAAATACCGAGACACGCCCGGCGCCCAATGGCGGGCCTCGATTCCCTTCCGGGGGAAAGGCATTTATGCCCGGAGGATTACAAAGGACGCTGAGGCACTCAAATCCTGTCTATCGGAGTTTCATCACATCCTTTGGTGTGGTTTATATAACAACCGGGGCTGAACAAATCAGGATTTGTTCAGCCCCGGTTGCTGTGTGTTTATCGCTTACCGATAGTCGGCGAAGCGCATCTGCAGGCGCTTGCGGGCAAAGAAGATGCGGCTCTTTACCGTGCCTAACGGGAGTTGCATTTTTTCAGCGATTTCATTGTACTTGTAGCCGGCAACATGCATGGAGAATGGTATGCGGTAGCTGTCGGGGAACGTGTTGATCACCGCGGTTATTTCGTTTACGCCGTACGACTCTTCGGGTGTCTCCAGTCCTGAATCCTGTGAAAGGTTGAGGTGATAGAGGTTTTCGGTCTGGTCGATGACCGTAGCGCAGCGTACCACACGGCGGTAGTTGTTGATGAAGATATTGCGCATAATCGTAAACACCCAACCTTTGAAATTGGTATTGTCGAGATATTTCTCTTCGTTGTCGAGAGCCTTCAGTGTGGTGTCCTGGAGCAGGTCGCGCGCAGCTTCGCGGTTGGAGGTGAGCATATATGCAAAATTAAGCATATTGTCCTGAAGGTTCATGAGCTTGTTTTGAAATTCCTTTGATCCCATAGTCGTATATATTAGGTGAGTCGAACGTTTTTATGCAGTAAATAGTAAATGTGTTCAAGTATATCGGATAGTTGAACTATAACAAATATACATTTTTCCAAATGATTTCGGAAATTTTGTATGATAAATTAACATTAAATAGTTAAAAGAAAGTCTATTATATGGATAAAGTGTTTAAAATCAGCGTGATGACGGTTGCGTGAGATTGTTGCGAAATTGTAATAATGTAACTGTGCGGATGCTGTTTTTGTACGAGAGAGCGATTTTTAGTAACTTCGCGTCAGATTAAGATAACAGGAAACAGACAAATGGCAACATCAGAACTTACTGCAAAAGAAGAATTTCTCCAGCTGTTGCGCTCAACGGAGCGTCCGGGAGTGGAGGATGCGATTGAATATATAGACCAGCTCGGTTTTTTTACGGCGCCGGCATCGGCGGGACATCATCTCAACACTGAGGGCGGACTCGTGGAGCATTCCGTCAACACCTGCAAGGCGGCGCTTAAGGTGTGGGAAGGGATGAAGGAGATCGAGCCGACTCTGGAGCGCGAGGTGACCCGCGACAGTGTGATAATAGCAGCCCTTCTCCACGACATCTGCAAGAGCGACATCTACGTGCGCAGTGTTAAAAAACGCAAGAACCGTCTGGGGCAGTGGGAAGATTCGGAAGGTTATAAAGTGTCGTATAAGAATTTCCCGATGGGACACGGCGAAAAATCGGTGGTGCTGGCGCTGTGCAGCGGCATAGAGCTGAGCGACGCCGAGATGCTTGCCATCCGGTGGCACATGGGAGCCTGGGGCATTAATCTGAACAGTTTTGAGGACGTGCGCAATTACGATACCGCCCACAAACTTTATCCGCTCGTGGCGATTATCCATACCGCCGATACTCTCGCCGCCGCTATAATGGAACGGACGGGCGAGGAGCTCGACGATGACTGAGACAGGCAGCGATTCAGATACCCAACGTTTTTTTGAGACGTTCAACGGCGGCTTCCGGAGTCGGTTCGGAAGCGAGACATTTGATAAAGAGCGAGCCGACGATTGCTCCTGAACTGTAGGCGAACGCATCGGAAAGCGTGGAGTGGTTGGAGATACCAAACCCTATCAGACGGCGGTGGCGCAGCCCGAGACTGTCGACGTGGCGGAAATAATCGGTCTGTCCGCGGCTGAAACTATCGCGCGTACCCGTGGTAGCGGCGGCGGAGACCATGTAGATGAAGCCGTCGCAGTTCTCGTCGATCAGCCGGATGCGTTCGTCGGATGTTTCCGGTGTTATCAGCATAATCATGGGAATTCCGTAACTGCGGCAGAGGTGCCGGAAGTCGCGCATGTAATCTTTGAACGGAAGGTCGGGGATTATCATGGCGTCGATTCCGATTTCGGCGCAGCGGCGGAAGAGCCGTTCAATGCCGTACTGCATGATCACGTTGAGGTAGCCCATCAGTACTATCGGCAGGCTTGGCACCGAAGGCCGTACCTGTTCAATCTGTCCGAGCAGAAGGTCAAGGGTCATACCCTGACGCAGAGCTGCAGTTGAGCTGTCCTGGATTGTCGGGCCGTCGGCCATTGGGTCGGAAAACGGAATTCCGGCTTCCACCATGTCGATTCCGCCGTCGGCGAGAGCTTTTATCACTTCGCCCGTTGAGTCGCGGGACGGATATCCGCAGGTGAAGTATACTGAAAGTATTGAGGATTGTTTTTTGAGGAAAAGCGTGTCGATTCTGTTCATAATTTTCTGATTTTAGAGATAAATGAGGCAAGGAGCGGGATGTCTTTTATTCCTGGAGCGGTCTCAAACCGGCTGTTGAGGTCGATTCCGACAAGGTTTGAAGAGCGGATGAGGGCTATTCCGCCGGCATCGTACGGTGAGATTCCACCGCCGAGCATAAATGGGGTGCCGCAAGGATAAGAGCCGAGGATGTTCCAGTTGAATTTCATGCCGGTTCCCCCGCGGGAAGGCGATTTTCGGTCGAGAACAATCCTGTCGGCCGCATCGGCATATTCCGGCGCAGTCCGCAGGTCGGCTGCGCCGGCGATTCCTATCGCTTTCCACACTTCAAACCCGAGTCCGCGGAGACTGCGGCAGAATTCCGGCGATTCGTCTCCATGGAGCTGTACGGCCGAGAGATTGTAGAGTTGTGCCGTTGATATTATGTCCTCGGCGGAAGCGTTGACAAACACACCGGCGAATTTTACTTCCGGAGGTAGTACAGCAGGGTCGAGACCGGAGGCGCAGCGGGGCGACGGACTGTGGAAAATGAGGCCGAGCCAGTCGGGCCGGAGGGAGGTTGCGAGCCGGATGTTGGTGGCGTCGGTCATTCCGCAGATCTTGATTTCCAGTTTATTCATATTCCAAAAATTTTCTCAGCGCATCGGCCGGATTTTCATGTTTCATGAACCGTTCGCCTATAAGGAATCCGGAGAATCCATTCTCTCTGAGCTGCTCAACCTGTCTGAGAGAGGTGATTCCGCTCTCAGCAATCTTAACGACTTCCTGCGGAAGAGCTGCCGCAACGCGGGCACAGAACATGGGGTCGGTGCGGAAGGTCGTGAGATCGCGGTTGTTGACACCAACCATGTCGATACCGTCGCAATATTTGTCGAGATCGGCGTCGTTGTGGACTTCAAACAGTATCTCAAGGTCGAGTGAGTGTGCGTAGGCGGTAAAGTCGGCGACTTCCGCTGAGGTGAGTATGGCGGCTATCAGCAGCACGGCATCGGCCCCGCATACCCGGGCTTCGGCAATCTGATTACGCGAGATTATGAAATCCTTTCTAAGGACAGGGATATCCGGTACAGCCTCGCGGGCCGCCATGAGGTCGGTAAGTGCGCCCCCGAAGAAAACCGTGTCGGTAAGCACAGAGCAGGCGGCAGCTCCTGCGACCCGGTATCCGCTGACCACGTCGGCCGCCAACGCGAGAGGATGGATTTCGCCGCGCGACGGTGAACGCCGCTTGAATTCTGCGATTATGCCGTAAGGGTCGCAGACAAGTGCCTTTTTCATGGAAATTACCGGACGTGTGGCCGAGGAGGGATTGGTTTCTCCGGTGAGGCGTATGGCAGCGTCGACTTCAATGCGTTTTTCCGCTACTATATTTTTGAGAATATTTTCCATTTAATCAGCTGTTTAGTTCTACAAATTTGCGGAATGAGGCAATGGCGGCGCCCGACCGGATGCTTTCGCGAGCCTGCTCGATGGCGTCGGGAATCGGTATGTCGGGACGGAGAGTCCGGATGGCGAATGCGGCATTTGTCACCACGCAGTTTTCCTGGGCTTCTCCGGCTCGGCCTTCGAGCACGGCGTCGAATATTTTCGCGGCGTCGGCCACGGTATCGCCTCCGCTCAGATCCTCTTGCCGGGCTGCGGGTAATCCGAGAGCGGCCGGTGTGAGAACGGATTCTCCTTCCGAGCCCATGACTTTGAATGGCGACGTGAGTGAAATCTCGTCGTAGCCGTCGAGCGAATGAACAATAGTGCAGCTGATGCCTTCATTTTCGGCTATGTAGTTGTAAAGACGCATCAGCTTGAGGTTGTAGACGCCAAGAAGCTGGTATTTGGGAAGGGTAGGGTTGACGAGCGGTCCGAGCATATTGAAGAAGTTTCTGACGGCGAGCGCCTTTCTGACAGGGGCAACGCTTTTCAGAGCCGGACTGAAAAAAGGAGCATGGAGATAGCATACTCCGCTTTCTTCGAGTGAGCGGCGCAGGCGGTCAGTGTCGGCTGAAAACTTCACACCGTGGTGTTCGAGCACGTTGCTCGCACCGGAAACCGAGCTTGCGCCATAGTTGCCGTGTTTTACGACTTTATGCCCGGCGCCGGCTACCACGAAGCATGTTGCCGTAGATATGTTGAACGTGTTTTTGCCGTCGCCTCCGGTGCCCACAATGTCTATTGCGTCGGGTTCGCCCAGGTCTACGGGAAGACGGCGTTCGAGCAGCGCGTCGCGGAAGCCGGTAAGCTCTCCAAGAGTTATGCTTCGCATCAGAAAGACTGTCATAAAGGCTGCGAGCTGAGCGTCGTTATAACGGCCGTCGGCTGTATTGAGGAGTACGTCGCGGGCCTCTTCGCGGCTCAGACTTCTGTGGCTGAACAGTTTATAAAGTATATTTTTCATCTGTGGTGTATAAAGTTCTTAATGATGGTGATACCTTCAGGCGTAAGAATAGATTCGGGGTGAAACTGAACGCCGCGCACGTCGTAGTCGCGATGTCTTACAGCCATTATTTCGCCGTCGGGGCTAAGGGCCGTGGTCTCAAGGCAGTCAGGCAGACTGTTGCGGTCAATTACCCAGGAATGGTAACGTCCTACCTGAAATTCGCGTGGAAGTCCGGCGAAAATGTAATCGTCGGCTACTATACGGCACGATGTGCTGACCCCATGGTAAACTTCGGAGAGATTACGAAGTCTGGCACCGAAATTTTCGCCGATTGCCTGATGTCCGAGGCAGATGCCGAGAACGGGTTTTACTGAGGCGTATCTCTGCAGCAATTCCGGCAGGATTCCCGCTTCGGAGGGGATTCCCGGGCCTGGAGAGATTATGATTTTACTGTAGGTCTCTACTTCCGGCAGGGTTATGCGGTCGTTGCGCCTTACGATGAAATCGGCGCCGAGTTCGCGCAAGGCGTGGGCTATATTATATGTAAAGGAATCGTAGTTGTCGAGCAGAAGAATTTTCATATCTTAAGGCCGTTTTAAGTTATTATTTACCGAATTCGGCGGCATACGCAATGGCTTTGTTCAGCGCCCCGAGCTTGTTGCGGGTCTCCTGAAGCTCGTTTTCGGGAACTGAACGGGCTACGATTCCTGCTCCGGCCTGACTGTAGAGCCGTTTGCCGTGGCTGAGGAAACTGCGGATTGTTATCGCCTGATTTATGTCGCCGTTAAAGCCGAGATACCCTATGCACCCGCCGTAGACTACGCGACTGTGAGGCTCGAGGCTATTGATTATCTGCATGGCACGTACTTTCGGGGCGCCGCTCAGAGTGCCCGCCGGAAAGGTGTCGGCAAACAGACGGTAATGGTCGGCGCCCTGTGGGAGAACCGCCTTGACGCGCGATACCATGTGGATTACGTGGGAATAGAACTGTATCTCCTTGAGGAAATCAATGGAAACCTTTCCACCGCAGCGACTGAGGTCGTTTCGGGCGAGATCAACGAGCATTATGTGTTCGGCATTCTCTTTTTCGTCGCAGAGCAGGGCACGGGCAAGTTCATGGTCTCGTTCATCGTCGCCGGTGCGTCGGAATGTCCCGGCAATGGGGTCGATAAACGCCTGATTCCCTGAAATACGCAGATGTGTTTCCGGCGAGGATCCGAACACCTTGAATCCCCCGAAGTCGAAATAGAACAGATACGGAGAAGGATTTATGCTCCGTAAGGCTCTGTAGACGTTGAAGTCGTCTCCCCGAAACCCGATGGAAAAACGCCGTGACGGAACGATCTGGAATATGTCGCCCCGGCGGGCGTGGGCTATGCATTTTTCAACAATGGAAATAAACTGACTGTCGGTCAGGGTAGATTCGAGATCGTCGGACGGAACGAAAGGATACTGGGCCATATCGTTGTTGTGGAGAACGGATATGATTTCCGGGGTATGCCGGCTGTCTCCTTCCGGACAATTCTCCACGATTGTCATCTTGTTGCGGAAATGGTCAACTACAATCAGGATGCGGTAAAGCACATAGCAGATGTCGGGAATGTCGGCGAGCTTTTCTTCGCGTGGCTGAATGCTGATGTCCTCAAAATACCGTACGGCATCGTAGGCGGTGAATCCGAGCAGCCCGTCGGCAACCGAAGGGTCGGCGCTATCTATGGAGAAACTGCGGATATAGTTTCCGAGTTCTTTCACAACATCGGTTCCGGAAATATCCTTTACGGTTTCAGAACCGCCGGGATAACTGAGGAAAATCTTGCCTCCGGCTACTTTGAAATGCCCTATCGGGTCTACGCCGATAAGTGATGTCGCGTTGTGCTGGGCGTGGTAGTCGGAGCTTTCGAGAAGAGCCGACTGAGGAAACAGGTCGCGTATTTTCAGATATATGCCTACGGGAGTCTCGAGATCGGCCGGAATCACGTGGCGGTATTGGGTGATCTTATTCATTTTGTCAGAGATATTTGAGGTAAGTATGAAGGTCTTTGTCGCCGCGTCCGGAGAGATTTATAACAACGGTATCGTCCGGTCTGAATTTTTTCCGGCGGAGCACTGCCAGGGCGTGGGCGCTCTCGAGAGCCGGTATGATGCCTTCCACGCGGGTAAGTGTCAGTGCGGCGTCGAGCGCCTCTGTATCGGTTACGGCAAGCACCTCGGCGCGCCCCGATGTCGCGAGGAAAGCGTGGAGCGGGCCGATGCCGGGATAATCGAGGCCGGCCGATATGGAATAGGGTTCAACAATTTGTCCGTCGGTGGTCTGCATGACCAGAGTCCGGGCACCGTGGATTATTCCCTCCGAGCCGACATGGATTGTGGCGGCAGTCTGACCGGTACCGATTCCCTTTCCCGCTGCCTCGGCGGCGATAAGGCGAACGGTGGGTTCGTTAATGAAATGATAGAAAGCTCCGGCGGCGTTGCTGCCACCTCCCACGCATGCAATCACGTAGTCGGGAGTCTCACGGCCTATCTTGTCGAGCAGTTGCCTGCGTATTTCCTCCGAAATGACCGACTGAAACCGCGCCACCATCTCAGGGTAGGGATGAGGCCCGACGGTGCTCCCGATTATGTAGAAGCTGTCGGGGTGGCAGCACCAGTCGCGGATGGCCTCATTGGTTGCATCTTTGAGAGTTTTGTTGCCCGACTCGACGGATACGACCTTCGCTCCGAGCATCCTCATGCGCTCCACGTTCGGTTGCTGGCGGGCTACGTCTGTGGCTCCCATATAGACCACGCACTCCATTCCCATCAGAGCGCACACGGTTGCTGTGGCTACGCCGTGCTGTCCGGCTCCTGTTTCTGCGATAATTCGCGTTTTTTTCATCCTTTTAGCCAAAAGAGCAGAGCCTATGGCATTATTTATTTTGTGGGCGCCTGTGTGGTTGAGATCCTCGCGCTTGAGATACACGTTTGTGCTGTAAAGGCGACTGAGATTTTCGGCATGATAGAGTGGCGACGGGCGTCCTACGTAGTCGCGCATCAGACGGCTGAATTCGGTCTTGAAATCCGGGTCGTCGGCATAGCTGTAGAAGGCCCGGCGCAGATTCTCCACGTTGGAGTGAAGAATCTCGGGGATATAGGCTCCCCCGAATTCTCCGTAGAATCCGTCGTCGTCAACTGGAAGCGGTGATTTGAATGTTGTCATAGTTGAAAGTAGAAAATGAAAAACGGCCACCGATAAAATCGATGGCCGCCGTGAATCTATAGCTTAATATCTTAATAATTATCCTTGAAATGAGAACAGGAATCATTGCCATCGGTGAAAGTAACCGATGCGCCACCAATAATTATTGTTATTGAAAAGGCTGTTCATACGAGTTTCTCTTGTTCTGTAGCTGCAAAACTATCACTTAATTTTTAAATAAGCAAATAATCTGAGCAAAAAATTGAAATTTCGAGGAAAATTATTGATGAAAGTCAGAGATTATGCGATTTTAATGGCAATTTTCATATCGCGAGTTCTTTGGCAACCATGTCGGCCACCTGATCGGGAGCGAGTCCGTTCCGACGAATGATTTCCGACGCATTGTAGCGGTCTATGAACTCTTTCCTTAATCCGAGGCATTTCACTTTCACCGGTGCCTCGCCGAGATACGCCGCTACTTTCTGTCCGAAGCCGCCGTCGAGTATGCCGTCTTCCATTGTCACCACAAGTTCGTAATCGCGCAGGGTATCGAGTGTCTTCCCGTCGACACTGCTGAGCACACGCGGCGAAATCAGAGTCGGCTCGATTCCTTTTTCAGCGAGAAGGTCGGCTGCCTGCTCGCCCAACCGGAAGAACGCTCCTTCCGCTATTATGGCCACCCGGCTGCCGCGGCGGCGGACGTTGTAGCTCAGATCGGAATAGTCAGCAGGAAATTCGAGTCCTGATTCCACCACTGCGCCCCCCGGAGTGCGTACGGCCACCGGACCCTCGGTCTGCGTCATCGCCCAGTCGATCATTGCAAGGTATTCTTCCTTGCAGGTCGGCGCCAGATATGTCAGTCCGGCGATATTCGAAAGCATGGTGATGTCGAAAATGCCGAGGTGAGTTACGTCGGGTATGCCCCATACGCCGTTGGCAAACGTCACGATGGTTACCGGCTGCCGGTTGATGGAAATATCCTGTTCGAGCTGGTCGTAAGCGCGCTGCAGGAAGGTGCTCACCACACCGAAAACCGGGCGCATTCCTCCTTTGGCGAGTCCTGCCGCCATTCCGCAAGCCTGCTGTTCGCAGATGCCCACGTCGACAAACCGGTCGCCGCATGCCTTCCGGCGGTCGGGTGTGAATCCATACGCTCCGGGAGTGGCTGCGGTCATTACTACAACTTTCGGGTCGTCGTGTACCTTACGGATCATGTGGAGCGTGAAGATATCGCCGTAGTCCATGCTGTTGTCGGGCGAAAGTGGAGCACCGCTCTTCAGATCGAACGGGGCGCTGTAATGGAACTTTTCCTTTTCACGCTCTGCCACGGGGAGTCCTTTGCCCTTTATGGTATTGATGTGCACTACTATCGGCGATGCGGAATCCCTGACCATCCTGAAGGCCTTGACGAGTTCTTCGACGTTGTTGCCGTCGGCCACATACAGATACCTGTAGCCGAACGATTTGAAAATGTTCTGTTCCGAGGTGCCGTCCGATTCACGCAGCCGGCGCAGGTCTTCGTAGAGGGCGCCGTGGTTCTCGGCTATCGACATCTGGTTGTCGTTGACGATCACTATGAAATTCGACCCGAGTGTGCCGCCGAAATCAAGTCCTTCGAGTGCTTCGCCGCCTCCGAGCGAGCCGTCGCCGATGAAAGCCACCACGTTTTCTTTGTCGCCCCGCAGGTCGCGGGCTTTGGCGAGACCGGTTGCGAGGGATATCGACGTGGAGGTGTGGCCAAGTTCGAAAAGGTCGTATTCGGGCGATTCGTCAGGCGACGTGTATCCGCTCACGTTATTGTAGTCTTTCGGGTCGAGAAACGCTTCGATTCGTCCGGTCAGCATCTTGTGGACGTAGCTCTGGTGCGATACGTCGAACACAATCTTGTCGGCAGGTGCGTCAAACACGTAATGGAGTGCTACCGTAGCTTCGACTACTCCGAGATTGGGCCCCACGTGGCCTCCGTGGCGTCCGAGTTTTCGGGCAAGCACCGCGCGGAGTTCTTCGCAAAGATCGGGCAACTCATTTACGGCCAGCTTCTTTATGTCGGCGGGTGAATGGATGTCTTTAAGTTGGATCATGATTATTTTTAGTATGAAATTGCAATATATTCTTAACAATTATTTTTCGGTTTTACCCTCGTGGATGTTGCTAATTTATCTAAAAAAGCCGGATCGGAACTATTTGCCCCGATCCGGCTTTGAGTTTGAGGATAAGTTTATTTCACGAGAACCCGGCGTGCGAAATCGTTGATGACAACGATGTAAAGGCCTGCGGGTAAGGTAATAGTGGTGTCGCCGTTGGCCACTGAGTCGTTAAACCACGTTATGCCGTCGGTTCCGTAGACCAGAGCGTCGGCTGTCCCGCCGAAATTTTCGATTACGAGAGCCGAATTGCGGCAGAAAGCGTCCCAGGTGTGATATTCGAGTTCTCCTACGGCGCTGATGGTGTAGTCGGTGATTTCAATGTCGTCAATGCCGATTCGGCCGCCTGAGGTTCTTACAAGGCGTATGCGGACCTCTCCGGGTGTGTTGACGGTGGCCTTGAACTGTTCCCACTCCTTATCGCCTACTTCAAACCGCGCAGCCTCGTTCCAGGTGATTCCGGCATCGGCAGAGTAGTCGAGACGCACGGTTCCGCTCTCGCCCTGCCAGGCTTTAGCCCACAGCGTTACGATGCCTGCGCCGTGCTCTTTGCCCTGCGTCATCTCCGCCGTGGCATCCGTTGCCGACGATTTTCCGGTGCGGAGTCCGTGGGTGCCGGTATGGATGTCGCGTGAGTCGCCGAACACGCCGGCATTCTTGAGATACCATGTTGTTGCCGCGCCCTCGTAGCTGAATCCGGAGGTGTTGTAGCCCGAACCACCGTCTTTTTCAAAGTTTTCGAAGAAAGTGGGGGAGGACGACACGGTGCCGTCAACTGTCACGTCGTCGTTTGTGTAGGCCCCGGCAGTCGCTGTCAGTTCTGTAGAGAAGGTGCCCTCGGTAGAACTCTTCAGGCGCATGTAGAAGCGGTCTTCGTCGGGGGCGAGCGTTATGGCGGTGTTCCAGTTGGTTTTGTCGGTGCTGAGTTCGAAGGGCGCATCCACGCTCAGCGTTATGTCACCGTCGATGTTTTCAGCCTCCATCAGTATTTCAGCCACTTCGGAAGGTTGGCCGGGTTCAGCAGTGAAGTACAGTTCGCCGTCGAAGAGAAACTGTATTGTCGGAACGGGCACAAGTGTAGTCACCTCCACGCGGTTGCTGCTGCGGCTGCCGCACAATATATAATATGTATAAGTGCTGCCGGGAGTAAGACCGTCGACGGTCCAGTTCTCATCGTCGGAAAGCACCTGCTTGGGATAACCGGCTATTGCCGTGCCGCCGCACTCTACGTGAAGATCGTAGACTGTCCCCGACGGGTCGACAGCAACCCAATTGGCGTCGAAACGGTCTTCGCCTACCTCGGTGGCCTGCAGGGCAGGTATGCCGTCTACCACTTCGGCGGTAAGAGAGACCGATGTCCGGGCATCGCCGGAACTGATGGTAAGTGTGCCGTTCGCTTTGCCGGTTGAGCTGGAGCTGTACGCGATTTTAAGAGGCGTACCCGCTGCCGAGTTTATGGCGGCGGCGGAGAGAGTGCGCGCCGACACGCTGAATCCCGTACCCGCAACGCTGACAGTAGCGTCGGCCGTAAGTCCGGTACCTTTCACGGTTACTCCGGTCGAACATTCAACCCCTTTGCCGGTCATGCCGAGATTTATTGTAGTACCGCTGACGGGTGTTGCTATTTTAGGCTCGACAACTCCTCCGGCCTTCCAGCCGACAGTTGATTTGTCACCCCAGATGTGTTCGGCGAGTTCGGGATGGTCGATGAACGGGTTGCGGTTATGCTGGAAACCGTAGATGGCTTCGTTGCGGTCGATTTCTTTCTGGCTCACCGGATCCTGACGGTGCCATTTGAGCAGAAGGTTGATTGCCCAGGTCTTGAAAACCGGGAAACTGTTGCCTGCAAAGAACTGATTGCCGTTTCCCGAGGTCCATCCTCCGATTATGCCGTTGTAGCATGCAGCCATATAGAAGTAGCTGCGGGCGAGATCGCCCTTATACTCGTCGTCGGGTTCGAATACCGTGCCGGAGAAGCCTGCGAAGGTGCATGAGCCGAGTTTGCCCAAAGGCTTTACACTGCCGTTTGATGCGAGTGCTGTACCGTTTTTGCATTCTCCGAACGGAAAGTTGGAGCGCTGGCCGTTGACCTTGCCGTCGGTGGGATAGAGGTGGAAGGCGTCGGAGTACTGCGCGCTTTTGCCGCCTCCCCACCAGCTTTTTGGCAGGGAGTGCTCGCGGTTCACGCAGTCGCCTACTTTTTTATAGTTGCCGCATTTGGAGAAGTTGCCGGGCCACGCTTTGGTACTGTAGATGTCCCACAATGTTCCGTCGGCACGGACATCCGATTTCTTATACACGTTCCAAAGTCCGTCGTATCCAACGTTGGTATGGGAGCTGATTTTGCTGTTGAGCGAGCTCAGAAGGCTTTTGCCGCACTTGCCCTCGGCGTCGCTGTAATAGCCCGAAGGCTCTGCCGGATATGACGAAAGCGGAAGGGAGAGAGCGATAAGGAGAGATGTAATGAATTTGAAATTTCTTTTTTTCATTACCGTTTTGGATTATGGCACTTATTTTATTCTGATAACTGTAAATGAGTACGGAGGGAAGGTGGCGTCGGGGAGACTTACGGTTGTTTCAGCGGCTTTTGCGGTTGTGGAGCCGATTTCGCCCGTGAGCACCTGCGCTTTCGCATCTTTGGCTTTGATGCCGAGAGGCGAGAGGTCGATGCCGGCGTTTACTGCTACCGGAAGCATGTTTACTACCTTTAATATATAATCGCCCGTCGCGTCGTCTTTTACAATCGAGGTGCCGATGCGCGCAGCAACATTTCTGGCGTCGTTGTCGGTTGTCATCGTGGCGGGGATATATGTCTCGCCGCTGTTGTTGCCGTAGAGTTTCTGCACTTCATATTCCACTGTGGGGCGCACTTCGGTGTTGCTGAAGTAGATGAGGTCGGGTGTCCACTGCGTGTGGTTGTCTTTTGCAAGGAGGGGAGCGTACGACGTCATCTCAACCACATCGCCGTTGCGCTCTACTCCGGTAAGATATAGGGCGTCGCTCAGCGCTGTCTCTATATTGCTCGGTCGGCCGGGCAGATGAGAGGCGTATTCGCCGAGATATACCTTGGTGGCGTTGCGCGGATATTTATCGTAGAAGTCGTTGTTGTATATGAGCCAGCCGGGAGCCACATAGTAATGCTCGTCGACGATCGGAATGTCGAGTTCGCGGGCAAGTTCCCATCCGGCATCGTAGTCGGTTCCCTCATAGAAGGGGCCGACTGTTCCTACTACCGTTATTTCGGGATGGGCCTTGCGCACGGCGTCGTAAATCATCTTGAATCGGGGCACGAATACCTCGGTGATCATATCCTCGTTGCCTATTCCGATGTATTTGAGGTTGAACGGTTCGGGGTGACCGGCCTCGGCGCGCTTTGCTCCCCATTCTGTATTCACGTCGCCGTTGGCATACTCAATGAGGTCGAGCACGTCCTGAATATAAGCCGGCATCTCTTCCATCGGTATTCCGTTCTGCTGTCCGAGCGACGTCAGGTCGCAGTCGGAGTGATGGGCGCGGTCGCCGGAGTTCTGGCAGGGCACACCTGCCGCAAGCACCGGCAGCGGCTCTGCTCCTAAGTCCTCGCAGAAAAGGAAGTACTCATGATAGCCGAGGCCGCGGGTCTGATGGTAGCCCCAGAGATTGCGTAGCGGTTTGCGGGCTTCGAGCGGACCTATCGAGCCTTTCCAGTCGTAGATGTTGTCGATGCCGTTGCCATGGGCCACGCACCCGCCGGGAAAGCGTACAAACCGAGGTTTCAGATCGGCGAGCGTCTGCGCCAGATCGTTGCGCAGACCGTTGGCGCGTCCCTTGAAGGTTTTGGCGGGAAAGAGCGACACCATGTCGAAATCGGCCTCGGCGCCTGCCGGAACTTCAATGCTGAGCCGGGCGTCGGGGGATGTCTGGTTTGATTTGAGCGTTGTCTTTAGTGCTGTCCAGTCGCCCGGTTTCACTTTCAGGGTTTTCCTGGCGAGTTTTTTGCCGTCGGCTGCCGTAAGGTTTACCTGAAGATTGACCGGTTTGTCGGTGCGTACGCGCATTGACAGGTTGTAGCTGTCGCCTTTCTTCACCGGAATTCCGTCGAATCCGCTGTTTTCGAGTGTCATCCCTCCATTGCCGGCTATGACTGTAGCGTAGTGGGGATTATTCGGATGAATCGGGTTTATGGTGTCGATGGTGAATGAGCCGTTGCCGTTGGTTGTCCACGCTGTGGTGCTGTTCCAGTTTTTGTCGCCGCTGCGGTCTGAAGGCGTGTATTCGAAATCACGGTTCTGCACGAGTTCGGCGTAGAGTCCGCCGTCGGCGGCATAATTTATGTCTTCAAAGAATATGCCTATGAGCTTGTCGGAAATAGGATGCGAGTCGGCCGGTCGCGGTGTGATGGTTATTTTTGGTGATTTCAGACCGGCAAAACGTGTTGCGTCATCTTTCGCCTGTTCTCCGTAAAGCGCGCCGAGTTCGTTGCGGTGATCTACGAATTCAGTGAGTTTCTTAATCAGTGCCATGGGCACTTTCTGAACGTAGCCTCCTATGCGCACGTTTTCTATTGTGGCTGAATCGGGTGTTAATTCATTCGCCTGATATAAATCGCGTGGCAGGTCGTGGGGCGAGGCGAAATAGCGCTGCGGGCTCCATTTTGCAAAGTCCTTTGTGGTCGACATTGCAGTCACGCTCCCGTCGGGGGTGGCGTCCCATATAGCCGTCCACAGCCCGTCGGCACCGTTCACGAACAACTTGGGAGAGTACATTTTCTTATGCGACCCCCACGGCCCGAAGTCGTTGTTCACGAAGTTATAATGAAGCGGAATCCACTCGGAAGAGGAGTCCGCGCGCCAGGCAATGCGCAGTCCCGACGTGCCGCCGGGCATTGAATAGGCTATCATCTCGCCGGACACCGC
>UROS01000034.1 GCA_900549445.1 uncultured Porphyromonadaceae bacterium | reverse complement strand
CGTCGGCAGCGTCAGATGTGTATAAGAGACAGGGCGTGGACAGCTATCAGCGCAGGTACCTCGGCGAAGAGGCGCGCCAGAGTCGAGTCGCTGTCTACGAGCATGTTGCCTGTCGACGAGCCGAGAAAAAGCTTCACTCCCGCCACCCGCGAATAGTCGGCACCGAGGAGTTCGGTGAGATTGTCGTTCGTGGCGCCGATGAAAAAGCCGTAGTTGGCATACGAGACCTCGGCGGCGCGGGCCATTTTATCCTCCACCGCCTGCATTGTAACCGTGGCGGGGCGCGTGTTGGGCATGTCGATAAATGAAGTCACGCCCCCGGCAACCGCCGCAAGCGATTCCGACTCCATGTCGGCTTTCTGCGTCAGACCCGGATCGCGGAAATGCACGTGCTCGTCAATTACGCCGGGCATCACCATTATGCCTCCGGCGTCGATAACCGTATCGCCCGGAGCGGCTTCCGGCTCCCCGTCCCACTCATCCATAGTGCCGACGCGGGCTATCAGCTCGCCGTCGGTCTCGATGAATCCGGCAAACGAGCGTCCGTCGTCCACTATTCGTGCGTTGTATATGATAATGCGGCTCATTTTCGGCTGTAATCAGGATATTTTGTAAACCAGCTCGACCATTTCAGCCGGAGCACTCCCACCACGCCCTCGCCGAAGATTCCGGAGCTCATTTTGCTCGTGCCGAGAACGCGGTTCACGAATATGATGGGGACTTCCTTGATTGTGAAACCGTACTTATACGTAAGGAATTTCATTTCAATCTGGAAGGCATAGCCTTTGAAGCGGATTTTGTCGAGCGGAAGCGCCTGAAGCACACGCCGGGTGTAGCACACGAACCCCGCGGTGGCATCGTGGATGGGCATGCCGGTCACGATCTGGACGTATTTAGAGGCATAGAACGACATCAGCACGCGGCCCATGGGCCAGTTCACCACGTTCACGCCTGTAAGATAGCGCGAACCTACCGCCATGTCGGCTCCGCCGCAGGCGCAGACTTCATACAGTTTTATCAGATCCGTGGGATTGTGGGAGAAATCGGCGTCCATCTCAAACACGTAGTTATACTGCTCATGTTCGAGCGCCCACTTGAAACCGGCTATGTAAGCCGTGCCGAGGCCAAGCTTGCCGCTGCGCTCGAGGAGGTGTACCCGCCCGGGGTGCATCTCTATTTTCTCGCGCACAATGGCCGCCGTGCCGTCGGGCGAATTATCGTCGATTATGAGCACGTCAAACTGATGGGGCAGCCCGATAACAGCCTCAATTACAGCCGCCACATTCTCCCGTTCGTTGTAAGTGGGAATTATCACCACCCCGTCGGAGAGATCTGCCGCACATACTGCGGATTTTGTCTCGACATTTGATTCCATGCTGCAAAGATAACGATTTATAACGTTAACCGGAAAATATAAGCAAGAAATTTAAAGTCAGAACGGTTCGATTACAAAATGTTACAATAATCAAGCAAAATAGTATAATTTTGCTATTTTTCACATCGCTCCCGTTAAAATCTGAAACCACCGCGCCGCCCGCTCCCCTGCGCGGCGGCGCCGGGGGCATCCATACCACAACAGCCGCCCGAATCATCCGATCAGGGCGGCTGTTTCCGTCAATTGAGGTATGCATGCCGGAGCATATCCGGTCAGCACACTGAGTTATGAATTATAGACCGATTCGCCATGCTCGTAAATATCGAGACCTTCTTCTTCGATACGTGCTGGAACGCGGAGTCTGTGGGAGAGGCCTACGCACTTGAATATTATAAAGCCCATCGAGGCCGCCCAGAGTCCTACGGTGAGTGCGCCGAAAAGCTGAGCGCAGAAAAAGCCCCAACCGGCACCGAAAAAGAGGCCTTCTTCCACAGAAAACAATCCTGTGAAAATAGTGCCGAGGAATCCGCAGACGCCGTGAACCGATGATGCGCCTACCGGGTCGTCGATCCTGAGACAGCGGTCTATGAATTCCACGGCGAAAATCATCACTGTACCGCAGATAATACCGATAATTACAGCTCCGAGGGGGTTGACGGCGTCGCAGCCGGCGGTGATACCGACAAGTCCGGCAAGGATTCCGTTGAGGGTGAGCGAGAGCGATGGCTTGCCGTACTTCAGCCAGCTTACAAAGAGCGTGGCGAAACCGCCGGCGCATGCCGCGAGGTTGGTGTTGAGAAACACCAGTGAAATAGAAATCTGATCCTCTACCGAAGATGCGGCGAGACGTGAGCCGGGGTTGAAGCCGAACCATCCGAACCATAGGATGAACACTCCGAGAGCGGCAATCGTAAGGTTGTGGCCGGGAATCGCTTTCGATTTGCCGTCTTTTCCGTATTTACCGATTCGCGGGCCGAGAATCGCCGCACCCACGAGCGCAATCCAGCCGCCCACGGAGTGAACTACCGTTGAGCCGGCGAAATCGTGGAAAGTGTGGCCGAACGTTTTCATCATAAACGAGCCGGCGTCGCCGTTCATAAGCCATCCGCCTCCCCAGGTCCAGTGACCTGACACCGGATACACGAGAACGCTGATGAAAATCGTATAGATGAGATATGCGGAAAATTTCGTACGCTCTGCCATAGCTCCCGATACGATTGTAGCGGCTGTAGCGCAGAATACCGTCTGAAAAACGAGAAAGCCTTCGGTAGGAAGCGATGACGGATCGGGCAGCCCGTTGCTCTCGAAGAAACTGCTGCTCATGAAGTGCGGGACTCCGCAAAAGCCGCCGATTCCGAACATGATTCCGAATCCTACGAACCAAAACAGGAGCGAGCCAAAGATGAAATCAACGAAGTTCTTCATAAGAATATTGGCGGTGTTCTTTGAGCGGGTGAATCCAGCTTCCACCAGGGCAAAGCCGGGCTGCATGAAGAAAACGAGCATGGCTGCGAGAAGCATCCACACGGTGTTGAGTCCCGAAACGAGCGGAGAAGAAGCATCTTCAGCCACTTCTTCAACCGGCAGTTCTGCCACCGGAACTCCGGTCACAACAGTTGTTTCAATCGAATCGGCCGCCGTCTCCGGGGCAGCAAAAGCAATAGCCGGGAGGGCCACAGCAAGCACAAGTGCTGCGGCAGCTCCACATATATGGGATTTTTTCATTACCTTAGAAATTGGAAAATTAGAATGATTTAGGAAGACGCTATTTTTCGTGTTCGGCGTTGTAGAGCGCAATGTCGCCCCGCTCGCCCGTGCGGATGCGGATGGCATCCTCCACCGGGACAACGAAAATTCGGCCGTCGCCTATTTCGCCGGTCTGGGCTGCTTTCAAAACAGCGTCGATGGTTTTGCCGACATTTATGTCGCGCACCACAATCGACACGAGAATACGTTCGATGGAGCTGGTGTCGTACATCACGCCGCGGTATATCCGCGCCTGCCGTGATTTGCCTACTCCGCGCACTTCGTAATACGAAAACCATTCGATATCAGCATCGAGAAGAGCCTCCTTTACATCCTCGAATTTCGTTTTGCGGATGATAGCTTCAATTTTTTTCATAATGAGACTTTTTTGAAAAATAAGCAGTTGAGAAAATAAGCATAAAACCACCGTCAGAATGCCGTAAACGACACCCCGGCGAGGAGATAAGTCTGGCTGTTTCGGGGGTTGGCTACGGCTTTCGCATAGACTTTCAGCGCGGAAGTATCGGTCAGACTGAAACTCTTCGCAGCGCTGAGTGCGATGTTAGTCACGGCGAAACCATTGCAGTTATAATAAGATGTGGCATAGGGTGATGCACCCACCTCAGCTGCAAAATCGAGACTCGAAATGGTGAAGGGTGCGCTCACCTCCACATACGACGAATATGCGCGTTTACCCGAGGAGGTGACGCCGTCGTTGCCGCCGATGTTGGTATACCAGTTCAGCGCCACACACCCGAAATCATAACCGGCGTGAGCTTCCCACACGTGGGCGGTGTTGTGCGCGCCGTATTTGAAATATTTCGGCCCGTTGCTGAACCAGTAGTCCGTAAAGCTGATATTCAGCCCTTTCCACGAATACCCGAGGGTGAAATCCACCTCTTTGGTATCGTCTTTGTCGAAGCCCGACGAGCCCCATGCGCCGAGCGACACATTGCCGTAACTTAGTGTGGCGGCTGGTTGAATCGACACGCCGCCGCAATCCTGGCCGCGCCAGATGTAGCTGCTTACGAGATCGGCACTCAGCGACGCTCCGAGAGCACGTTTGCTTTCCGCGTCGGCTGCACCGGCAGAGCCTGAGAACAGGATGCCGGCCATCATTGCAATAAATAGTTTTTTGTGAATCATAAGTTCCTTAAATTAATAAGTGAATCAATTGAATGATATAATATGTGTTTCTATCAGGAACTGCCGCAAAGATATAGCATTATTCTCAAATTTACAAGTTTTTAATGAAATAATTTTATTAAAATTTGAATTATTTTTGCATTATGCTATCTAACGAGAATTTACACAGGCAATTTGTCAACCGCACTTATTATAAATCCGCCCCACATTCTGGCACATGAACCGTGCCTTCGTTGTGTTTTTGTCACATATCGGCGGCAATTTGATAATAATCTATAAAAAAGTTGCAAAAATCAGCCGCCCGCAGGTTTCAGGTTGCAAAGCGGGGGAAAAATCGCTAACTTTGCAAATTCAAAAAGCTATACTACTGAATAAAGTGAGAACCGGTCTTATCACACTGCTCTTTGCCGCCTGCGTCTGCCCCTCGGCCGCAGCTTCTGTATCGGAAGCCGCAGCCGACTCCACGACTCTGCTCGGCGAAGTCTCCGTGACGGCCATCAAGCAGCCCGGCCCGATGAAGTCGCAGCCCATGGCGGTAACATCCATCGGTGCGGCCGAGACCGAAAGGCTCAACATTCTGTCGATGAAGAAAGTGAGCGAGATTGCGCCCAATTTCTACATCCCCGACTACGGCTCGCGGATGACCGCCTCCATCTACATGCGCGGCATCGGTGCGAGAATCGACCAGCCCGCCGTAGGGCTCAACGTCGACAACGTGCCTTTCCTCAACAAGGATGCCTACGATTTCGATGCCGTCGACATTGAGCGCATCGAGGTGATGCGCGGCCCCCAGTCAACATTGTATGGCCGCAACACGATGGCCGGACTCATAAACATCTACACACTCTCGCCTCTCCGCTATCAGGGTGTCCGCGCCATGGCTGAAGGCGGAACCCACGGCTCGGCGAAGGCGGCTCTCAGTGTGTACAGCAGACTTTCCGACGGCCTCGGAATGTCGCTGAGCGGATATTTCAATTACTCCGGAGGATTCTATACCAATCTCTACGACGGCAGCCGCGCCGACAAGGATCGCGGAGCCTCGGCAAGATGGAAAACCACCTGGCGCGCCTCCGGGAGTGTGAGCGTCGAAAATGTTGCCTCATTCGGCTGGTCGAAACAGGACGGCTACCCATATGCTTTCTCCGAGACCGGAGAAATCCGCTACAACGACCCCTGTTTTTACCGCCGTCTGACAGTAACCGACGGCCTGACAGTAAAATGGGTGACCCCCGGCTGCACTTTCGCCTCGATTGCGAGCTTCCAGTATATCAACGACAACATGACGCTCGACCAGGACTTCCTGCCGGTGAGCTATTTTACCCTCACTCAGGCGCGCAACGAGCGGTCGCTCACTCAGGACTTCGTAATCCGCGGCACAAAAGGAAGCTACTCGTGGCTGACCGGACTCTTCGGATTCTACAAGCGCGGCCACATGAACGCCCCCGTCACTTTCAAGGAAAAGGGCATCAGCGAACTCATCATCAAGCACCGCAACGAGCAGAATCCCGACTACCCCATAGAGTGGGAATCAGATCAGTTCGTGCTCGGCTCCCGGTTCCGGACGCCGGTGGCGGGCGCGGCCGTATACCATCAGTCGTCCTACGACCTCGGCCGCTGGAACTTCTCGCTGGGGCTGCGTTTTGACTACGAATCTACAAGTCTGAAATACAACAGTTTCTGCAACACCGCCTACACGGTCTACGACGTCACCTCCGGCACCCCTGTTGTTTTCATGCGGCAGCCGGTAGTGATAGACGACTTCGGAAAACTGTCGCAGAATTTCACCCAGCTTCTGCCGAAACTCAGCGTAACATACCGGTTCAGCCGGTCGTATCTCTACGCCTCCGTGGCCAAGGGCTACAAGTCGGGGGGATACAACACCCAGATGTTCAGCGACGTGCTGCAACAGCGCATCATGGAGATGATGGGTGTCGCACCTAAATACGACGTCGACGAAATCGTATCCTATAAGCCTGAAAAGAGCTGGAACTACGAGGCCGGCGCCCACATTACCTGCGACGACGGCAAAGTCGACACCTCAGTGGCCTTCTTCCTCATCGACTGCCGCGACCAGCAGGTCACTACCTTCCCCGACGGCACCACCACCGGCCGCATCATGACCAACGCCGGCAAAACCCGCAGCTATGGCGCAGAACTGACTCTCAGCTACCGTCCCGCTCCACGCTGGCATCTTAATTTCTCCTACGGCTACACCCATGCAGTCTTCAGGGATTTCAACAACGGCCGCAAAGACTTTTCGGGGAAAAGAGTGCCCTACGCACCCTCCCACACTTTATATATCAACGGCGATTACCGTCTTCCGCTCGCCCGCTGCCGGTGGCTCGACGCCATCTCGTTCGGCACCTCACTGCGCGGAACCGGCAACATATACTGGGACGAGGAAAACCTCACCCGCCAGCCTTTCTACCTGCAGCTCGCAGCATCCGTAAGGCTCGAAAAAGGCGACTTTTCGCTCGATTTCTGGGGCGAGAACCTCACCGGCACACGTTTCGACACATTCCGTTACGTGTCGGTCGGCAACACCTTCTTCCAGCGCGGCAAACCGGCCCGCGGCGGAGTGACTCTCCGTATTTCATTCGATTCATAAAACAAAAAACATAGCAAACAATCACAACAGACAAATGAAAAGCAAATTATTTTCAATCGCCATGCTCCTGTTCGGAGCACTGATGATGACCTCCTGTCTCAGCGACGACAAAAACGACCAGAAGCAGATATTCACCTACAACCAGGATCTTTGCTTCAACGCCGTAACCGACATCGCCACCAACGAGACCAGAGTAGAGACCGGCACAATCTACCGCATAACTATTGACTACACCACAGCCGCACTTACCCTCGAAATCCAGAACCTCAACCTCTCCGAAGATCTCAAAGGCCTCTCGTTCAAGTTCGAGAACCTCAAAATGGTTGCCGACAGCGAAGGCTGGCTCGTGGCAAGCGGAAGAAACCTTACTTCGGTGGGCAATTCCTCGCTTTCTTTCGACAACCTCTCCGTCAAGACCATGATACGCGGCAACATGTACTCTTTCTGCATCCAGTATACCGTAGACAGCAAATACGTGGTCAACGTGGTTCCCGTGCAGAGCCTCTATTTCGCCGACACCTACGTCAGCCCCGTGGGCGAAAACCAGCTCGGAGCATTCACAACCGACGAGACTTACTACATCGTCACCCTCGACCCCAAGACCATGAAGGCCGTTCTCGCAGTGGCGAAAGCCAAATTCTCCGACAAAATGCCCCTCTCGCTCAACTTCATGATCAAGGATCTGCCTTTTGAGATCAACCCCGTAGGCTACTCCATCAATGCCACCGGCAACTTCACACCTCTCAGCGAGACCGGTGTCCCCAATCCCAAATATCCCTGCAGCGACATCAAGATTACCGCCGACATAGCCAAGGGCGGAACCCTCAGCTACTTCTGCGAGCCCAACAACATGGGCAAATTCAACGTCACCGCAACCCTCAAATACGTCATCAAGAAGCAGACCGGCAACTGATGTCAGCCTGACTTTCACCCGATAAGCGCAGGCCGGAGTCTCCAGACCCCGGCCTGCGTCCGTTTTTCCCCCGCATAAATTCCGTAAATACCGTAAATAACATAAATCTCATTCTTTCTCTCTCAAAAAATATTGTGGATTAGAAAATTATCACTAACTTTGCAGCGCCTTGGGAGAATTGTGCCCGGGCAGTTTGCATTAACCTTATTTATTAACCCCACTTTCTTTTAATGACTGAAGAAGTAAAGAACTCCCCGATCGCCGATTTCGATTGGGAAGCATTTGAAAAAGGTGAGACCAAAGGCGAAAAATCGCGCGAAGAACTCACCAAAACCTATGACGAATCGCTCAACACTATCCGCGACAAGGATGTAATCGAAGGTACCATCATCGCCCTCAACAAGCGCGAGGCTGTGGTTAACATCGGCTACAAGAGCGACGGCATCATCCCCATGAGCGAATTCCGCTACAATCCTGACATCAAGGTAGGCGACACCGTCGAGGTGTTTATCGAGAATCAGGAAGACAAGAAGGGTCAGCTCATCCTCTCACACCGCAAAGCCCGTGCAGCCCGCTCCTGGGACCGCATCAACGAGGCTCTCGAAAAAGACGAAATCATCAAGGGCTACATCAAGTGCCGCACCAAAGGCGGTATGATTGTCGACGTGTTCGGCATCGAGGCTTTCCTCCCCGGCTCTCAGATCGATGTCAAGCCCATCCGCGACTACGATATTTTCGTAGGCAAGACTATGGAATTCAAGGTTGTAAAAATCAACCAGGAATTCAAGAACGTTGTGGTATCTCACAAAGCTCTCATCGAAGCTGAGCTCGAGAACCAGAAGCGCGAAATCATCGCCAAGCTCGAAAAAGGCCAGGTGCTCGAAGGCACCGTCAAGAACATCACCTCCTACGGTGTGTTCATCGACCTCGGCGGCGTAGACGGTCTCATCCACATCACCGACCTTTCCTGGGGCCGCGTAAACCACCCCGAAGAGGTTGTTTCGCTCGACCAGAAGCTCAACGTCGTTATCCTCGACTTCGACGACGAGAAGAAGCGTATCGCCCTCGGTCTGAAGCAGCTCCAGCCCCATCCGTGGGACGCCCTCGATCCCGACCTCAAAGTCGGCGACAAGGTCAAAGGCCGCGTAGTGGTTATGGCAGACTACGGTGCGTTTGTTGAAATCGCACCCGGCGTCGAAGGCCTCATCCACGTAAGCGAAATGTCGTGGAGCCAGCACCTCCGCTCCGCTCAAGACTTCATGAAAGTCGGCGACGAAGTAGAGGCTGTTGTCCTCACCCTCGACCGCGAGGACCGCAAGATGTCGCTCGGCATCAAGCAGCTCAAGAACGATCCCTGGGAGAACATCGAGACCAAATACCCCGTCGGCAGCAAGCACACCGCAAAAGTGCGCAACTTCACCAACTTCGGCGTATTCGTTGAAATCGAAGAGGGCGTAGACGGCCTCATCCACATCAGCGACCTCTCCTGGACAAAGAAAATCAAACACCCCAGCGAATTCACCCAGATCGGCGCCGACATCGACGTTCAGGTTCTCGAAATCGACAAGGACAACCGCCGTCTGTCGCTCGGCCACAAGCAGCTCGAGGAGAATCCCTGGGATGTATTCGAAACCATCTTCACCGTCGGCTCCATCCACGAAGGAACCATCGTTGAAATGGTTGAGAAAGGCGCAGTCATCGCCCTCCCCTACGGCGTTGAAGGCTTCGCTACTCCCAAGCACCTCGTTAAGGAAGACGGCTCGCGTGCCGCTCTCGACGAGAAGCTCAGCTTCAAGGTTATCGAATTCAACAAGGATTCCAAGCGCATCATCCTTTCTCACAGCCGCATCTTCGAGGACGAGAAGGGTGGAGCTGACCGTCACGACGCTCCCCGCAAGGGCAACCGCCGCGGCGGCAACCGCCGCAACGCCGAGGAGACTCCCGTGCTCAACGCTCCGCTTGAGAAGACCACTCTCGGTGACCTCTCGGCTCTTGCTGAACTCAAAGAAAGACTCTCGGGCAAATAATTCTTTGCTCTGACAGAAAATATCGCGCAGATGTAGCCTGATTCGCAACATCTGCGCGATTTTTTTGCCCTGACATGAAACTTTTCGGCGCTTTCCGCGTCTAACGGCATAAAACAATACAAACCGATTATATGGACATTCTTCAGGTAGAAAACGTAAGCAAGGCATACTCCTCGCACCAGGCGCTCAGCGACGTGTCGCTCAGCGTCCCCGAGGGGAAAGTCTACGGGCTGCTCGGCCCCAACGGAGCAGGAAAGACAACCCTCATCCGCATAATAAACCACATCACTGCCCCCGACAGCGGCCGCGTGCTGCTCGACGGCCATCAGCTCGTACAGGCCGATGTTGAGAAAATCGGCTATCTCCCCGAAGAGCGCGGCCTCTATAAGAAAATGAAGGTGGGCGACCAGGCCATCTTCTTCGCCCGGCTCAAGGGTCTTTCCCGACAGGAGGCCACCGCGCGTCTGCGCCAGTGGTTCGAGAAGTTCGACATTCTCTCGTGGTGGGACAAAAAAGTTGAGGAGCTTTCCAAGGGTATGGCGCAGAAAGTGCAGTTCATCGTGACGGTGCTCCACCGCCCCCGCCTGCTCATTTTCGACGAGCCGTTCTCCGGCTTCGACCCCATCAACGCCAACCTTCTCAAGGAGGAAATTCTGAAACTCAAAAACGAAGGATCGACGGTGATTTTCTCGACCCACAACATGTCGTCGGTCGAAGAAATCTGCGACAATATCACACTCATCAACGGGGGACGCAACGTGCTGACGGGCAATGTCGACGAACTGCGACGCCGCTATTTCGGCAACTGCTACGACCTTACTTTCGAGGGCGATGCCGCCGCCCTCGAGACCAGACTCCGGCCCATCGCGTCGGAATTCAAGACCGGCGAGACCGATGCCAACGGACGCAGCCATCTGAGCCTCAAGCTCAACGACGGAGCCGAACTTCACGACCTCATTGCCCTGGCCAACGACTCCACACGCCTCGTAGGCATCGGCGAGTCGATGTCGACGATGAACGACATATTCATCCGCGCCGTAAAAGAAACCGCTAACTAACCGACTCTCACATTCTCACACATTATGTCATCAAAAATAGGACTGGTGATACAGCGCGAATACATGGAGCGCGTCGCCAAAAAAAGTTTCATAATCACAACGATACTCATGCCGTTGCTGATGCTGCTTCTGATGGTGATTCCGGCCATCATAATGGCCGTGGCCGGACCGTCGGAGACAACAGTTCTCGTAATCGACAAAAGCGGCGTGATAGCGCCGGGACTCGAAAGCAGCGAAGACCTGAAATTCGAACCTGTCACCGTGCCGCTCGACTCAGCTCTCGCCCGCGAGGACGCATCCGCCGTACTCGTGATCCCGCAGAACGTCGTAACGGCTAAAGACCTCAACCTGAAATACTACGTCAACGGCACCTCGTCGGTCATGACCGAGGGCGACATCACACGCCAGATAAACGGCATTATCGAAACGCAGCGTCTTAAAGAATATAACATCGACAACCTCCAGCAGATACTCGACGATGTGGAGAGCAACGTCAGCCTCGCCACCGTCCGCACCGACCGCGAAGAGGAGGAAAACATCTCGTCGGGCGTAAGCTACGGCCTCGGCATAGCCATGACGTTCATACTCTACATGTTCCTGCTCATCTACGGTCAGATGATCTCCACAAGCATCATCGAGGAGAAAAACAACCGCGTGCTCGAGCTTATTGTTTCCTCCGTAAAGCCCACTCAGCTCATGCTCGGCAAGATCGTCGGCGTGGGGCTCGTGGCTCTCACCCAGATAGTGATCTGGGCGGTGCTCATAGTGCTCATGGCCGGATTCCTTCTCCCAGCAATTCTCCCCGCCGACCTCATGACCGACGTCACCGCCATGCAGGCAGGCGACCTCGGCTCGATTTCCGGCCAAAACGAAATCGAACTCGTCCAGGCAGTCTCGATAATCAGTTCGGTGGGCTACCTCGTGAAGATGATGGTGCTCATGACCCTCTTCCTCATAACCGGATTCCTCTTCTACGCCACAATCTCCGCCGCCATCGGCTCGGCAGTCGACAATATCCAGGATCTCGGCCAGCTGCAGATTTTCAACGTAATACCGATCGTATTCGGCTTTATTTTCGCCATGACCGCGAGCAACGACCCCTCGTCGGGAGTCGCCTTCTGGACCTCGATCATACCGCTCACGTCGCCCATGGTGATGGTTGCTCGCATCCCCTTCGGCATCCCCGGCTGGGAAATCGCCCTGTCGCTCTTCCTGCTCATCATATCCACCTACGGCATGATCTGGGTGGCCGCCAAAATCTACCGCGTGGGCATATTCATGTACGGCAAGAAACCGACCATAAAAGAAATAATCCGCTGGATCAACTATAAATAATCCGGCTGCCACAAACACTTTCCCCGGCAGAAAGAATCCGGACTCAAACCGGATTTGCTATTCTGCCGGGGATTGGTTATCTTTGCTTCCGCCATGACAGCAGACAAACATACTCCGGCACCGGAGTCGCCCCGCCGGCGGGCGCTCGGCATCTACGGCAAGATTCTGATTCCTGTCGGGATAGGTCTCGCCGTAGTCGCGTGGATGTTTCACGGCGAATTCAACGCATCCACGTTCTCGCTGATACATTTCACCCCATGGGTCGTTTTCAGCCTCTTTTTAGCCGTTCTTGCCATGGCGGGGAGGGATTTCGGCATGGCATGGCGCTTCCGCGCCATCACCGACCGCAAGCTCTCGTGGTGGAAAACACTGAAGGTCACACTGCTGTGCGAATTCACCTCAGCCATCACCCCGTCGGCAGTGGGAGGAAGCGCTTTCGGCATGATTTATCTCAACCGCGAGGGAGTGGCGCTTGGCAAAGCCACCACGCTGATGTTCACCACCATCTTCCTCGACGAACTCTTCCTGATGCTGTCCATTCCGGCTGTGCTGCTGTTCGTGCCCTACAGCGAGCTGCTCGGATTCTCCCACACGGCAGTCAACGTAGGGCTGCAGAGCGCCTTCTGGCTCGTTTACGGCGGTATAGCCGCGTGGACGCTGCTGCTTTTCATCGGGCTGTTCATCCGCCCCCAGGCCATCCGCAAGTTCCTCAACAAGCTGTTCAGCTTCCGCCTGTTGCGGCGGTGGGCGCCAAAAATCGAAGCGCTGGGCAACGACATCGAGACGACCGGCCGCGACCTTCGCACCAAATCGGCCGGCTGGTGGGCCGAAGTATTCGCCGCCACCGCCTTTTCGTGGATTTCGCGCTACTTGGTGGTCAACGCCCTCTTCCTCGCCTTCGTGCCCGAGGCTCCGCAGGCAGTGATTCTCGGGCGTCAGTTTGTGGTCTGGGTGCTCCTCATGGCGTCGCCCACTCCCGGAGGCGCCGGACTGAGCGAATGGCTCTTCGCCACCTACTACGGCGACCTCATCACGGCTCCCGGCATGATCGCCGTGCTCGCCCTCTTCTGGAGAATTCTCTCTTATTACGTATATCTCGTTATCGGCGCCATCATAGTCCCCTCGTGGGTAAAGAAAGGCATCGACAACGTAAGAAACCGCAACCAGAAATGAAAATCAGGTTCTTCTGTCTTCTGCTCGCCGCTCTGCTCGGCGCAATCGGCGCTTCAGCCGAGAATGTCTACATGCTCCGGCTCGACGATGAAATCGGATCGTCGACCTGGCGCTACACCCGCCAGGCGCTCAACGAGGCTTCGGAGCGAGGCAGCGACATGCTGCTCGTGCATCTCAACACTTACGGCGGCTCGGTGGAACACGCCGACTCCATCCGCACCGCGCTGCTGAATTTTCCAGGGCCGGTAGTGGCCTTCGTCGACAACAACGCCGCCTCGGCAGGAGCGCTCATCGCCCTGGCGTGCGACTCGGTCTACATGCATCCGGGCGCCTCGATGGGCGCGGTGACGGTGGTAAACGGCGCCGACGGAGCCGCGATGCCCGACAAATATCAGTCGTACATGCGCGCCATGATGCGCGCCACCGCCGAGCACCACGGCAAGAAACTCGCGGCGGACTCCACGCTCACGTGGCGCCGTGACCCGCTGATAGCCGAAGGGATGGTCGACCAGCGCGTGGTGGTTCCCGGCATCGCCGACTCCACCCACGTAATCACCTTCACCGCCGAGGAGGCGCTGCGCTACGGCTATGCCGACGGCCGTGCTGAATCCATAGGCGACGTGATGAAAGACCTCGGGGTGGAAAACTACACGATTACGGAATACAAGCCGACGTGGATCGACAACCTGATAGGCTTCCTGACATCGCCCGCCGTGCAGGCCATTCTCATAATGGTGATAATCGGCGGCATCTACATGGAACTCCACACCGCCGGCATGGGCTTCCCCTCGGCGGCAGCCATCATCGCCGCCGTGCTCTACTTCCTGCCGCTCTATCTCACGGGGATAGCCAGCAGCTGGATAGTGGTGCTCTTCGTGGTGGGACTCATCCTCATAGTGCTTGAGATATTCGTGGTGCCCGGGTTCGGAGTAACCGGCATAGCGGGCATCTGCTGCGTATGCGCGGCCCTGATTATCGGACTGCTCGAGCACTACACCTTCTCGCTCACCTATGTAGGCTACGAAGCCCTCTGGTCCACGCTCATAATCTTCCTGAGCGGACTCCTGCTCGCAATCGGCGCCATCTGGTGGCTGACGTCGTCGCACGGTCCCATGTGGGCCCGCCGCCACACCGAGCTGCTACTCACCCAGCAGGTGAGCGACGGCTACATCGGGGTCGACATGACTCCGGCGCGCTTCATCGGCTTCGAAGGCAGAGCCGTGACCGACATGCGGCCGGCCGGCAAGGTAGAGGTAGAGGGCGAGGAGATGGACGCCGTGGCGCTCCGCGGTTTCCTCAACGCCGGCGACAAGGTCAGGGTGGTGAAATACGAAAACGCCCAGATTTACGTTAAACCTGTGTAACCCGTCATCATTCACAATCCCATACTGACAGATATCCGATGAAATTCATAGGAATCATACCCGCGCGCTATGCATCGACCCGCTTCCCGGGGAAACCGCTCGCCGACATAGCCGGAAAAACCATGATAGAGCGCGTATACATCCAGGCGTCGAAGGCTCTCGACGACGTAGCGGTGGCCACCGACGACGATCGCATTTTCCGCGCGGTGGAATCGTTCGGCGGCAGAGCTGTGATGACCTCTCCAGACCATCGCTCGGGCACCGACCGCATACGCGAGGCATACGCAAACCTCGGCAGCGACGCCGACGTAATCATCAACATCCAGGGCGACGAACCCTTTATCGACCCCTCGCAGATCGAGGCTGTGAAAGCTATATTCACCGAGCGCCCCGACACCGAGATCGCCACGCTCGTGCGCCGTTTCGACCCCTCGCTCGGCTTCGACGCCCTTTTCAACCCCAACACCCCGAAGGTGGTGCTCGACGCCGACGGCAACGCGCTGTATTTCAGCCGCTCCATCATACCCTACGTGCGCAACTACGAGTGGAAGGAATGGACAGACAAAGCCGTGTTCCATACCCACGTGGGAATGTACGCCTACCGCGCGGCCACGCTCGACGCCATCACCCGCCTGCCCCAGTCGCCGCTTGAAATCGCCGAAAGCCTCGAGCAGCTGCGCTGGCTTCAGAACGGCTACCGCATCCGCACGGCCGTGACCGACTGCCCCACGGTGGGAATCGACACTCCGGCCGACCTGGAGCGCGCCATCGCCATGCTGAAAAGTTAATTATTCGGAATTTTGGAACATCCGCTCTCTCAGATTGTTCAAAAAGAGCGATTTATTACTCCGCAGCACGCCAAAATTTGCTTTTCAGACAAAATATTCGTAAATTTGCGTGTTTAATCTCGCCTATATAGAATGAGACAACTAAAAATTACAAAATCAATCACCAACCGCGAGAGCGCCTCTCTCGACAAATTCCTACAGGAAATAGGCCGTGAGGAACTGATCTCCGTAGAGGAAGAGGTAGAGCTCGCGCAGCGAATCCATCAGGGCGACCAGCGCGCCCTCGACAAACTTGTCCGCGCAAATCTGAGGTTCGTAGTGTCGGTGGCAAAGCAGTATCAGAACCAGGGTCTGAGCCTCCCCGACCTCATCAATGAAGGTAACCTCGGTCTTATAAAGGCCGCGCAGAAATTTGACGAAACACGTGGATTCAAATTCATTTCCTACGCCGTATGGTGGATTCGTCAGTCGATTCTTCAGGCTCTCGCAGAGCAGTCGAGAATCGTGCGTCTTCCCCTGAATCAGGTAGGCTCCCTCAACAAAATCTCGAAGGCGCTTTCCAAATTCGAGCAGGAAAACGAACGCCGCCCATCGCCGGAGGAACTCGCCGACAAGCTCGACGTACCGGTCGACAAGATTGCCGATACCCTGAAGGTTTCCGGCCGCCACATCTCGGTCGACGCCCCCTTTGTGGAGGGAGAGGACAACAGCCTGCTCGACGTGCTCACCAACGACGATTCGCCCATGGCCGACGCCACCCTTACTCAGGAATCGCTCTCGAAAGAGGTTGACCGCGCGCTCAAGCAGCTCCACGAACGCGAGCGCGACATCCTGAAAATGTTCTTCGGAATCGGCTGTCAGGAAATGACTCTCGAGGAAATCGGTGCGAAATTCGACCTGACCCGCGAGCGCGTCCGTCAGATCAAGGAGAAGGCCATCCGCCGGCTCAAAGGCCAGAAAAGCCGCCTGCTAAAGACATATCTCGGTCAGTAACTGCCGCAAAGGTCAGATTGCTGAACCATGCTTCCGCGCCCGCCCTCCTTTTCCGGAACGGCGGGCGCGGGTGTTATCCGGAAAAGTATCATGATTATGAAAGACAACAGACCTGAAAATATCGTAATCCGCGGCGCCAGAGTCCACAATCTGAAGGCTGTCTCTTATACACATCTGACGCTGCCG
>UROS01000033.1 GCA_900549445.1 uncultured Porphyromonadaceae bacterium | reverse complement strand
TCGAAGTAGAGGCAGTGGCCGTCGGCGTCGGGATGGTGGATGAGCTTGAGCGAACGGAGGCCTATTTCCTCGTCGCGTGCCTCAACCTTGTCGCCGCCAACGCTGAGAGTGGCGGTGAAGTTGTAGAGATAAGGTTCGCCCAGGCCGTTGCTCCACCAGAGGCGCGGATTTTTCACCGAATAGTCGAGACTTACGGTTTTGACGCCCTTCTTGAGCGCTGTTTCCTTGGTGGCAACGGTTTTGCCGTTGGCGGCGATGGCGATTTCGGCCTTCTCAACGTCGGCGTCGGAGCGGATTTCGACCACTGTCGAGAGATCGGCGCGCTTGGCGGTGACGTTTTTCTGGATGTACTGCACGTCGTCGATGCGCTGGCCGGTCCAGGTCTGGAGCTCTATGGGACGCCAGATACCGGAAGTCACGAGTCTGGGGCCCCAGTCCCATCCGTAGTGATAACCTGCCTTGCGTGCGAAAATCGACAGCGTTTTGTTGAATATGCCGCCGTTCTGCGACTGGTCAGGCCCGGTATTGAACGTATAGTCGAATTTGTCGTATTTCGGAAGATCGACTTTTATGGGAGAATCGAACTGGACTTCGAGAAGATTGTCGCCCTCCTTGAGTATGCCCTTGACGCTGTAGCGCCAGGTGCGGTGCATGTTGTTGGTGTAGTCTATGAGCTGGTGGTTGAGGTAGATCTTGGCGTAGGTGTCGAGGCCGTAGAACACGAGTTCCTGGTTCTCGGCCGCTACTTCGCCGGCAGTAGCCTTGAAGGTCGTCTCATACCACCAGTCCTCTTTATCGACCCACTGTACGGTGCGCTCGTTGAGGCGGTAGAACGGGTCTTCGATGAGGTCGTTGGCCATAAGGTCGGTGTGGACGGTTCCGGGCACGGTTGCGGGGAACCAGTTGTCGGATCGCTGCTGCCGGAACTTCCAGCCGTCGTGGAGCTGCCGGGTGGCTACTTCCGCACCTGCGGTAAGCGCTGAGAGCGCGAGCGCTAATGCGGCGAAAAGTGTCGGTTTATTCATGTCTGGTCTATGTTATAATTCTATAATTCTTAATAATGTGGTTTCTGTTCGGAAATATCAGAAACTGAGGTTGAGTTTCTGACCTTTCTTCATGGCGACGTTGATTTTGCCGTCTTTTGCCTTGGGGGTGAAGGCTTTTCCGTCGAGGGTGATCTCGGGAGCCGTGCCTTCAGGAATGAGGAGGTTGAAGGAGGTGTCCTTGCCGGCGCGGAGTTCGGCGTTCTTCATCTTTCCGCCGTTCCATGCGAGGTCAGCCTCGATGGCGCCGCGGGCGCAGATGCCCTTCACTTCCCCTTCCTGCCAGAGGTCGGGAAGCGCGGGGAGGAATTCGATAAAGCCGTCGTGGCTCTGCAGGAGCATGTCGCACATTCCGGCAACGGAAGCCTCGGTGGCGTCGAAACTGAAGATGTCTTCGTTGGCTCCTGCCACGCCTGCGGGCGAAACTGTCATGAGATTCTCGCGGGTGAATACCTTGAAGAGGTTCTGGAGCCATGAGTGGGCGCGGTTACCGTTCTTGAGGAACGCCTGGAAGCAGAGCATGTTGGCTGTCGACCATTCGGTGTCCTCCCAGTTGGCCGAAGCAGTCTGAATATCAAGGCCCTTGGCGGAAGCCGCCATGAGTTCGGGAGTCTTCGATGCTGAAATCTGGCCGAAGGGATAGAGAGCGGTGAGATGCGACGAGTGGCGGTGCGACGGGTCAGAGCGGTTTACGTCGTAGAGCCATTCCTTGACCTGTCCGTCGGAACCGACAGTGAGCGGCGGCAGCCGGCGGATATCCTTTTTCAGGCGTGCGGCGAATTTTTTGTCGACGCCGAGTATTTTCGAAGATTCTATGCAGGCGGTATAGATCTGCTCCACGATGTTGCGGTCGATTGTCACGCCCATGGCTGTAGGATAATCCTTGCCCTCGGCCGTGCGGTAGCCGTTTTCGGGCGAGATAGAGGGGCCGCTCACGAGATAGCCGGTGTTGGGATCCTCCACGAGATAATCGGTGAAGAATTCGGCGCAGCTTTTAAGCAGAGGATAGCCGGTATCGCGCAGATAGTCAGTGTCGAGTGTATATAGATAGTGGCTCCATAGCTCGGTTGCGAGCCACGCTCCGGCGGTAGGGCAGAGCGCCCAGCCCACGTAGCCGCCCGGCGCGGTGAAGCCCCATGGATTGGTTACGGTGTGGGCGCACCATCCGCGGCATCCGTAGAGCTTCCGCGCGGTTTCAGAGCCGTATTTTTCGAGGAGCTTCACGTAGTTGAACATCGGCACGTTGCACTCGGCGAGGTTCGTGCGGTTCGGTGACCAGTAGTTCTGGTTGATGTTGATGTCGAGATGATAGTCGCATGTCCACGCCATATGGCAGGCGAGGTTGTCGTTCCAGATTCCCTGAAGATTTGATGCGAGCGGCGAATTTGGGCGCGACGACGCAATCTGCATGTATCTGCCGTACTGGAAAAAAAGAGCGTCGAAATCAGGATCTTCCGCGCCGTTTTTGGCAAGGCGCAGGCGCACGTCGGTGGGAAGATCCGAGCGGTCATCTTTTCCGATGCGTATGTCCATGCGGTTGAAGAGCGCCGAATGGTCGGCCACGGTGTTGGCCTTGAGAGCGGCGAATCCTTTGCCGGCCGCTCCGGCAGTGGTGGTTTTCACGTCGGAAGCGTAGTCGGGATTGTCGTAGTCCGTGCGTACATCTATATATATGGTAACGGCGTCGGCGCCGGTTACCTTTACTTTGCCGTCGGTAACGTTGATGGTTCCGCCCTTTGGCTCAAGGCGCATGTCGGCGGCGAATTCCACGCCGCCGGGGCCGAACATCGGATAATTCACTTTGCCGTCGAGATAGATGCCGTCGGAAGAGGCCTTGACGGCCGATTCGCGCAGAAGGTCGGTTGACAGGGTCATTGTGACTGCTCCCGGACGGTCGGCAGCGATGTTTACGGCCATCACGTCGTCGGGATAGTCGCAGATATAGCTGCGGGTGTAAGTGACTCCGCCGCGGGTGAAGGTTGTGGTTGCTACTGCGGTTGACAGGTCGAGCTCGCGCCTGTAGTTTTCCACCGTTTTGCCTGGATACTCGAATTCCATCACCATTTCGCCAAGCGGCAGATGGGTGCCGAACGAGGTGTTGTGGCCTGTGAGGTATTTTTGGGTGAGTTCGTTTCCGCGGTCGAGGTCGCCGCTGAAAAAGGCCCGGCGGATTTCAGCAAGGCGTTCGGGTCCGCAGCCGTCGTTCTGGAGCGAGTCGCGCTGACCGGCCCAGAGGGTCACTTCGTTGAGGGCGATGCGGTCGCGGTCGATGCCGCCGAACACCATCGCGCCGATACGGCCGTTGCCGAGCGGCACGGCTTCCATCCACTCCTTGGCCGGTGTCTGATACCAGAGTTTAGGAGTGCCTGCCTGGGCTGCATTTGCTGCAGCTGCGAATGCCACAAGCATCGCGGCGGTAAGTTTGAGATTGGTATGCATGGTTATAATTTGAGTTGATCTGAATTTTCACGGTATTAACCCTTTTTCAGGTTTTTTGCAAAATTACCTCATAGCCAAAAGAATCTTTTTAGCAAATTCTCCATTATATGTCAAATTTGCAGAAAAAAGAAGATAATGTAAATAATTCTTCAAAACGGCTGCAAATGAGGAATGCCGGTCAAATTTGCAACAAATGCGTCAGAAATTTGACAAATCGCGGCAAGTGTATACCGGCAGGGTAAGCGGGAATCAAAGTTGTCTGAAAAATCTAAAAATATGCTAATTTGCATTTTTTAATGTAGTTATTTTTGTGCCGCAAAATGTAGCGCGGCTTAGGATGTAGAGTCGGCCGCACCATATACCATTGAAACACTAATAAATTCAAAAATACCAATCAAAATGCACGTGAAACCGACACGAAACCTTGCAAAGGCAATTCTCATGCTGATGCTTGCGGGCGGTACTGCGGCTCTGAGTTCCTGCTCCGACGACTATGTTTACGACGACAAGCAGCCCGGCAATCTCGGAGAAAGTATCTACGGCTATCTGAAATCGCAGAACAATTTCACCTACGCCACCCGCCTGATCGACGATCTCGGCTATACGGAGGTGCTTTCCAAAACAGGAAGCAAAACTCTGTTTCCGGCTACCGACGAAGCGTATGAACGCTTTTTCCAGAACAATCCTTTCGGCGCCCGTAGCTACGAGGATCTGACCCCGGCCCAGAAGCGCATGATCATGAATGGATCCATGATCAACATGGCCTATCTCACCGACATGCTTCCCAACGTGGCAAACACATCGGGCAACGACGGCAGTGGCGAAGGCCTCGCCCTGCGGCGCTACACTTCCGGCTCTTATCTCGATTCGATTACTGTGGTAAGCAGCAGTGACATTATCGACACTCCATTCTGGAGCCGCTTCAAGGACAAGAAACTCTTCCTTACCCAGAATCCGGCCATGATGATACATTTCACGCCGGAGTATATGGCTACTGCCGACATGAGCGCATCCGATTTCTCAACAATTTTCGGAACCGCCCCCGGCAACTCTGATATTTATGTCGACAACGTCAGAATGGCCGAGCGCGACATTATCTGCAAGAACGGCTACATCCACGTGATGGAAGAGGTGATGCTCCCCGAAAAGACAATGGCACAGGTCATAGAAAGCCAGTCCGACACCAAGACCTTCGCCCGGATTCTCGACAAGTTCTGCGCTCCCTACTACGACGCCGCGCAGGATCGCGCCATCAAGGAATATTACAACGGCTCAACCGATCTTCGTCCGGTAATTCCCGGTCTGGGTGCCAACGATTCCGTTTTCGTTCGTCGTTTCTTCAACGACCAGAATCTCACCACTGGCCCCAATGGCGAAAATCTCTCGCGTTACGGCCTTCTGTATTACGACCCCAACGATCCCAACTACTCGAGCTCCTCGGCCGAGCAGGACATGGGTGTGATGTTCGTGCCTTCCGATGCTGCCATGGAAGCCTATTTCACCGGCGGCGACGGTGAGTATCTGCGCGACTCCTACGGAACATGGGACAATGTGCCCACCGACATTCTCGCGCTTTTCGTGAAAAACCATCAGAAAAAATCGTTCAGAGTCTCGCTTCCCCATCTCTGGACCAATATTACCGATGAATCGAGCTACGCGCTCAACATCACCGAGGCCAACATCGAACGGGTCATCCCGTCGAACAACGGTGTTGTATACGTTATTAATAAGGTGCTCCCTCCTATCGACTATAAAGGTGTTTATTCCGCTACTCTCACCTCGGACAACACTACCGTGATGAAATGGGCCATCACCGACGACTGGACTAACCTCGGCGACTCGGAGGCCATGCGATTCTATATGTATCTCAGGTCAATGGAGAATATGTATAACCTCCTTGTGCCTACCGATGAAGCATTCCACAGCTACCGCGATCCCATCAGCTGGGCCATTGGCGGCAGCGCCCGCGAAATCTGGGATTTCTACTACTCCAGTGCCGACAACAGGGTGATTGCCGATGCATATCCTTCCGACGCCGACGGCAATATCATCGGCCCGCGCAAGCGCACAATAAAGAATGTGTCGGAAATCCGCAACCGCATGCGCGATATACTCGACATGCTCATTGTGGTCGGCGACAATGTCAACAATCAGCTCTCAGGCTATGTCAACGAAGGTACCGCCCGATTCTTCCTTACCAAAGGTGGCGCCACCATAGGTGTGGACGGCAAGGGCGACAACGTGACGTTCTATGGCGGCGGCGAGCGCGAGCTCTCCCTCCCCAACGCCCGCGTTGAGGAAAACGAGACCGGCGGCAACGCCATCTATGAGTCGGAAAACGGCCGCACCTTCTTCATCGACCGCCTGCTCCACGACCCCTCCATCAACGTTTACGACGCTCTCAACGCACACCCCGAATTCAGCGAATTCTTCGACCTCTGCCGCGGCGATGACCGCGTAAGCACCATGTTTGAGAACGACAAGGAATTCCAGGACATCTTCTCAACCAAACTCACCGACAACTCTACCGGCGTAGGTCAGATCGTAAACTCATTCAACAACTTCCGCTACACGCTCTTCGTACCCACCAACGATGCTATCCGCCAGGCGTTTGCCGACGATCCCCAGCTATACACCTGGGAGGAGATAGCGCTCGACGAGAATCCAGTCACCAAAAAGACCAAGGCTCTGTACCTGCTCAAGTTCCTGCGCTACCACTTTATGGATAACTCCGCCTACGTGTCGGGCGAGGCTTTCGGCCCGCTCAACTACGAGACAGGTGCCCGCAACAAGTACGACAAGTTCCATAAGGTTACCGTAAAGAGCGACGGCAGCCGCCTCACCGTTACCGACGAACAGGGCAACACCGCCAGCGTCGTCACCTCGGGCGGTCTCTTCAACATTATGGCGCGCGACCTCGTGGTCAACAACAAGGACGCCGCACAGGCCAAGCTCATCACCTCGTCGTCGAGAGCCGTCATTCATCAGATTGACCGAGTTTTGAATTATAAAGACTAACCAGTAAAGCAATGGAAAAAATTAAATATATCACACTGCTGATGCTGCTTATCCTCCTGCCATCGCTGGCGGCGGCTCAGACAGTGGTGCGAGGCACGGTCCTTGACGAATTCAACGACCCGATCATCGGTGCGCTCATCCATGAAATCGACAAGAACAACCGTGTGTACAGCAACGCCGCCACCGACATCAACGGCGAGTTCACCCTTCAGGTGAAGAATCCCAAGAACAAACTGCGCGTGACTTACATCGGCTACGACCCGCAGACCCTCGACATCGAGCCCAAAATGGAAATCCACATGAAAGACGCCAACGTGATGAACGAGGTGGTGGTGACCGCTCAGAAAATGTCGAGCGACAACTCCATGCCCATTCCACAGCGCGAAATCTCCGGCGCAACTCAGACCCTCAACACCAAAGTGTTTGAAGGACTTTCGGTTTCCTCCGTCGACGATGCACTCCAGGGCCGTATGGCAGGTCTCGACATCGTGAGCGCATCCGGCGACCTCGGTTCCGGCTCCTCGATGCGAATCCGCGGCTCGGGCTCCATTAATGCCAACGCCGAGCCTCTTATCGTGCTAAACGACATTCCCTACGAAAGCCATGTCGACGAATCGTTCGACTACGCCAACGCCACTTCCGAGCAGTTCGCCAACCTTCTGAGCATCAATCCCGAGGATATCGAGGAAATCACCGTGCTGAAGGACGGTGCGTCGGCCGCCATCTACGGTGCCCGCGGTGCCAACGGTGTGATCATGATCAAGACAAAGCGCGGCGTGCAGGGTCCTCCCCGCGTGCAGTACCTCTACAAGTTCTCCACCCACAAGCAGCCCCGCGGACGCCGCATGCTCAGCGGCGACGACTATACCATGCTCATGAAGCAGGCTTACTTCAACCCCTACCAGAACGAAGACGCCTGCAACGTGCCCGAATACAACTATGATCCAACCTTCGCGGAGTATTACAACTACAATGCCAACACCGACTGGGTGAAAGAAGTGACACAGTACGGCTATACCCACGACAACACAGTCAACATAACCGGTGGCGGCGAAAAAGCCCGTTACCGCGTGTCGGTAGGCTACCTCAACCAGAGCGGTACCATAATCGAGCAGCACTACGACCGTATCTCCTCGCTCATGAACCTCGACTATCAGGTGAGCGACCGTCTGAAGTTCTCCACCGAGTTCTCCCTTACCCACTCCAAGAACAAGAAGACCTACGACAACGACGGCAACATCCTCGACATCGCTTACCGCAAGATGCCTAACGTGGCAGTTTACCGCCACGACGACGCCGGTAATCCCACAAGCGATTACTTCATTATTCCCCGCAGCTCGTCGCTCGACGATTCGCAGAAAAACCTCGTCAACCCTGTCGCCCTTGCCAAAGAGGCCAAATACGACGAGACCGGCATGCGTATAATCCCGACTCTCCGCCTGCAGTACGACATCCTTGATCCCCGCAAGCACCGCCTGCGCTATCAGGGCTACATACAGTTCGACATCGAGAACAAGAAGGAAGACAAATTCCTTCCCCGCGAGATAACCACCTATACATGGGACAACGAATCGGTAAACCGCTCTTACCGCCGCGACGCCGAATCGCACAACACCCAGACCAAGCACGAACTTCTCTTCGTGCCCGATCTCGGCCGAAACCACTCCTTCATGCTCCTCGGCGCATGGGAACTCACTACCGGTAACTCCCAGGTACAGGAATTCACCCGCTCCAACCTCCCCAACGGTATCGAGAACGCCACCCAGCCCGGCGTAGAACGCCAGATAAGCAGCGCCAAGGGCGAATGGCACTCCATGGCCTACATGGGCCGTCTGCACTACGCCTTCAAGGAACGCTACATCCTCGACCTCACCGTCCGCCGCGACGGAAGCACCCGCTTCGGCGCCTCCAACCGCTGGGGTACCTTCCCCGCAGTCTCCGCCAAGTGGATTCTTTCCGACGAGAAATGGTTCAAGGACTGGGAATGGTTCAACATGTTCGGTATCCGCGTCGGCTACGGCAAGACAGGCCGTGTGCCCGACTACGAATACCTCCACTATGCCCGCTACAACTCGAGCTACGGCACCGAGGGCGGCCACAACAGCTACATCGACATTCCTACCCTCAAGCCGGCATCGATCCGCCTCAGCAACCTCAAATGGGAGACCGCTACCTCCTATAACCTCGGTTTCGACGTAAATCTTTTCGATTACAAGTATAATTTCGACTTCAACGTATTCCACGAAAAGGACAACGACCTCCTCTTCAAGGATCAGACCATTCCCTCATCGACCGGTTTCGGCTCCATCAGCTACATCAACGGCGGCGCCCTTGAGAAAAACGGCTGGGAACTCAACTTCTACACCCAGAACCTCCTCAAGGTCGGAAACGTTACATTCGACGTCAACTTCAACCTCGCCAACTACAACAGCAAGATTACCGAGATGCGTCCCGAAATCCTCGAGTCGTATCAGGGCGAGTTCGTAAAGACTCCCAACGAGAGCCGCTACGTGAACCGCATCCAGCTCAACAACGCTTACGGCTCGATCTACGGTCTGCGCTACAAGGGTGTATACCAGTGGAGCGACTACGTTGAGGGTCGCGAAGGCACTTCGCCCGTGGTTCACGACGCTGCCGGCAACGTTGTCAAAGACGCCAACGGAGCACCACTCCCAATGTACTACGACTACGGCGGTATCAATTATAAGTTCCGCGGCGGCGATGCCATCTACGAGGATGTAAACCACGACGGTACCATCGACGAGCTCGACGTTGTGTACCTCGGCAACTGTAACCCGAAAATCTACGGCGGCTTCGGATTCACCGTCCGCTGGAAAGACCTTTCGGTCAACGCATTCTTCAATTTCCGCGCCGGCAACAAGATTGCCAACTACGCCCGGATGCGCGCCGAGAATATGTATACCAACGACAACCAGAGCGTTTCCACAAACTGGCGCTGGCGCAAGGAAGGCGACGTCACCGACATGCCGCGCGCCCTCTACCGCTACGGCTACAACTGGATGCCCTCCGACCGCTTTATTGAAGACGGCTCCTTCCTCCGCTTCAAGTATCTTACTTTCAATTACGCGGTGCCCAAGGCCGTCCTCTCGAAAATCTATCTCAACCAGCTCAACTTCTACCTGACGCTCAACAACATCTACACCTGGACCAAATATACCGGCGTGGATCCCGAAATCACCCCCAACGCCATGACCGGCGTCGTGGAGGACTGGAGCTCTACACCCCGCTCGCAGTATTTCACCTTCGGCGTCACAGTTGGTTTCTAACCGCTTAACAGACTATTCATCATGAACAAGATATTCAGACTGATTTCAATCGTGGCTCTCGCGCTCGGCGCATCGTCGTGCAACGATTTCTTCGATCTCAAGCCGCAGAACGAGCTGGTTCTCGACGAGTTCTGGCAGTCGGAGTCCGACGTGCTGAGCGTAACCGGCAGCTGCTACCGCACAATGCAGGAGAGCGGCTTCATGGAGCGCCTATTCATCTGGGGCGAGTTCCGCGGCGACAACGTGATACTCGGCAACGGCGACGGCGGCGACATCTCCAACATCGCCAACCTCAACATTCTCGCCTCCAATAACTACGCCTACTGGGGCGACTTCTACAAGGTAATCAACCTCTGCAACACCGTGGAGCACTTCGCTCCCATCGCACGCGAGAAAGACCCCAACTTCACTCAGGGTCAGCTCAACGGCTATATTGCCGAGGTGAAGGGTATCCGCGCATTCTGCTATTTCACTCTCGTACGCGCCTTCCGCGACGTTCCCTTCGTGCTCGACCCCGTTATTGACGACACACAGACTTTTCAGGTGGCGCAGAGCGACCCCGAGACAATACTCGACTACCTCATCACCGACCTCAAGGGCGTTGAGAACACCGCCTTCACTTCATGGACCAACAAGGCCTACACGAAGGGCCGTATTACCCAAAACGCAATCCGCGCCCTGATCGCAGACATGAGCCTATGGCTCGGCAGATACCAGGACTGCGTTGACTACTGCGACAAAATCATGAACGACGCCACCAACGTTGTCACCCTCGATGTTTCGCCATCCTACAACTACAACGTTTTCGTCGAAGGCAACTCCTCCGAGAGCATCTTCGAGCTTCAGTTCAACCGCTCCGGCTCAACCGTGGCCAACTCATCGCTCATCCGCTTCTACGGTACCGACGGAAGCTCCACAGCTGTCATGAACGCCTACGACTTCTCCTCTACAGAACTCTTCGGCGAGACTGACCTCCGCGGCTACGACGCTTTCTATCCCTCCACTAGCGGCACATGCCCCATTAAAAAGTACGTGTCGTACCGCTCAAATCCGAGCCTCGACAACGTTTCTTCCTGGTCATACTCCGACCTCGGCTACAGCGCCGGCAACTCCAACTGGATTGTCTACCGCCTCGCCGACATTATTCTTATGAAGGCCGAAGCCCTCGTTGAGCTGAATCAGAACCTTCCGATGGCCTATCAGCTCGTAAGCCGCACCTTCGACCGTGCCAACCCCGACCTCGAACCCGGAATGGCTTCGCCCGGCGCCGACCAGTCGCAGGACGCTATGCGCACCCTTGTCTTCGAGGAACGCCAGCGCGAACTCATGTTCGAAGGCAAACGCTATTTCGACATAATACGGCTCATCAACCGCGACCGCAGCCGCTTCTCTACCATCGTAAACCAGTATCTCGTGCCGAAATACGTCAATCTCGACCAGACCACCGTCAAGAGCAAGCTCAGCGAGTACGACGGCCTCTTCATGCCTGTCAAGGACTCCGAGCTGAAGGCAAACCTCAAGCTCGTGCAGAATCCCTTCTACAAGACGTCGAGCGACATCGGCATCAACGGCAAATAATTTTCACGAATCTAATCTGAATTTACAATATGAAATCATTCGGATTCCTACGTAAGTCCGCCGCCGCGGCTATCGTGCTTGCGGCTGCAATGGCCTCGTCGTGCAGCGACGACGTGAAAGACGATGCCTACTATACCTTCACCGGTCAGACTGTGGCATCCTTTGCCGCCGACAACACCGACACCTTCTCCACCTTCGCCGCCCTCATCGAGGATACAGGCAATGCCTCACTGCTCTCCACCTACGGTCACTATACCGTGTTCATGCCCGACGACGACGCTTTCGCCGCCTACTTCCGCTCTATAGGCAAGACCTACGACTCGCTCACCGACGACGAGAAAAACGAAATCGTTTTCAACCACATAATCCAGAGCGGTTCGGTGGATTACACCTCCGACACCTTCGAGGAAGGCGCCCTTGCGGAGTCGACCATGAGCGACAACTACATTGTAATATCGTATAAGACCGACGATTCCGGCGCAGGTCTGACAATCTACGTCAACAAGGACGTGCCCATCGTTGAGCGCGACATCGAGCTCCACAACGGTGTGGTTCACCGCGTCGGCGCCGTCATTGAGCCTACCGAAGAATATCCTTACGACATTCTTCTCAACCCCGACGTGGTCGGTTCCAACGATTTCTCGCTCTTCGCCCGCGCCCTCAGCGAGACCCATCTCGCCGACAGCCTCCGCAAAACCTACGACGAGACCTACGTCTGCCCCTCGCCTACGGGCACCGCAACCGTCAGCGGATGGGACAACGTGATGCTTCCCAAGGTAAAACGCTACGGCTTTACCGTGTTTGCCGAAAACAACGCCGTCATGGCGCAGGCAGGCATCAACTCCTTCGAGGATCTCGTTCAGTTCGCGCGCCGCTATTACGACGACGGCAATCCCTCCGACTTCACCTCGCGCGACAACGCTCTCAACAAATTCGTGGCCTACCACCTCCTCGACCGTCAGATGCCTACCAACTCCTTCCTCTACAACGGCCCGCAGACCGCTCCGAACAGCATGCGCGACCGCGAGGAGTTCTACGAGACGATGTATGAATTCCACATCATCAAGGTCAACGTTGGCCCCGTGCTCAACCGCAGCACCCGCAACAAAAACAACTATATTGAAATCGACGAGGCAAACTCAAACTTCAGCGCCATCAACGGCTATGTCCATGGCCTGAAACAGATGCTCGTCTACGACCGCGACCACATGGAGAACGACGTGCTCAACTGCCGCATCCGTTTCGATATGTTCAATGTTCCTCCAGAACTCACCAACAACAACATCCGCTGGCAGCTCTCTTCTCTCCCTGCCGGTACCCCCGCCTACTCCATCCCCCACGACTATTGCTCCAAACATATCTCTTTCTCAAAAGAAACGAGCATTATCATGTGGGCAAGCCCTTACTGGGACGTCCACCAGGAAGACGAAATGAAACTCGACGGATGGTTCGACTTCACCCTGCGTCTCATCCCCGTGCCGCCGGGCTCCTACGAAATCCGCGTCGGCTACCGTCCCGAATCGTGGCGCGGCATCGCCCAGTTCTTCATCGACGGTCAGATCCAGGGTATTCCCCGCGACCAGCGTATTGTCGGTTCCGATCCTCAGGTAGGCTGGATTGCCGACACCGGCACCGCCCAGGATGCTGAAAACGACAAGGCCATGCGCAACCGCGGCTTCATGAAGGCTCCGGCCTCCATGTGGTCAAACCACGACAACTGCACCTTCCGCGACATCCAGCAGAAACAGCCGCTCCGCATGATTATCGGTACCGTAAGCTTCCAGGACTACGGCGCACACTATCTCCGCGCTAAAAACGTGTATTCCGACGACCGCGAATACAACGGCGACTATATCGAACTTATACCCACCAGCCTCATAGACACTGAAGACATCTATTGAAAATGAAATTCAGTCTCAGACATATCCTTATTGCTCTTGCGGCAGCGATGTCGGCAGGATGCTCCGACGACGTGGCTCAGGAAGCCTACTACACGTTTACCGGAGATACTGTCGCATCCTACTGCGAGGAGCGCCCCGATACCTACTCGATTTTCACCGATCTCATCAACGACACCGGCAACGACGCGCTATTGTCGACATACGGTCACTATTCATGCTTCATTCCCGACAATGCTGCTTTCGAGGCCTACTTCGCCTCTGTCGGCAAGACTTACGCTGAGCTGACCGACGAGGAGAAGAAGGAAATCGTTTACAACCACGTCATCAAGAGTGATGCCACCGATTTTACTTCCGACCGCTTTGAGGAAGGTGCGCTGTATGAGCCCTCCATGAGCAACAACTACATCGTCATCTCCTACAAAACCGACGAGGCGGGTGGCGGACTCCAGATTTTCGTCAACAAAGACGTGCGCATTGTTGAGCGCGACATCGAGGTTCACAACGGCGTCATCCACCGCGTGTCTTCCGTAATCCGTCCGACTGAGGAATATATCACCGACGTGATGCTCAACTCCGACGAACTCGGAGGCCAGTCGTTCAGCCTCTTCGCCGAGGCGCTGAAGGTTACACACCTTTGCGACAGCATCAAGCGCACCTTCGACCCCGACTACGTCTGCCCGTCGCCCACAGGAATAATGCAGGTGAGCGGCTGGCCCATGCGTGTCCCCGTCACCAAGCGCTACGGCTATACTGTCTTCGCCGAACCCGACGCGGTGATGAACGAAGCCGGCATCCGCTCCCTCGCCGACCTCGACAGCTACGCCCGGCGTTATTACGACAACGGCAGCGACGACTATACCTCGCGCGACAATGCTCTCAACAAGTTCGTGTCGTACCATATTCTCGACCGCCGCATGGCCACCAACGCGCTGCTCTACTCCGGAGCCTGCACTGCCCCAAACAGCGCCGCTGACCGCATGGAGTTCTACGAGACTATGTACACCTTCCGTCTCCTGAAAATCAACGTGGGTATCGCCCTCAACCGCAGCGAGCGCAACAAGAAAGACTTCGTCGCCCTCGACGAAAGCCGCAGCAATATCAGCGCCATCAACGGCTATATCCACTCGCTCAGGCAGATGCTCGTCTACGATGCTCCGCGCATGGAGAACGACGTCCTCAACTGCCGCATACGCTTCGACGTCTACAACGTGCCTCCCGAGCTTACCAACAACAACATCCGCTGGCAGCTCCACGGCATGCAGGGTGAAGCCAACGGCTACACTGTGCCCCCGGATTTCTGCGGCAAACACATGAGGTTCTCCAAAGAGACCCGCGTGGTGATGTGGGCGAGCGAGGGCTGGTCTGTCCATCAGGCCGACGAGCTCAAGCTCAACGGTTGGTACGACTTCACCCTGCGCCTCCTTCCTGTTCCTCCCGGTTCTTACGAACTCCGCGTGGGCTACTCCCCCTGCTGGTGGCGCGGAATCGCACAGCTCTTTATCGACGGACAGATCGTCGGCATCCCCCGCGACCTCCGCATCGGTCTTTCCAGTCCACTCACGGGATGGCAGCCTGACACGGGCGGCCCTCAGGACGCCGAAAACGACAAGGCCATGCGAAACCTCGGCTACATGAAGGCTCCCGCTTCCATGTGGAATGCCGGCAACCAGCGTACTCTCCGGGATCAGGGCGCCGACGGCCCCCTCCGCATGATTATCGGCACGTTTACGTTCCAGGATTATGGCGAGCACTTCTACCGCGCCAAAAACGTCTATAGTACCGACATGGAGTATAACGGCGACTATATCGAACTGATTCCCACCAGCCTCATCGATACCGAGGACATTTATTAATGATAATAAACCATAACCCTATATGAAGACCTTTAATTTAATTCCGGCATTCCTGGTTGCGGCGTTGTCGCTTACCTCGTGTTCCGACGACTGGGACAACCACTATGACCGCAACGAGTCAGCGGCTTCCGAGTCGGTGCTCGAAATGGTGGAGGCAGACCCGCAGCTCTCTACTTTCGCCAAGATGCTTGAGATCTCCGGCTATAAGGAGCTGTTGGGCTCAAGCCAGACTTTCACAGTGTTCGCCCCGACCAACGACGCCCTCGCTTCTGTCGACCTGACCGACGTCGACGAGGTGAAGCGCATCGTGGCCAACCACATGGCGCGCTTCAACAATTCAACCGCCACCTCCGCCACTCAGGGCGTGAAGATGTTCAACGGCAAGCGTTTCTTCTTCACCGACGGCGGCTTTGGAGGAGCTTCGCTGCTTCAGACCGACAAAATTGCCAGAAACGGCATTCTCCACGTCGTTTCATCCCAGATTCCCTACATTTATAATCTGCGCGAGTATATCGACACCCACGCCTCGACCTCCGACATCGCCGCCTTCATCCGCCGGTTCGACGAAAAGCGCCTCGACGTCGATGCCAGCGTGGCTATAGGCGTCGACGAAAACGGTCAGACCGTCTACGACTCTGTACTAATCGACTTCAACCCGATTTTCAACACCCCCGTGCGCGGTCTCGGCGCAATCGCCGACGAAGACTCTGTGTTTTCGATGATAATACCCGACAACGTCGCCTGGCAGCAGGCTTACGAGCGCATCTCCCCCTATTTCAAGGTCTACAATGCCGATCAGGCCGTAGCAGACTCGATAGCCGACGTCCAGACCTCGCTCGCTATCCTCAGCGACCTCGTATACCGTGCCGAGGTGACCGATCCTACCGCGTTCCCGGTGCTTATGTCTACCACCGGCAGTGAGATCACCGACGTGCCATCTCTCTTTGCCGGCACAAACCGCATCCAGGCGAGCAACGGCTGGATCTGGGAGGCTCCCTCGGTGCTGAACTACGACAACACTCTTACCTGGAACAAGGAAATCGAGGTCGAGGCCGAGTCGATGTCCGGACGCACCCCCGGCGCCGGCACTACAATCAACGAGCGTAGCGTCGACTCCAGCAACTCATTCGCCGACCTCATCAGCGAAATGCGTTTCATCGAGGTATCGTCTACAACTCCCTCCCGCCAGCCGGGCGTAACCCTTTCGGTTCCCGACGTTCTGTCCGGCGCTTACGATATTTACGCTTCTTTCGTACCCGCCTGCGCGCTCGACGCATCAAACCTCACTGACTCCACCCGCGTTTCGTTCACCGTCTCCTATATGGGAGCCAACGGCCGCTCCACGTCGAAGCAGTTCCGCGACACTGAGTTCAAGACCAGTCCCACGGAAATGACCCTCATCAAGGTTGCCGAGGCGATGGAATTTCCCGTGTCGAACTACTACGACCGCCTCTGGTGGATGGACGAGACCCACTCCGAACTCTCCCGCACCATCACTACAACGGTCTACGTAACCACCAACGTCAGCAACTCCGAGTTCAACCGCGGCGTGATGACCCGTCGCTTCCGCCTTGACCGTATAATTTTTGTCCCTGTTAAGAACTAACCGCCATGAATGTAAGATATTTCAACCTTAAGAGTTTACTTGGAGCTCTTTTTGTGGCAGCGGCTTCCGCGGCAGCTGTCCCCGTTTCGGCCGCCCCTGCCGAGACTGCCTCCGCCGAGGTTCTCAATGTGGAGATCTGTCTCTTATACACATCTGAC
>UROS01000032.1 GCA_900549445.1 uncultured Porphyromonadaceae bacterium | reverse complement strand
ATAAGAGACATGCCCGAGCCATCATTTTCAGCCCGCCTCAAAAAATTTTATCGGACAGCAATATTGTTTAATAACAAATGTTAAGCCCCCTCTTTCTCCGACAATTCCAGCCAGCGGAGTTCCTTTTCGTCGAGAATCGAGGCGATTTCACTATAGCGCGCCGAGCGCTCAACAATGTCGGGAATCTCCTGTCCGGAATTGAAAAGAGCGTCAAGTTCAGCCTTCTCAGAAGTTAGCGCATCGATTTCAGCAGTAAGTTGTTCAAGCTCCTTACGCTCCTTGAAAGTGAGTTTCGGAGCACGCTGCGCGGTTGTCCTCGCCGGTTTCGCGGCCGGAGCCTCAGCTTTGCGTCTCTCAGCTTCGATACGGCGCTGCTCGTCGGCATACGCACGATACTCGGTATAATTTCCAGGAAAATCCTTGATTACGCCGTCACCTTCCATCACAAACAGATGGTCAACGATCGAGTCCAGGAAAAAGCGGTCGTGTGAAATCACTATCACACACCCCTTGAACTCGCGGAGATAATCCTCGAGGATTGCGAGAGTCACGATGTCGAGATCATTGGTCGGCTCGTCGAGTATCAGGAAATTCGGCTGACGGATAAGTGTTGCCGCGAGGTTCAGGCGCCGCTTCTCGCCGCCGCTGAGCGTGGATATATATTTCTGCTGGTCGGCCGGCGAAAAGAGAAAGCGGTTCAGAAACTGCATGGGCGAATAGTGCGACGTACCGTTCACCACCACATCCTCCGTTATGTCTGTTATGGCGTCGATTACCCTTTTCCCCTCCGGAAGACTGAGCCCTTCTTGCGAATAATAGCCGAATCTGACTGTCTCGCCTACATTCCACTCTCCGCTGTCAGCTTCAATCAGCCCCTGCAGCATCTTGATAAACGTAGACTTCCCCACGCCGTTGCCTCCGATTATTCCGAGTTTTTCGTAGCGGGCGAAGGTATAGGTAAAGTTGTCGAGTATCACCTTGTCGCCAAAACGCTTGCACACGTTTTTCGCCTCGAAAATCTTTGAGCCGATATACGACGATTTGATTTCCGACGGGTCAACGTTGCGCTCTGAGTAGTCCACACGGGTTTTCTCGCGCAGATCGTAGAAAGCGTTGATACGGAAACGTGCCTTTCCTCCGCGGGCCTGCGGCTGACGGCGCATCCACTCCTGCTCGCGGCGCAGGGTGTTGCGGTTGCGGGCGAGTTCGCCCGTCAGCGCCTCTATGCGTTCGGCGCGGCGCCGCAGATAGGTGTCGTAATTGCCCTCGTAGGTGAAAATCGTGCGCATGTCGATTTCGATTATCTTATTGCACACACGGTCGAGAAAATACCGGTCGTGGGTCACCATCAGAAGCGTGACCCTTGCGCGCGAAAGGTAGTTTTCGAGCCACTCCACCGCTTCGATGTCGAGGTGGTTGGTGGGCTCGTCGAGAATCAGGAGCTGCGGCTCGCCCAGAAGCACACGCGCAAGGGCTATGCGCTTCAGCTGTCCGCCCGACCGGCTGTCGGCCGGCGAATCGGCGTCGTGTATGCCGAGTTGCGAAAGCATCTGACGGGCGCGGTCCTCGCGGGTCCATCTGTCGTCGTGTCCCTCGCGGGTCTCGGCCACCTGCGCCATATAGTCGAGACATGCCTGCAGCGGTGAAATACCGGGCGCGAACTGAGGTGCCTGATCCAGGAAACCCACACGCAGACCGCTCCGGTACACCACACTGCCCGAGTCGGGCGACTCTGCGCCTGAGAGCAGACGCAGCATGGTCGATTTCCCGGTTCCGTTTTTCGCGATTACACCTATTTTGTCTCCTTCGAATACTCCGAAGGTCACTGAGTCGAAAAGCATCCGGTCGCCGTAGCTCTTCGTGAGATTTTCTACTTGTAGATAGCTGATCATAGCGCAAAATTAGCAAAAAATCCATAATTTTGCATTGATTGTTCACAACCTCTTGATTTATTTGTAAGATGGCTATAATAATTCTTTCAGTCGTGGTGCTCGTGGCGGTGGTAGTCTGCGCAGCGCTCTATATGCAGTTGAAATCCCAGCGTGAGTCGATGTCCGCCCTAAACGGCGAGATAGCTGCGCTAAAGGCGTCCGAAGCATCACTCTCGACGTCGCGCGATATGCTTGTCAGCCAGCTCGAAAACGAACGGCACCGCGCCGAAAGCCTCGACGCCCGTCTTTCCGACGCCACTTCGGCGCTCGGGGCTGAACGCGAAACCTCCGCCAGGCTTAAAGAGTCGCTCCACCAGACAGAACTGCAGCGCGAGGAGCGGGAGCGTGCCCTCGAGGAGCGTTTCAAGAACCTTGCCAATGAAATCCTCATCAGGAATTCGCGGGAGTTCAAGGAGCAGAACGAGCAGCGGCTGGGCGAGATACTCAACCCTCTGCGGCAGAACATCGACGAGTTCAGAAAAACCGTCACAGATACATACAACGCCGAGGCACGCGAACGCTTCTCTCTCTCGGAGCGCATCCACGAGCTCGTGGAACTCAACAACACCATCGGGCGCGAGGCTAAGGAGCTTACCGGAGCGCTGAAAGGCAACAACAAGATGCAGGGAGACTGGGGCGAGATGGTGCTCGAGACCATTCTCGAGAAAAGCGGATTGCGCAGCGGAATCGAATACAAGACTCAGGAGAGCCGCACCACCGAGGAGTCGAAGGGGCGGCCGGACGTGGTGGTGTATTACCCCGACGACCGATGCGTGATTATCGACTCAAAGGTGTCGCTGAAAGCGTTTATGGATTACCTCAACGCCGACACACCCGAGCAGCAGAAAACTGCGGGCGACGGACATCTGCGGTCTGTCCGTGCCCACGTCGATGAGCTGCACCGCAAAAATTACCAGGAACTTATAGGCGCATCGGCGCTCGACTTCGTGATGATGTTCATCCCCAACGAGCCGGCCTACATCGCTGCAATGAGGCTCGACCCGGGGCTCTGGCAGTATGCCTACGAGAAAAGAGTGCTGATAGTCTGTCCCACACACCTTGTGTCGGCTCTGAGGCTCATCGAGCAGCTGTGGAGCCGCGACCGTCAGAGCCGCAACGCCATCGAGATAGCGAAATCAGCCGGCGATATGTACGACAAGTTCGCCGCCTTCGTTGCCGATATGGAGAAAATCGACAAGGCGCTTAACACTACCCGCAACGCCTACGACGAGGCAATGAAGAAACTATCCAGCGGCAGAGGCAATCTTCTCAACCGCGCCGAGAGTCTGCGCAAGATGGGTGTGAAGGCATCGAAGAGCATAGCACGCGCCGCGGCTGAGGAAGACAATACCGACGCCGCGGGTGAGTAATCAGAACGGGTAGCCGATGGCAAGATGGAAAGCAAGTGAGTTTTTAAACGACGTCATGTTGTAATAGCCCGGTTTGCCGGTGTCGTACGGCGCATGGATTCCTATGCCTAAGTCGCCGCGGATTATCAGCATGCTGATGTCGAAACGCAGTCCCACCCCGGTGCCGAGCGCGAGGTCGCGGAAGAAAGTGGAGCCTTTCAGCTGCGAACCGGGGCGGTCGGGATCTTTTTCGAGAAGCCACACGTTGCCGGCGTCGAGAAATACTGCTCCGTGAAGCGGCCCCAATATCGGGAAGCGGTACTCTACGTTGGCTTCGAACTTGAAAGTACCCGTCTGGTCGAAATAGCCGTTCACCTGGTTTTCGGGAGCACGGTACGAGCCTGGGCCGATTGATCTCACGGTGAATGCCCTGACGGAGTTGGCGCCGCCGCAGTAGAACTGTTCGCTGTAAGGCACCTGCGAGGAGTTGCCGTAGGCATGCGCGGCACCTGCGGCAATGCGGCTCACTATCCAGTTCTCTCCCCAGAGGCGACGGCCGTATACAACCTGCATCGTGCCCTTTATGAACTGGGAGAAAGGTGTGCCGAAAAGGCTCTTCTCACCCTTCTTTCCACACGCCTGATAGATGCCGTAGAAGATATTGCCTGCCTCCTGGATGGTCCATTGCCAGTTAATGGTGTTGTCGCGGTCTATGCGGCGGTCAAACACGAAACTGTACGACATCTGCGGAATAAATGTCGACCGGAAGCTTTGGGCCACCGCCTTGTTGGCGTTCATTATCGAGTCGAACTCCGCGGTCGTGTTCATCAGCTTGGTGTAGGTGAGCTTGAACGGCGTGAAACTGTTGGATATGTATTTCGACGACTGCCAGTCGTAGGCGAACGAAGTATTGAACTGCGCCATGCGGAAGTAGTGCGGACGGTTGAGAATGTCGGAACCGAGCGAAATCCGCGTCCAGTTCACGTCGCGCCGCGTGCGCGGTATGAACCGCGGCGCGAGAAGCCGCGGAAACGACAGGGTGGCGTTGAGTCCGAACTCATAGGAGTTGAATATCGACGATTTCAGACGCGACGACCCGGTCTGCCACTCGTAGGTGCCCGTAAGCGCCACTGTAAGGAGTTCGCCCCCGCCGAAAGTGTTGCGGTTGGTGAGACTGAACGTCATTCCCGGGCCGAGGTAACTGTTGGATTTCGACGAAACGTTTACCTCGAGTGCGGCCTCAAGAGGCTTGTCGTATGTACATTCTATATCGACATTGAGCCTCGGGTCGCCTGCCCGGAGCGAGTCGGGCGTCACGGTGATGTTTATGCCGTTGAAGATGCCGAGGCGCGCAAGGTTGGTCTGCGTGCGGTTCATGCTCCTTACGGAGAAGGTACGGCCCTCGCGAAAAGTCACGCACGAGGGGATGAGGTTCTCCCTCAGGCGCGACGGCAGATAGCGGATTACCTTGCCGCGGCGCGTCTCGATGGTGTCGGGAGTGCCTCCGCCGGTGTTGCGGTAAATATAGGTGGTGACGGTGCCTGTCTTGTACGGAATGAGCGCCTGCGGAGGGATATTCTTCGCCACATCCAGTTTCAGGGCTATCGCTCCCTGAGTGATGGTGCTGTCGGCGAGATATTCTATATATTCCGGACGGAAGAAGTAGTAGCCGCGGTTGCGCAGTGCGTTGGTTATTCTCACTCGTTCTGCGCTGAGCGAATCGGTTGAGTAGCGCATGCCGGGGCGCAGGTATCTGCTTCCGGCAGCTATCGAGTCGATCATCCGGAACAGAGCCGTAGTGTCGGGCAGCAGGATTATAGAATCGAGCAGATAGGGCTTTCCGGTTTCCACCCGGTATACTATGCTCGCTTTCTTCTTGTTTTTGCCCTGGGCGAGTTCGAATTCAGAAGTGCCGCGGAAATAACCGTTGTTGTCGAGTATCTCGTCGATCATCTTCGTCCTCACTTCAGGACGCACGTCGGAAACGAGCACCGGTTCCGCCACGAGTTTCTCGTAAAGCCAGTGTTTCAGACCCTTTCCCGGGTCGTTCCAGTGATTGTAGACCCAGAGTCCGAGCGGAAAAGGCACGCGGTAGGTAGCGCTTCCCAAAAGCGGATTGTTGGGCTTGACGTGGACGGCGTCGTCTATTTTCGAAGCCACGCCAGAGGGGAACTTCTCCCCTTCCGGAGGCGTGATTTCAATTTTCTTTACGCCTGTATAGAGTATTTCGTCCTTGCCGAGCCGCGACGTAGTTGAACAGGCCGTGGCAAGAATGAGAACTGACACCATAAGTGCCGTTAAAGTCAGTATGTTACTTCTTGTTTGCATCGTCGGGCTGGTTGAGTTCGTTTTTGCGGCGGCCGAAGCGGAAAATGTCGCGCAGGGAGTTGATTTTGCGTTTCACCACGAATCCGACACCTGTCTGCGTGACCTCACCTTCGAGGATACTCTCGAAGCCGGTGTGACGGAAGATTTTCACATACATCGAACCGCTGCGGTTGAGCATGTATTCGAACGAAATGTCGTTGATAAGGTTCTGCGAGAAGTTCTCGTCGGCATCTGCGTCGGTCGAATAATTGCCGCCTACTATAATTTTGAACCTGTCGTTGAAAAGCGTCTTCGACACTTTGTAGCTGTAGCTCGTGGTTGTGGAAGTGGAGCCGTTGAAGGTTTTGTCGTACTGGTCGATGCCGAACGAGATGTCGACGCCGCGGATGTTGTTCGCCGCCCACGAGTTGAGTTGCGAGGTGAGGAACGAATAGAGGGCGTTGCCGGAGAGATTGGCGTTGCCTTTCGTTCCGCCGGTGCCGGTGTAGACGTTGTAGAGAAGCATGTTCATCGCCTGGTTGGCACGCTGGTCGGGCGACATGGAGGCGAGTTCGTTCTGCACCGTTATGTCGTCGTTGGTTGTGAGGTCGAAGGCCACTCCCATGTTCTGCAGAGTGCCTGTCACGTTGAGAATGACATCGAAATTCACCAGACGGGAATTCTGACCCTGCTGCGTGACGTTCGCCTTGAGCTGATCCACCGCCGTGACGTGGAGCGTGGGATTCATCATATCGCCGCTGAAGGATATGTATGATCCTTCGTTGAAATCGAAACGTTTTTCGCCCATCACGGGGATGTTGTAGCGCACGAATCCGCCGGATATGTTGAACCGGCCGGTCAGGCGGTCGCCGTTTAGGGCGCTCAACGTGTAGTCAAGGTCTCCGGAACCTTCCACACGCACACGGTCCTGACCGTCGGAGGAGAGGTCGACGGTGATTACCGAACCCGGCTCCACCACGAGGTTGGCCATAAGGTTGAGTGCCATGGCCGACGTGGTTATCGAGTCGGCTTTCGTGACCTGGGCTGTGTCGTTGAACTGTACAAAAGTAACCATGTCGGAGTTCGACTGCGAGGCGATGGCCGATGTTGCGTCGGGCACTATGTATGTCACGTTAGTGCCCGAAAGCACCTTCAGGTCGGCATTGACGTTCAGATGCTCCATATTGCCTTTCACATCGGCGTCTATGTCGAGAAACGCTTTCCCGTAAGCGTCGGCGCCCTTGGGCCGCGACGAGTTGATGACCTGGATGTTTGATGCCCTGGCGGTGAAGTCCATCGCAATATCCGTGAGGTGACGGGCGTCGACCGTGCCGTCGATTATCAGCGGATTGTCGTTGCAGCCTTTTATCCGGAAACCGTTGAAGCGCACAACGTTGCTGTCGACGGGAATATTGTCGTCCGACAGGCTGAATCGCGTACCGAGCATCGGCACGAGGATTCCGGTGGTGTCGAAGTTGATGTAGCCGTTGAATACCGGCGCGGTCATTTCGCCTGTAATCTTCATATTGCCGTTCAGAAGTCCGCTGAGCTGGGCCATGTCTTTAGGAAGGAACGGATTCACCACGCGGAGCGGGAATTTTATCATGGAGAAATCGAGCAGGAACGGATTGGATTTGGTGGAGTCATTGAGCGAACCGATGGCCGTGATGGTCTTTACGGAGTCCACGAGCAGAGCCACTTCTGCGTTGAGAGCACCGGATGAGGAGTTGCTTACGTCAACGTCGAGGTCGAACGTACCCACGCGATCCTTGCCGTAATAAATGTCGGTCAGTCCCATAGTGCCGTGGCCGATCAGAGCGGTGGCATCCCATCTGAATTTCATGTCGGCGTTGACGTCGCCGCGGATCGGAGGTGCGAAAGGCGAGATCGAGAGCCAGTCCTGGAGATGAAGCTGTGAGATCTGCAGCACGATGTCCTCCTGCCGGCGTTCGCCGGAACCGGCTGCCACGGAATCGTGGAGGGTGAAGAGTTTCAGATAGCTGCTGTTGTTCTCAAGCTCAAGGTCGGCGTCGAGATGGCGGGTGTAGAGGTTATAGCTTATGTAATTGCCGTCGTTAAGCGTCCATGGCTTGTAGGCTATGGTGGGTTTGCGGGGCACGAGGCGCACGGTGAGCACGCTGTCGCTCATTATAGCCGACAGACCGAGGTTGAATCCGCGCTCTCCCTTAATGTTGTTCTGGCGGAAGAAAACCGCGATGCGGTCGGCTCCCACGAAGCCGTTGACCATAACGCGGGCGAAATCGTCCATCGTGCCGGGGCGGTTTCCGATATTGCCCTTATATACGAGGTAGCGCCCGTGCTGTATGGCCTCGAAATTAACGGTGTCGAGCCTGGTGGAGCTGATGTTCAGACCGCGGGATCTCACACCGAGCGAGATGAGCGAGTCGTTGTGGAGGCTCATCATAAGGTCGGAAAAGGATATTTCCGATGCGTCGGCGAGATACTGTGCGGCCACGTTTTTGCTGCCCATGGTAAGCAGAAGATCCATCTTCGGTACGGCTTTCTGGAGAGAGTCGACGTTGATCTGCCTGTTGGCCAACTGCTTTTCGAGGATGGGCGAGACTCCCGACACCCCCTTGACGAAGTCCATGAGCGCCACGGGAGAGTGAAGTTTCATATCGAGGTCGCCGTTGGCGAGCGAGGCTGTCATCGAGGAGTCGGACGATTGTAGGCTGAGATTTATCCGGGGGGTTATGAGATCTACGTCGGGCATAGACCACGCGAGGTTGTCGATCCGGGCGTCGGCTCCGACAGTCATATTCCTGACATTTACCCAACCCTCGCTGCCGAGCCGCAGCGAACCGCGGTTCATGGAGGGAGAAAGTTTCATGGCCATAAGGTCGAGGTTGCGCAGATCGCCGTCGATTTCGTAATCTATAGTATCACCCCGGAACCGGGCGTCGAAATTCACGCTCATGTCGGCATCGCGGTTGTTACTGCTCAGCAGCCCGGTTGCCGTTCCGTTGCTTATTTCAGCCTGCAGAATCACATTCCGGTACTGCTGGCCCTGATATATGATGCTTGCCAGATCAAGATCCGCGTTGACGTCGGTTTTCGCCGACATCGGATTATAGCCGTGGCCGTTGACCGCGAGCGATGCGGTTACAGCCCCTACCCCCAAAGAAGGCATAATCGCATCGACGGGGAACTGCGTCAGGCGCAGATTGGCGTCGTAACCCTCGGCGCGGGCGTTCCAGCCGCCTTCGAGAGCAAGTTCGCCTCCAGAAGTGGTGGCAGTGAGGGAACCGTTTATAAGTCCCGGTTTATAGACAACGTCGCCGTCGATGGCCATTTCCGGCAGGTTGAGCGTATGGGCGAGAGAGGCAGGGAGGAGCTTGCGGGCCGAGTTCAGACCGGCGAATTTGCCGGAAATCTTCACATCGCCCTCCATCTCTTTGAAATTGAAAGGGTTATTGATCTGTCCTTCTCCGCTTACCGCCGCGAGGCCCGGTACTTTCAGGGAAAGGCTGTAAAGGTCGAGCGAGCCTGTAGTTCCGTCGATATCAGTTTTCAGGAGAGCTTCGCGGGCGGCAGGAACCGCAGCGAGCATCGGAGCTACAGCCGGCATAGCCTTACGGATTTCGTCGAGGCTGATCCTGACGTCAGCCTTGAGCATGAGCGGCAGATTCTTGTCGGCGGCGAGGTCGCCGATTCCCATGCGGCCGTCAAGCCGCGCCGAGGAGCGCAGGGTTGAGATGTCCATTCCGGTCACGCTCATGGCGGTGCTGTCCATGGAGAATGTACCGGATCCGAAAAGCTGAATTCCGCAGCGCTCTGAGGCGGCGAATTTACGCAATGGCACCGTAATGGAGGTTCCGCGGTTATAGAATGAGTCGACACGGATATCTACGTCGGTTACTTCAATATAATTCACGTCGAAACCGGGTGCAGGGCGGGCATCCCTGACAGCGTAGAGTCCCCGCCGCGCCGTAAGGCTGAGAGAGTCGGCGGTTACGGTCCACATCTTTAGCGGGTCAACAGGCAGTGAGTCGGCAGCTACAGCTACGACAGGATGCGCGGCAAGATACTGCGCAGTCGGAGTAAGGTAGGTGGCCGTAACGCTGTCGACAGACAGGGAAGTTCCATGAATGGTTCGGGTGGCCATATCGACAAGTCCGTTGCGCAGGCGTGCGTTTTCAACCACGACTCCGAGCGAGTCGATTGTCGGGAGCATCTGCATGGAATACGAGATATTGCGTAGCCGGATGTCGTCGGCTTTAATGCGCCAGGGAGTCGAGGCGGCGGTGTCGACCGGAGCAACGGCGGTGTCGGGGAGCATACGCAGCGTGACACGGGCGCCGTCGATGAGAGCGCGGCGGAGGTTTATGGAGCCGCTCTTCAGATTAATATCGGTGCCATCGATATCGGCGAGACTGACATTGGCTCGCAGCCACATCAGAGAGTCGGAATTGCCCATCTGATAGAACGCTTTTTCGAGGCGTGCGCCGTCCACTTCGATATTTCCCTGAAACAACGGAAGGAGCTTGACCGCAATGTCGAGATTCCGGGCGGTAAGCATGGTGTCGGCGGACGCCTCAATCACGGTTACGTCGGCAACGGCGAGTTTCAGAGGGAATTTAAGCCTGAGATGCCCGACGCTGATGTCCATTCCAGTTGCTTTCGACGCTTCTTTTACGGCAATTGAGCGTGCAAAATCCTGAATGAATGGTACATAAAGAAGTGCCGGAAGGATGAGGACGAGTGCGACAAGAGCTCCTAAAGTCCACGACACAATCCTGATAGCCTTATGTACGAATGAATGACTCAAAGTAAATAGTTTTGACGTTTCTATTTTTAACCGTAAAAGTAATGTTTTTGTTTTTAACAATGTGAACAAAACTCAAAAAAAGCGAACCCGGGACAGATTTCAGAAACCGTCCCGGGGCGAATAATGGGGCTATGGCCGCTTATTTCGTCTGGAGAACCTTTTTTGTTATCCTGCAGACCGACATATCCCGGCTAAAAGTTAATTTGAGCCTGACAACAAAGCGTTTTGAGGAGAAATTCAGTAACTTTGCGGTAAAATCGCTTATTAAGTAACGACCCATAAATTAATTTTCAAGAGTTACTTATGGAAAAACTGGAGAAATTCGATTGCTCGGAGGTGTTTATCGCGAGCTACTTCACCGATGACCGTGGTTGCGCTCACTGCAACCGCGAGCATACTCTCATCTATATACACTCGGGCGAGCTGGAAATAACAGACGGAACGAAAAAGACTATTCTTCATCCCGGTGACTGCGCTTTCATGCGGCGTGACAACCGGATGTGGCTACAAAAACGGGTTAAGGATGGCAAACCATATCGCTCGATCGTGATGAAATTCTCCCGCGAATACCTGAAAGATTTTTTCCAGACCCTCAACCGCCGGAAGATTCCTAAAGATGCTAAACGGGAGAGGGCGAGCCTGGTGAAATTTCCGTCCAACAGGATTGATGTACGGAGTCTCTTTGAATCACTTTTGCCATATTTCGATACCGGTTCAGTCCCTGACAGTGATATTCTAAAAATGAAGATGGCGGAAGGTATGTTTGCCATTCTGAAAACTGATGAAAATCTATATGCCTCCCTGTTCGATTTTGTGGAGCCGTGGAAAATCGACATTGTGAATTTCATGGAGCACAACTACATGAACGATCTTTCAATGGATGAAATGGCATACTATACGGGGCGCAGTCTTGCCACTTTCAAACGTGATTTCAAAAAAGTAAGTGAGCTGACGCCGCAAAAATGGCTGATACACCGACGTCTTGAAGCCGCCCGTGAACTTATCCGCAAAGGAGGCCGCAAGATATCGGATATATGCTTCGACGTAGGCTTCAAGAACCTCTCGCATTTCTCGAAACTCTATAAGGAAATGTATGGCATGGCGCCGACATTCTCTTAAATGAACTTCCTGACAAAACAAATTGAGCCGCACAACAAAACAATTGCGCGGCTTTCGTCGTAATTTTGCGGTGCTGAAGTTATTTAAGACGACTTCTTAAATCAAAACATCGCAATAATGAACGACATATTTACCAAAGACCTCAACGGCGAGATGGTCTCGCCAAACGAGCCGGGATATGATGCCCTGATAAACGACATTTTTTCCTGCATGGAGACTTCGCAGGAACTGAACACCGTCAGCATCCGCAATCAAAAACGTGTACATGAGCTGATGGAGATAATCCTCGGCAAGCCAATGCCCGAAAGCACAACCCTCCTGCCACCTCTCTACATTGACTATGGCAAGCCGGTGACCATCGGCGAGAACTGTTTCATCCAGCAATGCTGCACGTTCTTCGGACGAGGGAGAATAACCATCGGCAACGGCGTTTTCATCGGTCCGAAATGCAATCTTATAACCATAAATCATGATGTTAACCCAGACAACCGCAGCGCAACCTATGGAAGGCCCATTGTGATAGAGGATAAGGTATGGATAGGCATAAATTCCACAATCCTCCCCGGTGTGAAGATCGGCTATGGCTCAATAGTGGGTGCTCAGAGTGTTGTAACTCACGATGTGCCTCCGATGACAATAGTCGCAGGCAATCCGGCAAGAATAATCAAGAAGATAGAACTATGAGAGAAGATAAAACATTCAGCAGGCGGGGCTTTTTGAAAACTGCCGCCGCCATCGGAGCAGCTCTGGCGATTACACCGACGCTCAACAAAGTACGGGCAGCCGAGGCTGCCATGACAGGCAGAAACGGAGCTATAGTGAGAAAAGACGGCATGGAATACCGTACCCTCGGCTCCGGCAAAGCCGCCATGGAAGTATCCGCACTTGGTTTCGGTTGTATGGGAATGAACTATAATCGCTCACAATCACCGGACAAGAAAGAATGCATCCGCATAATACATGAGGCCGTTGACCGAGGTGTTACTCTTTTCGACACTGCCATCATCTACGGGCCACTCAATAATGAGATTTTGGCAGGAGAAGCTCTGTCTCCATACAAGGGTCGTGTGAACCTGACAACAAAATTCGGGCATGAGGTTGTCAACGGGAAAGGTACGGGACGACAGGACAGCAGCCGTGCGACAGTTCGCCGATACTGCGAAGATTCTCTACGCCGCCTCAGGCTTGACAGCATACCTCTGTTCTATCAACATCGTTTCGACAGGAACACTCCAATAGAGGAAGTGGCGGAAACCATCAGCGAACTTATCAAGGAGGGTAAAGTTCAGCGCTGGGGGCTCTGCGAGGTAAGCGCCGACACAATCAGAAAAGCTCATGCCATTTGCCCGCTGACGGCAATCCAGAGCGAGTATCATCTGATGCACCGGGAGGTGGAAGAAAACGGTGTACTCGACACCTGCCGCAAACTCGGGATCGGTTTTGTGCCTTACAGTCCGCTGAACCGGGGTTTTCTTGGCGGGTGTATCAACGAATACACTGAATTTGATACCTCCAACGACAACCGACATACTCTTCCCCGCTTTCAGCCGGATGCAATCCGCGCCAACACCAGGATTGTCAACGCCATGCAGCAATGGGGCAGGATTCGCGGCATGACTTCCGCGCAGGCGGCTCTCGGATGGCTCCTCCATAAAGCGCCGTGGATAGTTCCGATTCCCGGTACCACTAAAGAGTCGCATCTTCTGGAAAATCTCCACACGCTTTCATTTAACGTCAGTGACGAAGAGTGGAAGGAACTTGAAAACACGGTTGCGGCCATACCCGTTGTCGGCAACCGGTATAATGATGAACAACAGAAACAAGTAGGATTATAAAGACAAGACACTATGAAGAGAATATTAATTACGGCATCGATAATACTGTTCGCCGTGGCCGCACAGGCAAAGACCCTGATAGTTTATTACAGCTATACGAACAATGTAGAGCGTATCGTCGATGAACTGCGCACGCAGATCGAAGCCGACGTAATCGAGGTAGAACCCGCTGAAAAGGGGCTGGACTATGCCGCCAACAACTATGCTATCGGCAGTGCCCAGATAGCGGCAATCCGAGAAAAGCCCAGTGATTCCGCCTCATATCCGGCAATCGACCCTGTAAATGTCGATATGTCGCAATATTCGACAGTCATCGTCGGCGCGCCTCTATGGTGGAGCAATATGGCTGCTCCTTTACAGTCTTTTCTCTTTCAATATGGCAGCGAGATGGCAGGTAAGAATATCGGTCTGATTGTATCAAGTGCGAGCAGCGGCATCAGCGGTGTGGAGAGTGACGCCAAACGTCTGATCCCTGATGGGAAATTTCTCTCACCGAGTTTATGGATACGCAGCTCACAGACTTCCAACGCTAAATCCTTACTGCGAAACTGGCTCGAAACCATCGACTATAACAATCTGACCTCCGGCATATACCTTATCGACCCTGACCGCACCGACGCCTTTACAGTCTATTCACTATCCGGAGTCAGATTACTTACAAACGCAGAATCGACAGCTACGCTTCCCTCCGGCCTTTATATCATCAACGGCAAAACAACAGTAATTTTCAAATGAGTACGATTACTGAAGATGAGGGCGAGTGATTTTAGCTGAGTTAGCTTAATTAGCTGAGTTAGCTATTTGCGGGGGGGTCTTGATTGGATGCGGGCGTTGTACATCTGCTCTTTGATGCCGCCGTTTCTGAGGAAATCATCTTTGATCTTGTCGATCATTTTATTGAGCATCGCGATTGTCTGGTTTATCAGGGTGAGCATCAGGTTGCAAAATTCCTCGTCGGTCAGACGACCGGCAAGTGCGGTATAGTATGCGGTGTCGTTGTGTTCGCGGCAGGTTTTCCGCAGATTTTCAAAACGCGGATGGCTTTGATTCCAGAAGTTAATCTGCCGGGTGCGCATATAGTCTTCGAAATCGTTGAGCAACTCGTGGAGGCTACCCCGGGCCACTCCAAACAGCTTGATCTCTATCTCCGCGGATGACGCCGCATCCGCACGCCCTTCAACGATGTTCTGCTTTCCGGAGCGGGCAGCCTGCAGCATCTGGTCGCAGGTGCGGTCGGTTTTCGCTATGTGGCCCTGGAGAAAGAAGTAGGTCAGGTCGTAAACAGCTTCGGCTTTACGGTACACGTAAAGTTTGCGGTAGCTCGTTTTCGGGCGGGCGAAGTCGGGGGGCATGGTTGGGTTGGTTAGCTAATTTAGCTATCTTAGCTAAATTAGCTAAGATAGCAATGATAAATGAGAATTTCAGTCGAGGTTGGCGCGGGCGGAGGCGAGGAATTGTTTCATTGCGGCGGAGTCACGGCGGCCGACTATGTCGCGGAGCTCGGTGAGACGGCTGAGTATGTTGTCGAGCTGCGCGGGGGTGTTGGGGTTGAAGAGGATCTCGCTCACGAGGAAGTCGTCTTCGTTCATGAGCCCGCGGGCTATCTCCATGTGGCGCTTGAAGGTGGTTCCGGGGGCGTCCTGGTGCTTCATCACGCTGGCGAACGCCAGCGTGGCGGCAAAGGGTATCGACAGGGAGTAGGCAATCGTCAGGTCGTGCTCCTCGAAGGTGTAGTCGACGATGTTGAGGTGGAGTTTGTGGTAGAGGCTGCGGAAGAATTCGCGTCCGGCTTCGTCGCCCTCCTTTATGATGATTGCATTTTCGCGGGAGAGATTGGAAAGGGATGCGAAAGTGGGCCCGAACATGGGGTGGGTGCTGACGAAGGGATGTCCGCATCCGGCGTAGAATCCGGGGAGTCCGGTCTTTACGGAGGCGATGTCGCTCAATACGGCGTCGGGCCGGATATGGGGAAGCACGGATTCAAATGCCTGGAGGGTGTATTTTACGGTGGCGGCGTTAATGACGAGGTCGGGGTCGAAGTCATCGACTTCATCGAGGGTTTTGAAACGCTCGGCGTTGTAGACAAAGCGCAGGCGCTCGGGGCTGAAGTCGTAGATGCCGACGCGGTGGTCGAAAGAAAGCACGTCGCAGAAGAACCGGCCCATTTTGCCGGCTCCGAGAATAAGAATCTTCATGGCGGAGGGAATCAGAGCTGGAGACGTACGGATTCTTCGTGGATAGCGGCAAGCACGAGGCACATGAAGTCTTCGCTGATGCCCATTGCCCTGGCAGCGGCCACACGCGACTGCATGATGTCCTCATAGCGTCCGGACTGCACGACCTGCATGCCGTGTTCTTTCTTATAGCGTCCGATTTCGCGCGACACGTTCATTCGCTTGGAGAGAATTTCGAGAAGTTCGTGGTCGAGACGGTCGATTTTGCGGCGGTAGTCGCTCAGACTGTCGGCGGGAGCGTCGACAGTGTTGCGGTAGATGAGGTTGTCGAGAATCACGCCGAGCGATGCGGGAGTGACCTGCTGGTTTTTGTCGGAGAGAGCGCAGTCGGGGCAGCTGTGGCTCTCGATGATAAGGCCGTCGAAGCCTATGTCGATAGCCTGCTGGGAAAGAGGCGCGATGAGTTCGCGCTTACCGCCCATGTGGCTGGGGTCGGCGATGATGAGGAGCTTCGGCATCAGGCGGTGGAGTTCGAGAGGTATGCGCCAAAGGGGTTCGTTGCGATAGAGTCTGGATTCCTTGGGGGAACCGTCGTAGGTACTGAAACCGCGGTGAATTGCACCCACCTGCTTTATTCCGGCAGCCTGCAGGCGCTCTATCGCGCCCATCCAAAGGTCGAGGTCGGGGCTCATTGGGTTCTTGACGAGGACGGGAACGTCGGTCTTGCCGAGTTCGGCAATGGTGTCGGCGATTTCCTGCATGGCAAAGGGGTTGGCAGTAGTGCGGGCTCCAATCCAGAGGATGTCGATTCCGGCGTCGAGGGCGGCCTGCACGTGGTCGCGCGTGGCGACTTCAGTGGCGGTGTACATACCGGTGGCCTCCTTCACTTTTTTCATCCATTCGAGGCCAGGGAGTCCGATGCCTTCGAAACCTCCGGGTTTTGTGCGCGGTTTCCAAATGCCGGCGCGGAAAATCTTCACTCCGGCGGCGGCGAGGCCGCGTGCGGTTTCGAGAACCTGCTCCTCGCTCTCGGCGCTGCAGGGGCCTGAAATAATCATCGGTTTGGCGAGTTCAACGCCGTCTATAACGAAAGGGGTAGTCATTTTTCTGATTTTTATGTGGTAATCGGTTATTTCTGTTGAATTCTTTCGAGGGCTTCGCGCAGGCGGGACTCCGGGGCGCAGAGCGACAGGCGTATGTAGCCTTCGCCGTTTTTGCCGAAGATAGAACCGGGTGTTATGAACACGCGGTGGTTGTAGAGAATATCGTCGGCGAGCTGCTCGGAGGTGACACCCGGGGCGGAGATACGGCCCCAGAGGAAGAGTCCCCGTTGGCGAGGGTCGAAGGTACAGCCGAGAGCCGTCATGATTTCCTCGACGATTTTGCGGCGG
>UROS01000031.1 GCA_900549445.1 uncultured Porphyromonadaceae bacterium | reverse complement strand
CCTCTCTATTCGTCGGCAGCGTCAGATGTGTATAAGAGACAGATCTTGCAAAGAACGATCCTTACGCGCTGGGGCTGAACGGCGTGCAGCTCCTTGACAGAATTCCCCGCGTCTCCGTGATAAACGATCAGGTCAGCGTCGCAGGCAAATCCTCCGTAAAATACATCATCGATGGGCACCTGCTTGAAATGCCGGACGAGGCAATCGCTCTGCGGTTGAAGAATCTCCAGTCTTCCGGAATCGAGAAAATAGAACTGCTCACCACACCACCGGCGAAGTATGCCGCCTCCACGAATGTGGCTTACATCAGCATAACCACACGCAATGAAGCTCTCGGCACACGAGGCAACCTATGGGGCAACGGAACGGTACGCGAGGATTTCAGCTGCCTTCTCGGCGGCAACATCAGCCATTCCACCCGAAAGGTCGAACTTTCGGCGGATGTGAGCTGGCAGGACATGAAAGGGATAAACGACCTCGACCGGACATATACTTTCTCAGACTATGTGCGTACATCCGACCGCACGAATCATTTCACAAACCGGATTCTCGGTGCTAACGGGCTTTTCAAATATAAGTTCAATGACCGTGTCAGTGCCGGTGCCATCGTCAACTTCAATTCCATGAGGTTCAAGAGCAATCTGTCGGATAAGACAATAGACAACGGGGCATCATATTACTCCCGAAACTTCTCACCGGCGAAACCGAACGATGCAACCACCCTTACGGCATTCGGCGACTGGTCGTTAGATTCAAAGGGCAAGATGCTGAGCCTCACGTATAATTTCTTCAACCGCCATACACGGTCTTTTTCCGATGTCACGACATGGCAGGATGAGAGCGACCCCACAAGGCTTACGGATGACGGGACAAACAAGTACCGCATCCATTCTGTCAAACTTGATGCCGCTCTGCCGTTTTCCGCGTTCAGAATGGATGCCGGAGCCGCATATACAGGTGTCAATAACCATACAGATCTTCAAGTTTCAGATTTCCCGGATGGCAACCGGGTCAACAACACCTTGCATAGCAATACTTTCAAATACGACGAAAAGACAGCCGCCGTCTATGTAAGCGCGGAGAAAAGCTTCTCAAATTCAATCTTCGGTAAACTCGGACTCCGTTATGAACATACGGATGTCAAGGGGATACAGATGATTGACAATATGCGCCATGACAAAAGTTACGGCTACCTGTTCCCGTCGCTCAATCTGAGCTGGAACTCGCAGAAAGCAGGACGGTTCTCTCTGTCATATTCAATGGGCATTACACGTCCGAATTTCAGAGACCTGAATCCGTTCAGATATTATACCACAGTGGGAGACTGGTTTTCAGGCAACCCGGATCTTGACCCAAGCATTTCCCATAACGCAGAGATCAACTATAGTTTCAAAGGCGTTTATGCCGTGCTTTACAACTCGTACAATCACAATGCCATCGGCAATGTAACGAGATTCAATGCCGACGGAAGCCAGTACACACTTCCTGAAAATTGTCTCAACACCAACAAGACCGGTCTGTATGCCTCTTATAACCGATCGCTGTTCTCCTGGTGGAACCTCAAGCTCGGTGGTGAAGTATTCTATTCGGTCGCCAAATCCAAAGTGCCGGATTTCAAGGAAGCTAACGATCATGGCTGGAGCGGCAAACTCGAACTTAACACCTCGTGGATGCTGAACAGACAGAAGACCCTTATATTCAATCTCCGTTTCAGCCATTATTTCCCATGGAAAGACAGGATGATTCATTACTCGTCAATTTCCATTATCGGCTGCGACATCCGGTATTCGCTTCTTGACAACCGACTGAATCTCGCCCTCGCAATCAATGATCCTTTCGGCTGGAATATCACGAAATCGAAAGCGTACTATAACAATTACGTTGTGAATACCCGCAATGACGTGCATTCCCATGCACTCACCTTCAGGGTGTCGTGGGCATTCGGGCGCAGTAAAGTAAGCAATGTTTATAGGGACTCTAAGGAAAAGGAATCAAAACGTAGCCACTGACAATGAGATTGTCCTTATTGGGAAGCGGGGGAAGCCGGTGGTAGGTCAGAAGATGTAGCCGACATCGCCGTGATACCCGATATTCCGGCAGATGTGCTGCGCTCCGACATAGCCACCGAGGCTCCGACGTAAGCAAGGCTCGCCGTTCGCTATCGAGAACGCCCATGAACGCCCACCGCAATTTATTGGATGTGGAAGATGATGAATAGCAGAAATTTTCGTAACTTTACGTTTATAAATGGCATAAATACTGTTTTACTATGCACAAATATCCTAAATTCATTTTCCTTTTTGTATGTGTAATCTTCATTACACACTCAATCACGGCTAAAAATAGTAGTATTGACCGCTTTGCAGAAGTGGTGGATTCCCTACACAGCTCTATTGTATTCCCTTATAATGTAGCTCCGGGAATAGTTCTTACGAATATTGGTGTAGATAAAAAAGATAAAATGCTTGTTATAAACTATACCCTTAATCCTGAATTTGTTGAGAGTGTTATTAAAAACGCTTCTTCTGAAAATGGGATAGCCCAACTACTGACTGGCTACGATGAGATATTCTCTATTTTAATGATTGATGCCGAAGCAGGATTCAGGACGATAGTTACTTATCCAACATCAGATGGATTAAATAAAACCCAATTTGTTACAGTTCCTGCGTCTGCAATCCCCATAGTCTACTACAAACTTAAAAACGGAGACTTTTCTTCTCTTAAACCATATTTGGAAATGTTGGAGTATACATTTTCAAATATGAAGTTTCCGTTGAAAGTCGTTAACGGAGTCTATTTAATCAACGGGTTTATTAAAGATAAAGAAGCTAATTGGGTATATAGAGTTGAAGGTGATGTTGATTCATCAAATATCACTGATGATATAATCCAACATAATCGTATGGCTTTAATAAATAATTTGCGTGCTAATCTAAGCCCCGATTATTTAATTGAAATTGAAGAAAAGGGAATAACTTTGCATTATTCTTATCTTAACGAAAAGGGCGAAATCTTATATGAATATATCTTTTCGGCTAATGATTTGAAATAAATACTCGTCTTTTACAGTATAAAACGCTCCGCTTTTTCGCCGGATTGGTTTACGGCGGATCTGCTCAGAAGATGTAGCCTACGGAGGCGAAGAAGTTGAAATTATGGCTTGAGGGATGAGCTACACCATAGGAGCGCGCCACGTTCTTTAGTCCGGTCTGAAGGCGGATCCCTATGTTCACGCGGTTGTGGAAAGTGAGCCCGGTGGCAAGGTGCAGACCGATGTCGCCGCGGAGATAGGAGTTGAGGAAGCAGCCGGGGTCGTTGAAGTAATCGCTTTTCACGGTGCTTCCGTTAAGAATGAGCTGGCCGAGGTCGTTGACCGTGGCGGTGTAGATGGTGGATTTCTGTTTCCCACCCACGCCGTAGCTATAATAGAGACCTCCGTCGACGTTCCATTTCACCTGCGGAGCCAGGTGGAAGCGGAAGGTGACAAAAAACGGTATGTTTATGTAACGGAAGTTGTTTCGGAGATATACATCGCTGAGATGACGGCTGTCTTCTGACGCTACATTGAAAGTTGTGCGGGTGGAGTTGAACGTGAGGTTCAGTTCGGTGCCGAAGCCGAAGAAGCGGTTCACGTTGAAGGTTGCGCCGGCGCCGGCGCCCCACGCCATACGCATCGAGGAGTTGATGTCGGAAATCTGAGGGAAAATGTCGGTATAGTTGTTAGTCACGTAGCTTCCGCCCACGAGGGCGTGGATGTTTATGTCGAAGAAGTCCGGGCTCTTTGAGGTGTCGACAAACGGCACACTCCCGGCGGCTGCGGCCGTGACGGCAGAGGCTATGGCGAATATTAATGCGGCTATGCGTGATTTCATTTTTCTCATAATTTTCTGGCTCAAAAATAATGGAAATAATCCATTTGACCAAAAATTATTGTCGGCGGTCGAGATAATGCAGGTTGCGCAGAAGTCCGGCGAGTTTGGCCCGCTTGATGGCCGAATGGCTGAAAATGCGCGAGAACTCGGGCTGGGAAAGGGTGGCAACCTGTTCTGCCGAGAGTGTGAGAAGCTCGCTACGCGGCATGAATTCCGGAATAGTAGTTACTGGAGCCGTGGCGTTGTGGGGGCATACGGCCTGACATACGTCGCAGCCGTAGAGCGACGGAATGCGGTCTGACGGGAGTGTCGCCCCGCGGTATTCTATGGTGAGATACGACAGACACCGCCGGGCGTCGGCGGCCGACCCGCTGCCGTCGAGAGCGCCGCCGGGGCACGCTTCGGCGCATCTGCCGCAGTCTGCACAATTCAGGACGCAAGGCTCGGACGGTGGAAGAGACAGCGTTGTGATAATCTCGCCGAGCACTACCCACGAGCCGATTCCGGGTACAATAAGAAGGTTGTTTTTTCCAACGAACCCCACGCCGGCACGCACGGCGAAATAACGTTCACGCAGAGGGGCGGTGTCGACCGTAACACGGCACGTCTCTCCCGTGCCGGCGGTTATGGAATCGGCAACGGCCATGAGCCGGCGGCGCACCACTTCGTGATAGTCTCTGCCGAGGGCGTAGCGGGCAATCGGAAGCCGCGGGACTTCGGGATGGTAATAGTTGAATGCCGCAACGATTATCGAACGGGCTCCGGGAAGGAGGAGGCGGGGGTCGCTGCGCACGTCGTGATAGCGGTCGAGATAATCCATCGTGCCATGCTTGCCGGAAGCAATCCAGTCAGCATATTGCTTTATGGTCGGCGGGGGAGGGGGCAGTGCGTCGGCTGTACCCCAGCGGCAGGCGCCTGCGTCGTCGAGCAGTCTGGAAATTTCGGGGAGAGTCATATCAGCGCTGCCAGATTACATAGGTATGACGCCGAATTCATAGCCCTGTTCCTTGAGCCACTCTATGGCACGCGGCAGAGCGTAGCGCATATTGCGTGAGGCTTTTATCGAATCGTGGAACACGATGATTGAACCGTTGCGGGCGTAGCGTTTCACATTCTCGAAAATCCGCTCAGGGGGCAGATCTCGGTCGTAGTCGCGGGTAATCAGGTCGTACATTATTATATTATAATGATTTTTTATGAGTTTGGCCTGATTTCCCCACATAATGCCGTGTGGCGGCCGGAAGAGAGGACTGTCGATCAGTTTGTCGGCTTCAGCAATATCGCGCAGGAAAGTTGTGGGAAACTCCCGCAGCCCCTGCAGATGGTGCATTGTGTGGTTGCCGTAGGAGTGCCCGCGGCGCTTTATCTCCTCGAAGATTTCGGGATGACGCCTCACGTTGTCGCCCACCATGAAAAAAGTGGCTTTTACGCCGTAACGGTCGAGGGTATCGAGCACCCAGGGGGTCTCTTCGGGAATGGGACCGTCGTCAAACGTAAGAAACACCATCTTGCGGCCGCGCCGCTTGATGCGCCAGATGGCCTCGGGGAAAAGAAGTCGGTATATGAATGGAGGCTGTTCGATCAGCATTTCGTGGAGTGGTGTGAAATTTAGCGGTCGGAGAATCCTGAACGGGTTCTCCGACCGCTAAATCGGTTTTATTTTTCGAGTCGGGCGGCCAGGGCGTTGAGGTCGACTCCGAGTTCGGCGAGGTGGTTGACCATCTTCTCCGTGTCACCTCCGGCATCGGCGTAATCCTGCAGCAGGTCGATCATATAATATGTCTCGATATACTTGTCGGTGTTGGTAAGCGTGGCTTTCTGCCACGGCGAGAGCGACGAGTAGTAGCGCAGGTTACGGGCGCAGCGTTCCATCTCTTTCTCGAGAATAGTGAGCGCTTTCTGCGCCGAGGCCTTGTCGGAGGTAGCTATGCCTAAGCGCATGTAGATTCCTGCAATTTTCTGGGGAACCTGAACGGCGTAGGGCTGCGCGGCCTCCGGAAGTTTCTCTATCATGAGGTCTACAATAGTCTTAGCCTTGGCGTAGCGGTCTTTCTTGTATGCCTCAACCTGTGCTTTCTGCTCGGGTGTGAGCGCTGCGGAGTCTGCCAGCTCGGCACGCACGCCCTCGTTGACGAGCGCCGTTGCGGCGTCGAGCATATAGGAGCGGGTGGTGGTGACCATACGGCGCACGGTCTCGTCGAGATAGATGTCCGACGGGTCTTTCACCTTGTCGAGACCGCCCCAGCGGAACTTCTCTGTGATGTTGCGGTATGCTTTGTCGGTGTCGACGGCCACGATATCATAGTTGCTGTTCTCAGGATTGCGCATGGGCGTAACCTGATAAGCCATACCTGTTGAGCGGAGATACGGCTGCAGACCTATGTAGTAGCTCGACGGAACCGTTGATGCGAAATATATGGGGCGGTTCCAGCCGTTTTTCACGCTTGTGGCGAGCATATCGAGCGAGAGCACCTGACTCAGGGTCATGCCTCCGGTCCGCGATGACTCGGGATCGGCGAGCATATCGGCCACGATGGCAGAGTCGGCTCTCTCGGCCTCTCCGGGGGTGATTACGCCGGCTTTTACAGCAGCATCCACGTCGACGGGTATGAACATGTTGGGATATTTCATCATCGGCGCGTTCCAGCGGTTGTTGCTCGAGTTTTTATCGTAAATCTGCCGCAGCGAAGCGAATACGTCAACCGCCGTGGTATCGGCATCCGGGCTGAAATATGAGAACTGCATGCGGTCGTAGGCGTAGTCGGGAGCAGTGGCGAGCATGTCGATGGCCGGAGCCTCGTACGACGGGTGCTGGATCTGGTTGGCATACCAGTCGGTGGTGAGATACGAGAGGTTCACCACTTTCACGTCAGTGCGGTGTCCCTCCACCTCCTGGGCGTACCAGAGCGGGAAGGTGTCGTTGTCGCCGTTGGTGAAGATTATGGCGTTCGGGTCGAGCGAGTCGAGGTAATTCATGCCGAAATCGCGGGTGGTGTAGCGGCCGGAACGGTCGTGGTCGTCCCATGTCTGCGACACCATCTGCAGCGGCACAATCAGACCTATTACCGCGCCGGCGATAGCACCGGCGAGTGAGTGGCGCGCCTCGGCGGGAGTGGAGGGTTCGCCTGTGGCGTCCTCCGGCTCGGGCGTGCCCTTGGCGCGCTTTGTCATGAGGTTGCGCACGAGAGCCCAGATGCCGGCCACACCCATGCCGATCCAGATTGCGAAGGCGTAGAACGAACCTGCGAACGCATAGTCGCGCTCACGGGGCTGCGTCGGGGTCTGGTTGAGGTAGAGCACGATGGCTATGCCGGTCATGAAGAAGAGGAAGAATATGACCCAGAACTGCTCGATGCCGCGCTTGGAGGTGAATGCCTGCCAGCCGAGACCGATAATGCCGAGAATCAGCGGCAGCATATAGAACACGTTGTGGCCCTTGTTGCCTTCACCCTCGTCGTAGGGCAGCAGTGACTGGTCGCCCAGGCGCGGATTGTCTATTACAGGTATCCCCGAAATCCAGTTTCCGTGGTTAACCTCGCCGTTGCCCTGGATGTCGTTCTGGCGGCCGGCGAAATTCCACATGAAATAGCGCCAGTACATGTGGTTGAGCTGATAAACGAGGAAGAACTGCAGGTTTTCTCCGAAAGTGGGTTTTGTCTTGGTCTGGGTCTGGAGCGTATTGCCGTCGGCATCAACGTAGACGGTTGCGTCGACAGGCACTCCGCGCATCCCGATCCAGTCGGTGTAAGCCTGAGTGTGGAGTCCGCTGTAGATGCGCGGGAAGAGCATGTTGAGCTCCGGCGCCATCACGTAGTTTTTCTTATGGCCCGACACCACGTATTTGTCGGGCATCTCGGGCGACGATTTTGCAATCTTCGAGTAGAGCGCGGCGCCTTCGGTGTACTTGGGCGACACGTTGCCGGAGTTGTCGACCTCATAGACAACCGACGAATTGTTGGTCTGCCCGTAGAAGAGCGGGCGTTCGCCGTACTGTTCACGGTTGAGGTAAGAGGCGAGCGAGAACACGTTGTCGGGCGCATTCTGGTTCATGGGAGGATTCGCCGAGGAGCGTATGAGCAGAAGCGCATACGACGAATAGCCTATGAAAATCACGAAGATGCTCGTGACCACGAGGTTGAGAATCCTTACGGGCAGTTTCTTGGCAAAGAGCAGGTAGCCTCCCACGGCGAGCATGATGATCACCGGAACCGCCGGGCTGTCGCCTATGAAAGGAATGCCTGAGAGCAGAATGGAGAGAAAAACGTAAATCTTGATTTTGTTCACGCTTCGCTGCAGATAGAGCTCACGTATGGCAAGCACGAAGCAGGCCACGGCGAGGCAGGCGTAGACGATTACGCCCACATTGTAAGAGGTGCCGAATCCGTTGACGAACAGCAGCTCGAAATATTGGGCCACCTCAATGAATCCGGGAACCAGGCCGTAGAGAATCAGGCCGACCACACACGCCGATACGGCGAGCGCGATGAGCGAACCCTTGGCGTTTGTGTTCTTCCAGAGACGGTAATATATCACGAGTCCGATGGCCGGTATGCAGAGCAGGTTGAGCAGATGTACGGCAATCGAAATGCCTATCACGTAGGCAATCAGAATCAGATACTTGTCGCTGTGGGGCTCGTCGGCGCGATTTTCCCATTTGAGAATAAGCCAGAACACCAGCGCCGTGCAGAACGACGAGAATGCGTAGACTTCGCCCTCCACGGCCGAGAACCAGAAGGTGTCGCTCCATGTATAGGCGAGGGCGCCGCAGATGCCCGAACCGAAAATCACGAGCATCTTCACCGGTGAGATTTCTGTGGCATCGTCGCGTACGATCAGACGCTTTACCAGATGAGTGATGGTCCAGAAAAGCAGGAGAATCGTTCCGGCGGAGAGGAGCGCCGACATGGCGTTGACCATAACGGCCACCTTGCTGATGTCGCCGAAAGCGAAATTCACGAAGAAACGGGCGGCAAGCATGAAGATCGGGTTGCCCGGCGGGTGACCGACTTCAAGTTTGTAGCCCTGCGAAATGAACTCGGGGCAGTCCCAGAAGCTCGCGGTGGGTTCCAGCGTCAGCAGATAGGTGACGGCGGCTATTACGAAACACAGCCAACCCAGCGAATTGTTGATAAGATTGTATTTTTTCATAATGCGATCTTGCAGAGAGAAACGGGCAGTTTTATTCCCGAACTGCAAAAGTAGTGAAAAACCTCGACACAGCCATCGTTTTGTCACCGGAAAAATTCGTGGGGGAGCCAACCTGAAGCGTTATTCAAGTTCCATCATGTCGAAAAACATGAGGCGCGTGTGGTCATTCTGAATTTTCTCAGACAATACTTTGAAGTCGTTTTTCAGATAGAAATTTATGGCAGATAGGTAAGCATCGACAGTTAGGTATCATCTTTCACAGGCAGATAGTGATGTATTCTTTCGCTTTTTTGACCGCTTCTTTGAGCTTTCTTGAGTTTTCGGCGCGCTGTTCTTTGCTCAGGTTTTCTACTTCCATTCTGAGTTTCTCAAAACGGATAGCATCTTCACCTGTCAGTATCGGGGTTTCTGCTATTGGTCGTGCCATAATCTTATATGCTATTATAAAGAAGATTACAAATATACAACAATTTCTTGAGAGAAATAGATTTGAAAACAATTTTTCAGGATTCATCCGCAATTTCGCGCAATATCCGTGCAATGATTTCGTACAATGGCGGATATGTTGTCAAAATGCCAGGATAATATGAATAAAAATAGATATAATTTGTGAAATCCGGTTAAAGGATGTATCTTTGTCAAAAATAAAGGCCGGATGTATACCGATTTCCTGCCACAATCTCAGTGCGCCGGCGCCTTTCATAAAAATCAGGTAGCTATACCATATTTTAAATATTATTGTAAATTTCACATATGAGACCGATATCTTTAATTCTGTCTGCGCTGGCCGTTTCGGCCGCATTGAGCGTACAGGCGGAAAATCCCGGCGGAATACTTCTGCCGAAATCGCCCTCAGCCGGAGCTTCGGTGGGCAAAGTAACTGAAAATACCACACCCGACCGCCCGCTTATCCAACCGTGGCGCAGTGCCGGAAATCTGGCCTACGGAGGTTTTAACGCTATCCGGCGCGCGGCGACGGTGAGTTCCACGCAGGCACCTGCGATATACGGAGGCGTGGTCTCGTCGGCCGACCCTGCATGGGATGAGAACACTACCGGTGTTTATCTGATTCCCAACGGAAGTTCGACCACTTCGTTTACAAAACTTTTCAGTGGCTCCAGCGGACAGAATGCGGGTGGCGGCGCGGGTGCAGGCGCAATCTACTACTCCGTGCGCCATTTTTCTTACGGTACCCTGGATTTCGTGACTGTCTACGGCTACAATACCGAGACTTGGGAAGAAGAGTTTATCAAAACCGCCGACAAGGATCTCGTTGCCACAGACCTCTCTTACGACCCTGTATCCGAACAGATCTACGGTTGCTTTTACAGCAAGACCGATAAAAATTTCCACTTCGCAACCGCCGATTTACGCGCCGGAACGCGAACCGACATCGCGCAGGTGGAGAAATGGAACGCTTTCGCAATCGATCGCAACGGCAACGCCTTTGCAATAAACCTGAAAGGCGAACTGCTGAAGGTCGACAAAAGCACCGGTGCAACGGCTGTTGTCGGTGATACCGGAATAATTCCGTTCAACAATGCCTCCGCCACTTTCGACTACCGCAGCGGCAAACTCTACTGGACAGTGAGTCCCGGCGACGGAACAGGCGCTCTCTATACTGTCGATCCCGAAACGGCCGCAACCGCACTCGTTGTGGAATTTCCTTATGGCGAGCAGGTGACCGGACTATGGATTCCGGCTCCCGAGGCCGCCGACGACGCTCCCGATGCGGTTTCCGGACTCACTGCCGACTTTCCCGAAGGCTCGCTGAGCGGCAATCTCCGCTTCACGGCTCCGGAATCGACCTTCGGCGGCGAGTCTCTTGGCGGCACGCTCGATTATGCTGTTACGGTCAACGGCGAGCAGGAGGCCACCGGTTCCTGCAATCCCGGAGCCGATTGCGCCGTACCCCTCGCGGTGCCGGAGGCCGGAAACTACGACTTTGTGGTGACGGTGGCAAACGCCGCCGGTACCTCCCCCCGTGCCAGACTTTCTGCGTTTATAGGCAAAGGCGTACCCGCGGCTCCCGAAGCCGAAGCCTCATATGCCGGCGGCAAGTTCACCGTGAAGTGGAAGCCGGTGACCGGGAGCGCCGACGGCGGCTACATAAATCCTGCCGAGGTGACCTACACCGTGAAGATGTATCCCGGAGGAACCGATTATACAACCGGGGATACCTCCGTCGAAATTCCCATGGAGGAACCCGATGCGCTCACCTCATTCTATTTCGAGGTTACAGCCGGCTATGCCGGTCTGACCTCGGCGTCTTCCCGTACCGGAAGTATAGCTTTGGGATCGTTGTTGCCGCCTTTTGCAGAGACCTATGAAACCGACGATAATTTTGACCTCTACACGGTTATCGACGGCAACCACGACGGCCGTACCTGGGAATGGCTTTCATACACCGGTGGCAATGTAAGAGCCAACTATGGCAACACAGATTGTGACGACTGGCTTATAACGCCGCCCATAAAGCTCAGTGCCGGATTTGATTACTCAATATCGGTCGATCTCTTTTGCCATAATGTAAACTATCCGGAAACAGTTGAAATCTATTGCGGGACTTCGCCTTCGGTCGAGGGCATGAACGTATGCCTGCTGTCTCCGACTGTTGTCGATTACAAAACCCCGCGTACCCATAAGTTTAATTTCAAACCGGAAGCCGACGGAAAGTACTACATAGGCATCCATCAGATTACCAAAGCTGATCAGTATTATCTCTACATCGACAATCTTACGGTAAATGCCGGCGTGTCGCCGGTGTCGCCCTCGGCTCCCGGCGATTTCAAGGCAGTGGCCGATCCCTCGGGCGAGAACCGCGCTACTATAACCTTCAGAGTCCCCTCTGCGTCGCTTGAAGGCGATCCGCTCGAGTCCGTTTCCCGGATAGAACTCAAACGCGACGGCGAACTTATCCATACGTTCCGGGATCCTGCACCCGGAGCAGAGCTCTCCTTTACCGACACTGCCGTCGGCATGGGCAAGCACACCTACAGCGCGGTCGCTTACTCCGGCAGCGCCGAGGGCAAAGAAGCCCGGGCGGAGGTGTTTGTCGGTGTCAACGTGCCTGGCCCTGTTACCAACCTCCGGATTTCAGAGTCTCCCGCTTCCGGTCATGTTACCCTCGAATGGGACGCGCCTGCAACCGACAAGGACGGTAATCCCATTAATCCCGAATTTATAACCTATACCATATACGATGTCAACGATGAAATGGTGGCCGAGGATGTTGCCGCAACTTCGTGGAGCGGAAAGATGGTGGACGACGGCGACCAGCAGTTCGCGCGTATGGGCGTGGCGGCTGTCACCCGATCCGGAGCTTCCGGAATCGTGGCTTCGGCCATGATTCCCGTGGGCACACCTTACCCGCTGCCCTATGGTAAGTCGTTCAGCGGCGGCTCGGGCGGTCTGCTCGGAGTTACGGCAATCTCGGGGACACCTGCCTGGGCCGTGACCGGCGACAATAAGATCGGACAGCTCGTGTCGCAGGACGACGACGATGCCCTGCTCGTGATGACCGCCGAGACTCCGGGAGCATGCGGCGCGGTCTATACCGGCAAAATCGCCATTGAAGGATGCTCTGACCCGAAACTTTCGTTCTACGTTTACCAGTTCCTCTCTCCCACGGGCGAACGCGACGACACCAACACCCTCGAAATTGAGGTCAGGGACGTGGATGCGGCATCCGACTATGTCTCTGTGGCCGGGATTGTGAACAACGAACTCGACAAAGCTTCCGAAGGATGGTGCCGCGTGGTTGTGCCGCTGTCGGCTTACGCCGGCAGAACCGTACAGATCCGTTTCAAGGCCACCATAAACTCCTACGGAGCGTATGCCATCGACAATATCGTGATTGGCGACCTCCCCGCCAAGGATCTGAAAGTAACTTCGCTTTCTGCTCCCGAAACGGCTGAACCCGGCGTTGGATTCAACCTCACCGTGAGAGTTTTGAATAAAGGTATTGCTCCCGCCTCGGGTGCTTCGGCAGAACTCTTCCGCGCCGGAGAGCGCATCGCCTCGGTATCCCTTGCGGATCTCGCTGCAGGCGAGACTGCCTCCGTAACCTTCTCCGAAACTCTCTCGCTCTTCTCCGATGAGACAAATGAATATTCGGCGAAGGTCGTCTATGAGGGCGACGAGAATATTGCCGACAACGAAAGCGTCGTGAAGTCTGTACGACTCATGCTTCCCGACTATCCTGCCGTAAGCGGCCTCGAGGCCACCGGTACAGACGCCGGCATAGACCTGCGGTGGGATGCCATAGACCTCACCAAGGAACCTGTGGCGAAAATCACCGACAGTTTCGAGGATTATGTGCCGTTTGCAGCATCCAGCCCCGGAGAGTGGAAATTTATCGACCGCGATGGCGGAAGCACAGGAATTATCTATGACCTCGGCGGCGTAAATGAACTTTACTCCGGCATGCCGCTGGCATTCACCGTGATGGACGCCACCAATGCCAATCTCAACGAAACTTTCCGCGCCGCCACCGGCACCCGTTATCTCGCTGCCTTCTACAACAACGATTCCAGTCAGAACGACGACTGGGCGATTTCGCCGCGTCTCTCGGGCAAAGCGCAGACAATCTCGTTTAAGGCAAAGAGCTATAACATTACTTACGGCATTGAGCCCTTCGAAGTTCTTTACTCCACCGGAAGCCTTGATCCCGACGATTTCGTGAAAGTAAAGAGTTTCACAGAAGAGACAGGCGCATGGCAGGAATTCAGCGCTGATCTCCCCGACGGCGCAGTCTATGCGGCGATACGCTATACCGGTTATTACCAGTATATATTCTTTATCGACGATTTCGCCTATATGCCCGCTTCGCTTGCCGATCGCCTTACCCACTTAGGCTATAACGTTTACCGCGACGGCGTGAAACTCAACTCCGAACCGCTTGGTACCCCCTCATTCTCCGATCCGGTCGCCGACACCGCCAGCCACGTTTATAACGTCACCGCCGTTTACGACAAAGGTGAGTCTCCTGTATCCGCTTCCGTCACGGCCTCACGCCTTGAATCGGGCATTGCCGAGATTGAAGGCTCCACTATAGGCATTGCGGCTCTTCCGGGCGCGATTGCGATTACCGGATGCGCCGGCCTCGACGTTGAGATCTGCAGCGGTGCCGGAATCGTGGTGGCAAAAGTTCACGATGCCCCGGGTTCGCTTCTGCTGCCTGTGGCTCCCGGAGTTTATATAGTTAAGGCAGGCGCAGCCATAACCAAGGTTGCGGTAAGATAACCGCACGAATCCATATACCGACAGCGGGATTGCACCTTCCGGTGCAATCCCGCTGTCGGTATATGGCGATTATATCGGTCAGTCGCCCATGGTGCGCAGGAGCTCGTCGTTGTTGGCGGTGCGCTCCATGCGGTCTTTGATGAATTCCATTGCCTCGATGGAGTTGCGGTCGCTCAGGAAGCGGCGCAGTATCCACATGCGGTTGAGGGTTTCGGTGCGCAGCAGAAGATCGTCGCGGCGGGTGCTGGAAGCGATGATGTCGACTGCGGGAAACACTCTTTTGTTGCTGAGTTTGCGGTCGAGCTGCAGCTCCATGTTGCCGGTTCCCTTGAATTCCTCGAAAATCACCTCGTCCATCTTCGAACTGGTCTCGGTAAGAGCCGTGGCGATGATGGTCAGCGAGCCTCCGCCTTCGATGTTGCGTGCGGCGCCGAAGAATCGTTTTGGCTTCTGCAGTGCGTTGGCGTCGACACCGCCCGACAGGATTTTGCCCGAGGCGGGCGACACGGTGTTGTAGGCGCGCGCCAGACGGGTGATCGAGTCGAGCAGAATCACGACGTCGTGGCCGCATTCAACCATTCGCTTGGCTTTTTCGAGAACGATCGAGGCAATCTTCACGTGGCGCTCGGCCGGTTCGTCGAATGTCGATGCTATCACCTCGGCATTTACGCTGCGGCTCATGTCGGTCACCTCCTCGGGGCGTTCGTCAATGAGGAGTATCATGATGTAGGTCTCGGGGTGATTCTCGGCTATGGCGTTGGCTATGTCCTTGAGAAGTATTGTCTTACCGGTTTTAGGAGGAGCTACGATCAGACCGCGCTGACCTTTGCCGATGGGGGAGAACATATCGACCACGCGGGTAGAAATGTTGGCCGAGCGGCCGCTTGTCAGGTCAAACTTCTCGTCGGGGAAGAGCGGAGTGAGGTGCTCGAATGCCACCCTGTCGCGGATGAATTCCGGCGAGCGGCCGTTCACACGGTTCACTCCTGTAAGCGGGAAGTATTTTTCGCCTTCGTGGGGCGGACGGACGGTGGCTTCCACCACATCGCCCGTGCGCAGCGCATATTGCTTTATCTGTTGCTGGGTGACGTAGATGTCGTCGGGCGACGCCAGATAGTTGTAATCGCTCGAACGGAGGAATCCGTGGCCTTCCGGCACGATTTCGAGCACTCCCGTTGCTTCGATCAGATCGTTGAACTCGTAGCGGCGCATCTGCTGCTGGTTCTGCTGCTGGTCGCGGTTGCGGTTTTTCTTGTTTTTCTTTCCCTGACCCTGTGCCTGCTGAGGTTGCGGCTGACCCGGCTCCGTGATTACGATCGGAGCGGTGGCGGCGGCTATGGCTGCTGCCTCGGCTGCCTGCTGCTTCTCCTGCTGCGAGCGCGGTGCGAACGTACGGCCTCCCGAACGGGGGAAGAATGAACCGAACGACGAGTCTTTGGTGTTGAACTCGCGCTGTCCCTGCTGGTTGCGGGGAGTGAACACCCTCGGGCCGTGCTGCTGGGGCTGATCCTGGCGGGGTTCTTCGGCCGGTTTTTCTTCTGCCTCTGCCGTCGGTTCGGTCTGACTTGCGGCCTCTGAGGCGGGTAGTTCCGCTGCCGGAGCCTCTGCCGGAGCCGGAAGCTGACCGGGAAGGCTCTGCGGTTCAGTCTGCTCCGGAGCCGATGCTGTTTCAGTCTCGGCTGTCAGCGCGGGTAGGGCAGGCTGCTCGGGAGAGTTTTCGTTCTTGCGGCGGCGTCCGCGCTTCTTGGGCTGAGGCTGCTCAGTAGTCTGAGGCTCCTCCTGCTGCTCGTTAGTCGCAGCGTCCTGCTGAGGCTGCTCCTGAGGTGCGCCGGCGTTTTCGGCGGCAGGCGCTGCTGTCTTGGGCTTGCGTCCGCGCTTTTTAGGCTGTGGCTGAGCATCGGCTGCAGGAGTAGCGGAGCTTCCTTCTTCCTGAGTCGGCTGTTTTTTCTGTTTAGGTTCTTTGGAGGCAGGCTTCTGATTGCGCCGCTTCTTCTCTGTAGCGGAAGCGGCTGCGTCTATTGCCTGCTGGTCGAGAATATGATAGACAAGAGTGTCCTTGTCGATAGAGTCAATCTTCTTAAGTCCCATGGATCCGGCAATTTCTTTAATCCGGTTTTCGTCCATTTCGTTTAATTCAGACAGGGTATACATATATTATATATTGTGTTATCTTTGGAGATAGGGTTAGACCGGGGTTTCGGTCGGTTTTGTGAATTCGGTGGGAAAGTCGGCGATTTCCGCCGGGCAGAATCGTAAGGGGCGCAAAGTGCGTCGGAGTACTGCAGATTCGGGTGCAAGGGGGAATTAAACGTCGGTCGGCGGAGTGCCGTGTCAGGAATGTGTTGAAAAGTACCTTAGAAGGAACCGCATTCAGTTCGGAATATAACGTGATAAAATCCCTGACTCTCAGAGAATGCTCGGATTTGACTATAATTCTTTGCTTATGTCAGATTCAAGCGCTCTCTTAATTCAACTGCAAAGTTAACGATTCTTTTTTATTTAAACCAAAAATCAACAAAAAAGTTTGGGGCAATGCAAAAAGCGGTTGTTAAAAAACATCGTGAAAGCCTTGGAAGGGAGATGTCTCTCCAACTTGTGAACCTCCCCGCGTGCTGAAAATCGCGAAAAAACGCCGTGTGGCGCGATGTTTCTCAAGCCCATTGCTGTGGGACAGACCGTCACCTCCACACTCGAGGCGAACCCCGGAGGGCGCGACGCCTCGAAACCGGCGTTAGCCAAGGCGCGCGTTTTGCAACTGTCCACTTAAAAAGATGCCCACGGCTGTTAATGAAAAAACGCCCGGGAATCAAAGATTCGCAGGCGTTTTGCTTTTGCTTTGTCGGGGTGACTAGACTCGAACTAGCGACCTCACGCCCCCCAGACGCGTACTCTAACCAACTGAGCTACACCCCGATTTGGTTTCAAAAGCGATGCAAAGGTAGACAGTTTTTATTTCCCC
>UROS01000030.1 GCA_900549445.1 uncultured Porphyromonadaceae bacterium | reverse complement strand
TAATGTTATAGAATTGTAACATCCCGAAAGGGAACTGAACAGATAATTGAACATTACAAACATATAAATAATTTGTTTCATTCAAAATTTGTGAGAGATATGAAAAAGTCTACTCTATTACTTTGTGTTGCAGGCAGCGGCTTGTTCTTCTGCGCAACCGACGCGAAGGCTCAGGAAGCCGTTATCGTTGAGGAAACGGTTGTAGCAACGGAAAATGTGGAATGCAACGATCATTATGCTCCCTCTTCTTGGCGCGACAACTGGTATATTCAGCTCGGCGCCGGTATCCAGAGTCCGTTTGTGGAGAACCACATGGACCACGGAAGTGATTCGCGCCATCTCACCGCAGTATATAACCTCGGTGTAGGCCGCTGGATCTCACCCTATCTCGGGTTCCGTTTCAGCGCCTATTACGGTTCCTTACACTGGAATCAGGGTGGCATGGCCCGTGCTAAAGCAGCCAACCTCAACGTTGACTTCATGTGGGATATGTTCAACTCTATTTCGGGCTATAATCCCAAGAGAGTGTTCTCGATTATTCCCTACATCGGACTCGGCGGTTCGTTTGTTTACGACTTCAAGCCTACTTATGGCAATATCATGGACGGCGACGGCCATATCAAGTCCAACCAGTGGGTACTCCCTGTGTCGGCAGGTCTCCAGCTTCGTTTCCGTCTGAGCAATTATGTCGACTTCTTTGCCGAAGGCCGCGCCCAGTTCTATGGCGACAACTTCAACAACTCGGCCTATGGCAAGCCTATTGATATCAATATCAGCGCAATCGGCGGTTTCGCATTCTATTTCAACGGATCAAGCTTCGACCGCTACAACCCCTGCGACTACGTAGGCTATATCAATACCCTCAACAATCAGGTCAACGACCTTCGTGGCGCGCTTGCCGCTTCAAATGCGGCTCTCGCAGCCGCCGAGGCTCAGCTTCCCTGCCCCGAGGTCACTGCTCCCGCAGCTGCTCCCGAACCTGCGGTATTCCCGACCGTTCGCTTCAAGATCAATTCTGCCTACGTATCGAGCGAGGAGATGGTCAACGTCTACAATATCGCCGAATATCTTAAGGCAAATCCCGACAGCAAGATCGTAGTCCGCGGCTACGCCGACAAAGACACCGGTACAGCGGAATACAATCAGAAACTTTCAGAGCGTCGCGCTCAGGCTGTTGCCGATATCCTTACAAGCGATTACGGAATTGCAGCTGACCGCATCTCTACCGAAGCCGAAGGAAGCGCAACCCAGCCTTATCCCACCAACGACTGGAACCGCATCGTAATCTTCGCCCGTCCGTAAGTGTAAAGACATTTCTTCAGGAGTTTTCTCCTTAGAGCACATAAGCAGTCCCGACTCAAAAAAGCCGGGACTGCATTTTTTATATATTTATGTAACTCTTCAGGGCGTCGACATAATCTTCAAAGGCTTTTCGGCCCTGTGGGGTGATTCGGCAGACAGTTCTGGTTTTGCGGCCTGAAAATCCTTTCTCTACTGTTATGTATCCGGCGTTGGATAGTTTTTCAAGCTGTACGCTGAGGTTACCGGCGGTTGATTCGGTTTTCTCTTTAAGATAAACGAAATCAGCTTCTTCCACATTCATCAGAATTGACATCACCGCCAGTCGCAGCTGCGAGTGCAACAGTGGGTCTAACTCTTTCATTTTTTACGTGTTTTGGAATTGATCACGTAGCCAGGAATGAGCATCATGCATACGAATGCAAGCATAAACATCGGTAAGAACCAATAGGCTTTAACACCGAGATTACACATCAGAATGCAGACGGCAAACAGTCCGGTTGCCATACCGCATGCCCCTCCTATTATAAGCGATTTCTCTCTTACAATCAGTCCCTGAGCTATTTCCGCAAACGGTACAATGATAAGACCAAATACAAACATAAGGTACCATGCCCGGTATATTCCGAAAAAAGAGAAACCGAAGCAGATAATCATTGCCAGTGCGGATATAATGCTGACGGTAAGCCATATTTGCGACGAGATTTTATCGGAGTATGTAATCATGCCTTTCTTCCTTCCTGATTTTTTTGCCATTATCGGGGTGATAATTCCGCCGATGGCAGGGATCAGAAGCCAAAGCCAGATCCATGCCGGATTATGCGTAAGATATTCTACCAGCCATACGAGGCCCGTTACCGCGATTGTGACCCATCCCCACATCATCATTATGTTGCCGTCGCCGATGTAACGGTCTTTTGTGCGTGAGATCATCTCTGTGATGATGCTGATGCTTTCTTGCTCGGTAAGTTTCTTTTCTTCCATTTTTTAATTGTGTTGAGTTTGTAAATAGGTTTATATTATAAACTGCGTGAGTCAAAAAATAAGCGGCACTCGCGATTACCGCTTATCTTGTTGCAAATGTAATGCGGTTTATGATATAAACCAAGTCATAGAACTCAAATTAACGTTAATTAACTTTGGCAGTGATGGGACGGGTACTGTTATTGTCAATAGAAATTACTCTTTTCTTCCCGACAGCACCCGGTCGTATTCATCCGAGTTTTTAATCAGAGCGGTCGCCTCTTTGTAGATGGGATTCAGATTGTTGGCGATTCTGAAATATGTAGATTGGTCGAACAGGTCGCGCCCGATAAGTGCTTTTACGATGCCGGTCATATACTCGCGCGAAAGTGCGTACTGCTCCGGATTGTATTTGACGCCTTCCTTTTCGCCGAATTCAATGAGGTCTTGCATCATATCTTCGCCGACATTGAATCCCGTTATAAACCGGTCTGCATCTTTATACTGTTTACGGAGCGATGCGCGGTGCTCGTCGACGTAGTTGAAGCAGAATCGCGAGAGGATGCCTTTTGCCACCATATCGCGGTAATAGGTGGAATAATAGGTGGTATCGATCGGCACAAACCGGTCGGGCATAATGCCTCCGCCACCGTAAACCGGACGATGGTTGCGAAGAGTGAAATACCGCAGTGAGTCGTTTAGATGAATGCTGTCGGCGCTTGAAAATTCGCCGGCAGCGTAGCGGCGATCCATGTCGTGGAAATAATTGTCGTCGGCTCCGTCGGCATACGGTTTCTGTATGCAACGGCCCGAAGGGGTGTGGTAACGCGACACGGTAAGGCGCATCATCGAGCCGTCGGGGAAGGGGAACGGGCGCTGTACGAGTCCTTTGCCGAAGGTGCGGCGTCCTACTATGGCTCCGCGGTCGTTGTCCTGTATGGCGCCGGAGAGAATCTCCGATGCCGAGGCGGAAAACTGGTTGGCCATTATCACCACTTTTCCGTCGAGAAATTTCCCGTTTTCTTCTGCCACGTACTCATGCCGTCCGCCGCGCGGCGAATCGGTGTAGACCAGTTTGTCGCCTTTGCGAAGAAACATGTTGGCAATTTCGTAAGCAGGCCGGAGATAGCCGCCTCCGTTGTCGGTCAGGTCGATTATCACGTTTTTCATACCGTCCTTGCGAAGCGTTTTCATGGCTTCGGCAACCTCTTTTGAAGTCGACTCCGCAAAACGGGCAATACGTATGTAGCCGGTGTTTGCATCTGCCATATAGCAGGCGTCTACGCTGTAAATCGGAATATCGTCGCGGATAACCCTGAAGTCAATCGGTTCGGAACTCCCTTTGCGGAGAACTTTGAGGTTGGCTACCGTGCCTTTCGGGCCGCGGAGTATGCTCATTATCTGACTGTTTTTCTTTTTAGCACCCGAGATTACCGAGTCGTTGCACGCTATAATCTTATCGCCGGCCAGAAGTCCGCTCGATTCCGACGGCCCGCCCGAGATTACTTCTACGACTGAAAGTGTGTCGCCGAGCATCTGGAATCTGATACCGATTCCGGAGAATCCTCCGTCGAGCGGTTCGGTGAGGTCGCGGGTCTCCTCGGCGTTTGAGTAAGTGGAGTGCGGATCGAGGGTCTTGAGCATCGCCACGATGGCATCCTCCACCATCTTTGTGGTGTCGGGATTCTCCAGATAGAAATTCTCGATTATCTGCTCGGCATAGCGTAATTTCCGCTCGGGTGTGAATGCCGGGGTCTGCGCATAGAGCATCTCCGGCAGAAGCAGGAGAATTGCAATTATTGTGTGCGGGATATTCTTCATGTCAATATGCTTTCAAATAATAGGTCTTTATGTTCTGTTACAGAAGTATTTCATCTTTTGGACGAGGCAGGAATTCGCTTACGTCGCGACCGTAATGTCTTAGCTCACGAACCATGCTCGAGCTTATGGATGCATACTCGGGCAGGCTGAAAAGCAGCATGGTCTCTATGCCTGAAATCCGGCGGTTTATATCGGCGAGGTTGCGCTCGTATTCGAAATCAGCCACCGACCGTATTCCCCGGAGTATCCACCGGGCGCCATACTGACGGCAGGCATCAACGGTGAGTCCGGTGTAGGAAATTACTTCAACGTGAGGATGGTCGGGGTATATACGTCTGATAGCTTCTTTTCTTTCTTCAACGGCAGCTGAATCAGCCGGATATTTCGAGTCGTTGGAGCCTATTGCGATTATTACGGTGTCGAAGAGAGCGGTTGCGCGGTCTACAATCGACTTGTGACCGATTGTAAAAGGATTGAAACTGCCCGGGAAGAGCGCTGTCCGCACTACCGGCTTAAGAGATCTGGGAGTCATCTTCAACTACGAGGTTCTGTATAATGAAGTTCTGGCGGTCGGGCGTGTTTTTACCCATATAGAATTCAAGCAGTTCGGCCACGGCGTCCTCCTTGCGGAGCGCCACACGGTCAACTCTCATGTCTGGCCCTATGAATCCTCTGAATTCTTCGGGCGAGATCTCTCCGAGACCTTTGAATCGGGTTATTTCCGCATTGTCGCCGAGCTTGCTGATGGCAGCCAGACGCTCTTCGTCGCTGTAACAGTAATATGTCTCGGCACCGGTATCGGATGCTTTGCTGCCGCGTTTTGAGGTCTTGCGGTTGCGTACTCTGAACAGGGGTGTCTGCAGCACGTAGAGATGCCCTTTCTTTATCAGGTCGGGGAAGAACTGCAGGAAGAAGGTCAGAAGCAGGAGGCGTATGTGCATGCCGTCAACATCGGCATCGGTCGCGATTATCACGTTGTTGTAGCGCAATCCGTCAATGCCCTCCTCAATGTTGAGCGCGGCCTGCAGAAGGTTGAACTCGTCGTTTTCATAAACGATTTTCTGCGTGAGTCCGTAAGAGTTTTTCGGCTTACCGCGGAGAGAGAACACGGCTTGTGTCTCGACGTTGCGGATTTTAGTGATGGAACCCGCAGCCGAGTCGCCCTCGGTGATGAAAATTGATGATGCGAGCTTTTTCTCCTCGTCGCCGCGAACGTCGTTGAGGTGAACGCGGCAGTCGAGCAGTTTCTTGTTGTGTAGGTTTACTTTCTTGCTTTTTTCGCGGGCAAGTTTGGCTACGCCGGCCATCGCCTTGCGCTCTTTCTCGCTTTCCTGTATTTTCTTAAGAATCACTGCCGCTACGTCGAGGTTGCGGTGCAGATAGTTGTCGAGTTCGCGCTTTAGGAAATCGCCTATGAATTTAGCTACGGTCGGACCGTCGGGTCCCATGTCGCGCGATCCGAGGCGCGTTTTGGTCTGCGATACAAACACCGGTTCTTCCACTTTGATGGAAAGCGCAGCTACCATGCCGTTGCGTATGTCGGAATATTCAAAGTTGCGGTCGAAATAATCCTTCATCGTGCGCGACACCGCTTCCTTGAACGCCGTGAGATGGGTTCCTCCCTGCGTTGTGTGCTGGCCGTTGACGAATGTATAGTATTCCTCGCCATACTGATCTATATGCGTAAGTGTGACCTCTATGTCTTCTCCTTTTAGATGAATAGGCGGATAGAGGGGATCTTTGGTCATGTTGTCGCGGAGCAGATCGAGCAGACCGCCGCGTGAAACATAGCGTTTTCCGTTGAAAACTATCACCAGTCCGGTATTGAGATAGGTGTAGTTCTTGAGCATAGGCACTATGAATTCCTCGCGGTAACTGTAGTCGCGGAAAATGGTGGAATCGGGGGTGAACCTGACAACGGTGCCTCCTTGTTCGTCGCATGGCTCTATGTCGGTTTCTTCGATCAGCTCGCCGCAACGGAATAGGGCGGATTTTTTTTGGCCTTCGCGCACCGACGCTATGTAGAATTCAGTCGAGAGAGCATTGACAGCCTTGATGCCTACGCCGTTAAGACCGACCGATTTCTTAAACGCCTTTGAGTCGTATTTGCCTCCCGTGTTCATTTTCGACGAGGCGTCGATAAGTTTACCCAATGGAATTCCGCGTCCGAAATCCCTTACCGTCACGGTTTGCGGGGTGACGTCGACTATGATCTGGCGTCCGAAACCCATCATGAATTCGTCGATAGCATTATCAAGCACTTCTTTTATGAGCACGTAGATGCCGTCGTCGAAATTCGAGCCGTCGCCGATGTTGCCTATATACATGCCGGGACGGCGGCGTATGTGCTCTTTCCAGTCGAGGGTCTTGATATCGTCTTCGCTGTAATTCGGGTCGCGCTCGAAGCTGTTGATGTCGTCTACAAGCTCCGGGTCGAAGATGTCGTCGTTGTTATTGTCGTCAATTGCCATGGAAGTTAGAGGGTGTTTGGTGTCGGCATAGCAGCCAATCTTTCCGCAAATATACAAAAAAATCGGTTTCCTGTCAAATGCAAATCAGTTGTGCCTCCGGTAGATGAATCGGGCGAGGCCGAAAATATAGCGCCGGAAGCCCGGTCTGTAGGCGAGGACTCGTGAAAACCACTCCATGTTGGGGTCGAGCCATTTAACGAATGCCCCTACATATATCATAGCAAAAAGTGTGCCGGCTCCCACAACGTTCCAAAGCCACGTGCCGAAGAAACAAAAGCTCAGAACCACGGCCGTAGCCACGAGCAGGCTGTCGACCATTATCTTCGCCTTTGCAAACGGCATTCCTGTCACCTGCGATACAGCCACCGTTATGCCTTCGCCGGGCATCGTGACCGACCCGCACCGTATCTCAAGCGATATGCCAATTCCTAAAACCGTGCAGCCTGCTAATTGGGCCAGAATCTTTGCAAATATGTTGTCTGATGCACAAAATGAAGTCAGTGCCACATTCAGATCAAGAAAATAGCCGAACGCAAAACCAATTATAAGCTGGAATAGCTGCACCGGTCTGAAGCGCCTGTTAAGCAGCAATATCTGCATCCCGACAAACAGCGCGTTCATAATATATGTATATTCGCCTATGGAAAGATCCGGAACCATATTGTCGTTACCGGCGATCGACATGACGTAGGGGATAGTGGAAATAACGCTGCTTCCGAGCGCCGACCTCACGCAGAGTGCTACTCCGAAGGTCATTATAAACAACGAAACTGCGAGAAGAAAATGCTGCCAGAGAAATGATGAAATACGGTCTTTAATAGAAATTGATTGTACTACTGTGTTCATATAAACTTGTTTTGTCACGACAAAATTACAAAATTGCGCTGTAACCGCCAATATCTGTTATTAAGCGAATCTCACCGATTGGATGTTTAATCGGTTGATTGTCTGGTGGATATACGCTTTGCGACTTTAAACTGTTCCATAAAAGCGACGGATAACTGTTTTTTTGCGTAAATTTGCATCATAATACCTGTTCAGTTTATATGGCAAGTTATTTCAAAGTTCTGATAGCGTTATTTGTAGGTGTGGTGTCGCCGACAGTTGCGGCTGCCGACATCAATTCCGACCAGGTTGCTGCGATTCTTGTGAAACTCGACAATGAATTGCAGTTGCGCGACCAGTATATTGCCAAGCGTCTGAATTTGATAGACTCTCTTCGCGGCAGAGCGGATAAACGCACTCTCAGTCAACAGGAAAGACTTGACTCGAGGCTTAAGCTTGCGGAAAGTTTCGTAGGGTTCAATGCCGATTCCGCTATTTATCACTACACTATCGGGCTTGACAACGCCGTTAAGGCCGGCAACGATTCTCTCGCCGTGCTTTTTACCATGCGGCGTGCCGCACAGCTGCCGCTCGACGGTTATGTACAGGCGGCGATGGACGATTATCTCTCGGTCGACACCGCAGGAATTTCTCCCACAATGAAAAAAGCGTATTTCGACTCCGGGAGGCAGATGTACAGCTATATGGCGTCCTTCTGTGTTAACCGGCCGGCTGAAAATGAGCGGTTTTCCCACCTTGCTCTCGAATGCCAGGCCAATCTGCTGCTTATGCTTGACCCGCAATCGGCTGTCTGGAAACTGAATCAGGGCGAATACTATTTTCTGCGCGGAGAATACTCGAAAGCCAATGCTATTCTCGAGAATCTTATGGACAATCTCAGCGAGGACGACAATATGTTTGCCCGTGCGGCCCATTTTCTCTCGGATATAGCGGCGGCAAAAAACGAACCCAACGGTAAAATTTACTATCTCGCACTATCGGCGATTGCCGATACTCGCGCGGCGACTCGCGAAGTATCGTCGCTGCAGGATCTCGGCCGAATCCTGTTCGGACTCAGGGATGTGGAGCGGGCCCATAATTATCTCTCCGTGGCATTGCAGAATGCTGTGGAATGCAACGCTCCGCTGCGAATACTTGAGTCGGCCGAGTCGCTGCCTATAATAGAGAAAGCTCATCAGCTTGAACTCGACGGCTCGCGACGGCGTATCTACGTGGTAATAGCTCTTATGGCGCTTCTGCTTCTCGGTCTGATAGCGACCATGACCTTGCTTCGGCGTAAGATGCGCTCGATGGACTCCCTTTCGCATCGCCTCGAGGATGCCGGAAGGGTGAAGGATGTCTATATAAACCAGTTTCTCAATCTCTGTTCCATCTATATGGATCGCCTCAGTCAGTTCAGCAAGACCGTAAACAGGAAAATAGCATCCGGACAGACCGATGAACTCTTCGCACTTACGAAATCAGGAAAGTTCATAGAGGAACAGTCGCGCGAATTCTACGATGTTTTCGACGACGCCTTTCTTCATATCTACCCCGATTTTGTCGACGATGTGAACCGGCTTCTGCGTGACGGCGAAAAAATAGAACTGAAAGAAGGGGAGAAACTTAATACAGACCTCAGGATTCTGGCGTTCATGCGCCTCGGAATCGACGAGAGTTCAAGGATAGCCCAGCTGCTGAATTACTCTGTATATACAATTTATACATATCGCAATAAACTTAAAAACAGGGCTGTCAGCCGCGATACCCTCGAAACTGATATAATGAACATCAAGTCGATATAAAATTTGTTTATAATTCTGTAAATAATGTGCGATAGTTAACATTTTATACCCCTCGGCACTCCTAATTCCGACCTATATTCTATGAATAAATAGGGAAGAGTAAAATACAGTGAATAAAGTGGTTATGTTTTGATATAACGTTAGAAGTTCTATATTCAGGCTATCTCCTCTTGATTATGATGGTTGCTCATTTGTAACTTTGCATCAGAAACAAACGAACACGCATAGTTCGTTTCCGGATTTTGAAAACTTTAAGAATACGTGAAATATCAAGTTTTAGGGTTAGTATAGATTGTTAGTATTCTTAGCGATGAAATAATTGCATAATAGTAAATGTGTTTTTATGTTAGGTTTGTAGAGTCTTATTGCAAAGACAGTAAACAGGCGGCTCCGTGAGGAGATGCCTGTTTGTCTTATATATGCTTATGTAATAAAAACGACAGGTTTCTTGGATATGGCACGGATTTTTGCTAATTTCGCGATGTAATAACAGCTGTCATGTTCAAAAAGTTCACTCTGAATATAAAAGGCCGGCTCTTTGTGGCGGATCGCCCTCAGATTATGGGCATCATCAACGTCACGCCCGATTCATTCTACAGCGGCAGCCGCACACTGCTCGAGGCTGATATTCGCAGCCGCGTGGAGCGAATGCTCGAAGAGGGAGTCGATATCGTGGATATCGGAGCATATTCTTCGCGTCCGGGAGCAGCGGATGTTACCCCTTCCGAGGAAATGGCGCGTCTGGAAACCGGGATGAAAATAATCCGCTCGCTCAACGCTGAGATACCTGTTTCGGTCGACACTTTCAGAGCTGAGGTGGCGCGTGAGGCGGTATGCAACATGGGCGCCGACATCGTCAATGATATTTCGGGTGGCGACCTCGACAATGCAATGTGGGAAACTGTTGCGGAACTTAATACTCCCTACATACTTATGCATATGCGCGGCACCCCTTCGGATATGCAGAATTTTACCGACTATGCCGACGTGACGGCCGACGTCATAGCCGACCTATCGCGTAAACTTCGTCAGCTCAGGCTTATGGGAGTGGCTGACGTGATTGTGGATCCCGGATTCGGTTTCAGTAAGACGCTGGAGCAGAATTTCGAGATGCTGCGGAATCTGGAAGTCTTCACTGCCGCTCTTGATGCCCCTCTGCTTGCCGGCATGTCGCGGAAGTCGATGATATATAAGTTGCTCGGGACAACGCCTGCCGAAGCTTTGAACGGCACGACCGTGCTCAACACTATGGCGCTTGAACGGGGAACTTCAATTCTGAGGGTTCACGACGTAAAGGCGGCAGTGGAAGCCCTGAAACTATATATGGAAACGTGCGGTAAATGCAATTAACTATGGATCAGTTCGGAATTCGCGACGCTTTCGACATTGCCATTGTGGCTCTCCTGCTTTTCTACCTTTACAGAATAATGAAGGAGAGCGGCACAATCAATATATTTTTCGGTGTGCTTGCGTTCATTGTGGTATGGGTTCTTACCTCGCAGATCCTCGAAATGAAACTGATCGGCACTATTTTGGATCAGTTTATGGGAATTGGTCTTCTCGTGCTCGTGATTCTTTTTCAGGATCAGATAAAGCGCTTTCTCGTGGAACTCGGCGACCACAAGCGGTGGCGTTTTCTGAAGAATCTTTTTCAGCATTCCAAACATGACACCACAGCGGAGGCGCGCAGATACGTGATGCCAATAGTTTACGCCTGCCTGAATATGTCGAAGACAAAAACCGGCGCTCTCATAGTGATTCAACAGGAAATCTCGCTCGAATCTTACGAAAAAAGCGGCGATATAATTGATGCCGATATAAATTCACGCCTTATAGAAAATATTTTCTTCAAGAATTCGCCGCTCCACGACGGTGCAATGATTATAGCCAACGGCCGCATAAAATCGGCCGGCTGTATCCTCCCGGTAAGTCACGACCGCAATATTCCGCGTTCGTTCGGCCTCCGTCACCGTTCGGCCCTCGGCATTTCGCAGGCTACCGACGCTTTTGCCGTGGTAGTCTCGGAGGAGACAGGCAATATATCCGTGGCTCACCGCGGAACACTTACTACCCGTCTTTCGTCAACCGAGCTTGAACACAGATTATCTGAGGCGATGGCAAACGATCTCTAAATAATTATAATATAACCAATCATGTCAGAAAAATTCTCAGAAAAGGAGGTTTACTCCGAAGCCGACCCGATTGAAATGCCTGAAAACGCATTTCGTGAACTCGGCGACGACGAGGTATACCGTCCGATTATGCATCCGGCGAGAGATTATCCCGAAGTGACGCCATATTCCGTGGCTATGGGTGTGATTCTTGCCGTAATTTTCAGTGCGGCCGCCGCTTACCTCGGCCTTAAGGTCGGACAGGTGTTTGAGGCCGCCATACCTATTGCGATTATAGCTGTCGGTCTTTCAGGCGCTTTAAAAAAGAAAGATCCGTTAGGACAGAACGTAATAATCCAGTCGATTGGAGCATGCTCGGGTGTAATTGTGGCAGGTGCCATTTTCACACTCCCGGCAATTTATATTCTGCAGGCAAAATATCCCGATATTTCAGTAAATTTCTTTGAAATATTCTTCAGCTCGCTGCTCGGCGGCATTCTCGGAATTTTGTTTTTCATTCCGTTCCGCAAGTACTTCGTGAAGGACATGCACGGAAAATACCCGTTCCCCGAAGCTACAGCCACCACTCAGGTGCTTGCGAGCGGTCTCGGTAAATCGGAATCCGGCAGCGGTTCGCAGGCCAAAACGCTTGTGATCGCGTCGCTTATCGGCGGTGTTTACGATTATGTCGTGGCTACATTCGGCTGGTGGGCAGAAGAGCTCACAACAACTGCTGTTTCCTGGGGACAGACTCTCGCCGCCAAAACCAAACTCGTGGTATCATGCAATACAGGTGCCGCTCTCCTCGGCCTCGGCTACATAATCGGTCTTCGTTACGCCTTCATTATCTTCGCCGGTTCTATTTTCGTGTGGTGGGTGATAATACCTCTGATCGGAACTTACGGTTCGGCTGAAATTGCAGCGATGCCTGTTGACCAGCTGTTCTCCGACATCGCCCGTAAGATAGGCATCGGCGGCATCGCAATGGCCGGTATCATCGGTATCGTTAAATCGTGGGGCATAATAATGAACGCCGCAGGGCTCGCAAGCCGCGAGCTTCGAGGAAACGCCCAGGCTGCCAGGACGATTCGCTGGCAGACCGATATCTCTATGAAACACGTGATGTACTTCACCGCTCTTGCTCTCGTGGCTGTCCTTCTCTTCTTCTGGTTCGGCGTCATCCACTCGCTATGGCAGGCTGCCATAGCCTGGATCGTGGTGATGGTTATAGCTTTCCTGTTCACCACCGTGGCCGCAAACGCGATAGCAATTGTCGGCTCTAACCCCGTGTCGGGCATGACGCTCATGACCCTGATAATCGCATCTGCAATCTTCGCCGCCATGGGACTGACCGGCACCACCGGTATTGTGGCTTCCATGATAATCGGAGGCGTGGTCTGCACGGCTCTTTCGATGGCCGGCGGTTTCGTAACCGACCTGAAGATCGGTTACTGGCTCGGTTCCACTCCCCGCAAGCAGGAGCAGTGGAAATTCCTCGGCACTCTCGTCTCGGCGGCTACCGTCGGCGGTGTGATTATGCTTCTTAACGACGTTTACGGCTTCTCCGGGCCCAACGCTCTCAATGCCCCCCAGGCAAACGCAATGGTCAGCATCATCGAGCCTGTGATGATGGGCGAGGAAACTCCCTGGATTCTCTATATGGCAGGAGCATTTCTTGCTCTCATTCTCAACTGGCTCGGCGTCCCCGCCCTCGCTTTCTGCCTCGGCATGTTCATACCGCTTTCCCTAAATGCTCCCCTCCTCGTAGGCGGTGCTATCGCCTGGTTCGTGGGCTCTCGTTCTAAGGATAAAGCCGTAAACGACGCTCGCCGCGACCGCGGTACCCTCATTTCGTCGGGCCTTATAGCCGGAGGCGCTCTCTTCGGAGTATTCGCTGCCATAACCCGTTTCTGCGGATTCACTTACGAAAATCCCATGGATCCGGTTCTCGTGCAGTGGCTCGGACTGATTATCTACGCATTGCTCATTGTCTACCTCTGCTGGGACAGCATGCGCGTTAAATCGTCGAAATAAAGTTATTATATCAAGGATGCCGGCTGCCCCCGACAGGGCAGCCGGTTTCATATTATGAACAGAAAGATTCTCGCTCTGGCGGTTCCGTCGATAATCACCAATATCACGACTCCGCTGCTCGGTCTGATGGATGTCGGGTTCGTGGGTCACATGGGCAGTCCCGTCTATATCGCGGCGATAGCGGCTGGCGGCACGGTGTTCAATATGATCTACTGGTTGTTCGGCTTCTTGCGCATGGGTTCGAGCGGTCTCACCGCTCAGGCTTTCGGCGCCGGAGACCGCAGGGGCGAACTGTGCGTGTTCTGGCGCGCCATGACTCTCGCTCTGCAGGCCGGACTACTCCTGATTCTTCTGAGTTTCCCGGCAGGAAGGCTGATAATGCGCTTTCTGGAGATTGATGCAGAGACCTCGGCTCTCGCGCTCCGCTATTTCTCGATACTGATATGGGGGGCGCCCGCCGTGCTCGCCACCTACGCCATGACCGGCTGGTTTCTCGGCATGCAGAACGCCCGTGCTCCTATGTGGATTTCCATTCTGATAAATGTAGCGAATATCGCTGTCAGTATGTGGCTTGTCGCAGGCGTTGGCATGAAGATAGAGGGCGTCGCTATCGGCACTCTTACAGCTCAGTGGCTCGGGTTCGTGGCGGGAATGATTGTGTTCTGGCGTAAATATCGTCTGCCGCTGCCGTCGCTTGTAGAGATTACCGACAGTTCGGGTCTGCGACGCTTTTTCTCGGTTAACACCGACATTTTTCTGCGCACACTCTGCCTCGTGGCCGTTACGGTCTGGTTCACCCGCGCAGGAGCTATGCAAGGCACCGATATGCTTGCGGTCAATACGCTGCTTATGCAGTTTTTCATGATTTTCTCATTTTTCATGGACGGTTTCGCTTTCTCAGGAGAGGCACTCGTGGGGCGTTACACCGGCGCGGCCGACCTCCCGATGCTCCACCGATGCATAAAGGCTCTGTTTATGTGGAGCGGAGGAATAGCTGCTGTTTTTGCTCTCGTTTATTGGCTCGGAGGCTCCGTTCTGCTCTCTCTGCTGAGTGGCGACACGCAGATTCAATCCATTGCCATGGGCTATCTTCATTGGGCGGTTCTGATACCCGCGCTCAGTTTCCCTGCATTCTGCTGGGACGGTATCTACATCGGCGCGACCGACACCCGGGCCATGCTCGCAGCCATGGCTGGTGCCATGGCGGTGTTTTTCATCCTTTATTTTCTGCTTTCACCGCATTGCGGCAACAACGGTCTATGGATAGCATTCCTGAGCTATCTCACCGTCCGCGGCTTGGTACTCACTCTGTGCAGCCGACGGATTTATCGGGGATACCGTCGGTGAGATGGATTATCCGCTGGTTGCGTGAGCCGCGGAATCGCAGCGTGGTGTCACGCTCCGCCATTACGAACGGACCGTCTACGAGCACGTCTATTACTTTCAGTATCCGGGACAGCCGCTCTGACTGCTGTATCTCCTCAAGTGTAAAACCGGTGTAGCACCACACATTGTATCCGCGACGCCGGATTTTGGTTGCGAGCGGTATTATCTCGTCAATCTGATAAAGCGGATCGCCGCCTGAAAACGTCACGTTGAATCCGTTCTCCTCTACTACTTTCATTATCTCTTCGGCACTCATTTCCCTCCCGGCGGAGTGATCCCACGATTGCGGATTATGGCACCCCGGACAGCCGTGGTCGCAGCCGGCGAAATAAACCGACGTACGCAATCCGGGGCCATCGACAGATGTCCCCGGAATAATGTCTATTATTCTCATTTCGTTGAGATTATTCGTTTAGTGATGAACCACGCGATCGTGAAGCTCGGCGAGTTTCGCCTTGTTCCAGCGGTCGGTTGTGCCGACCAGATAGCCGGTTATGCGCTGCAGGCAGTCTATGTTGTGGCTGTGGCATACGGGACACTCATCGAGGTTTTCGCTCGCATCCTCATATCCGCAGTCCATGCAGCGGTTGCGGTTGTGGTTCACGGAACAGTAGCCGATGTTATACTGGTCCATCAGATCGACTACGTCGCTGATTGCCTCGGGGTTGTGGGTTGCGTCGCCGTCAATCTCCACATAGAATATATGGCCGCCGCGGGTGAGATCGTGATACGGAGCTTCTATTTTGGCTTTGTGGCGCGGCGAGCATTTATAATATACCGGCACGTGGTTCGAGTTGGTATAATAGATTTTGTCTGTCACACCCGGAATCTCGCCGAACTGCTTGCGGTCGCGCTGAGTGAATTTTCCCGACAGCCCTTCTGCAGGAGTGGCGAGCACCGAGAAATTATGGCCGAATTTTTCGGAATATTCGTTCACACGGTCGCGCATATGGCTCACAATCTTCAGACCAAGCTCCTGAGCCTCTTCGCTCTCGCCGTGGTGTTTCCCTATCAGCGCCACAAGACACTCGGCCAGTCCGATAAATCCGATTCCCAGTGTTCCCTGGTTTATCACGCTCTCTATCGTGTCTTCCGGTTTCAGATTCTCTGCCCCGTTCCATAAGCGCGACATGAGCAGCGGGAACTGCTTGGCAAGCGCCGTTTTCTGAAAGTCGTATCGTTCGCACAGCTGACGGGCGGTAAGGTCGAGAATTTCGTCGAGCTTGTGGAAGAAGCGTCCTATCCGTTCCTCTCGGTCTGCTATGCCCATGCATTCTATGGCTATGCGCACTATGTTGACGGTAGAGAAACTGAGGTTACCGCGCCCTACGGAAGTCTTCTCGCCGAAGCGGTTCTCAAACACTCGCGTGCGGCATCCCATTGTGGCAATCTCATAGCGGTAGCGTTCCGGGTCATCGGCTCTCCATTTCTCGTGCCGGTTGTAGGTGGCGTCGAGATTCACGAAGTTGGGGAAGAACCTGCGGGCTGTCACCTTACAGGCGAGTTTATAGAGGTCGTAGTTGCGGTCTTCAGGCAGGTAGCTCACTCCGCGTTTCTTTTTCCATATCTGAATGGGGAAGATGGCAGTGGCGCCGTTTCCCACACCCTCATAAGTGGAGTTGAGCAGTTCGCGGATTATGCAGCGTCCCTCGGCCGATGTATCGGTGCCGTAATTTATTGAACTGAAAACCACTTGGTTGCCACCACGCGAATGAATGGTGTTCATATTGTGGATGAACGCTTCCATCGACTGGTGTACGCGGCTCACCGTCCGGTTTATGGCATGCTGCTTCATCCGCTCGTCGCCGCTTAGGCCATCGAGTTCTTTCTTCAGGTAGTCTTCAATCTCGGCATCGTAGAGATGGGAGAGATCTGACCCGTTGAGTGCCTCGAGGTTCTTGACCTCTTCAATATACGACGAGCGCACAAACGGAGCGAGATAGAAGTCAAACGCCGGAATCGCCTGGCCACCGTGCATTTCGTTCTGCGCCGTCTCGAGGGAGATGCATCCGATTATCGACGCTGTCTCGATTCTTTTTGCCGGACGCGATTCGCCGTGACCGGCTATGAATCCGTAGCGCAGAATCTTGTCGAGCGGATGCTGCACGCAGGTGAGGCTTTTGGTAGGGTAGTAGTCCTTGTCGTGGATATGGAGATAACCGTTGCGCACGGCATCGCGTACCTCTGGCGAAAGCAGATAGTCGTCGACAAACGGCTTGGTGGTCTCCGACGCGAATTTCATCATCATGCCCGCCGGAGAATCGGTGTTCATATTGGCGTTTTCGCGGGTTATGTCGTTGTTCTTCGCCTCGATAATTTCCAGAAAGATGTCGCGGGTCTTTGCGCGGCGCGCTATGCTGCGCTGGTCGCGGTAGGCTATATAGCGCTTCGCCACTTCTTTGCGTGGCGATTTCATCAGTTCAAACTCAACGCGATCCTGAATTTCCTCTACTGTCATACGGTCGCGTCCGGTCATTCCGATACGGTCGGCTATGCGCATTATCAGGGCTTCATCTTCGCCCATCTCGGTAGTCAGCATCGCTTTGCGGATTGCCGCTTTGATTTTTTCTTCGTTGTAGCCGACCACACGGCCGTCGCGTTTAATTACAGTCTGAATCATTTTTTCGTAGTCAAGTTTTAGGGTGATAGAAGTTGTAAGAAGAGGAGAGTGCGCGACGCTTTCCGGATAGTGTGCGCCATATCCGTTGCAAAGGTACTATATGTTTCCGTCTTTGCAAAGATTCACGATAAAAAATTTGCTAAAATTTTCTTTTTGGAAAACTTTAGCAA
>UROS01000029.1 GCA_900549445.1 uncultured Porphyromonadaceae bacterium | reverse complement strand
TACAAATATACTGAAAATCTATGACATGACAAAGGCTTTCGCGCTGAATTTCAGCATGAAAGCCTTATTTTTTTAGCATGTTTAGACCATAAAAAGAGACTGCCCAAACTTGTTAGACAGTCTCTATTCCGACCTCGAGATAACCGGCACCGCATCGAATTCGACCGATGCTCTGGCCATGCTCGAGCAGGATGCACCCGATCTGCTCTTTCTCGACATCGACCTGCCTGACGGCAACGGTCTCGAGATTCTCAGTGAAATCAACAATCTCCCCGACCCGCCCTATACGGTGATGTATACGGCATTCTACGATCAGTATGCCCAGGAGGGCAATCTGTTTCAGCGCGGCGAACACGACTATCTTCTGAAGCCGATCGACATACGCGAACTCGACAAAACCATCCAGCGGTTCCGCTACGAAACTGCAGCAGGAACACACATAAGCTCCATCCACACTCTTCCCGGTGAAAACACCGACAGCGACTCGCGCATCATGGTGGCTCTGACACAGGTAACGGCCGAAATGAGGGTGATGCACATCAGCGACATCGGATTCTTCCGCTACAATTCCAAGCGCAAACTCTGGGAGGCCGTCACCCGCGACAACACCATAGTTACACTCAAAAAATCGACCTCCGCAACCGACATCCTCAACTTCTCGCCCAAATTCATCCAGACCCATCAGGCGTTTATAGTCAACATAGACTACGTTCTGCTCATAGGCAAGTCGAAGGTCAATCTCTTCGCGCCGTTTCAGGATCACGAGGTGCTCGTGGGGCGCATATATCTGAAAAACCTTCAGAACCGGCTGCATTTTCTCTGACGCAATTCACTCTATATAAATACAATTAGACGCATAGAGGCACATAGTTGAACGGGGCGCGATTCTCAGCAATCGCGCCCCGTCCGTGTCACAGTAGTTTTGTTGATTATTATCTGACCCGGCAGATCAAAATTTATTAAATAATTTAAATCTCATACCATAGGGATTCTCACGTAAAACCGCCACCCGTTCAGCGCCTGAGAAGCAATCGCTCCGCGCCTGCACAGGGCATACAGAATGTTCTGAAAATCAGCCTCACATAGAGAATCTCAGATCCGGCCCGGTCATTTTCTCCTTTGGCCGGCGAGGCCTCTGCCTTGCCTGATGGCCGGGGAGCTGTAACATAAAGCCGCGTCACCGCGCCTCGTAGTTTTTTAAAGAATCTTTTACCATGTAAATGTCCGAATCGGACATTTGTCTATATCATTCATTGGCAAAGTTAAACATTTTTCCATAAAAACAAAATTTTTCGTGGAAATTTGATAATTTTTTCTAAAATATTCAATCCGATTGCCTATCCTCCGGCACAAATCGGGCTCCTGCGCCGATATTTCGCACAGGAGCCCGCAGTAAAAAATCATATACGGTCAGCTCAGAGGGTAACCTCGCCGCAGAGTGAGGTTGAGAATGCTTCGCGCACTTGTCCGGGAGTGCAGCCCTTTCCGAAGAGATACATGAGCTTGGTTATGGCTGCCTCGGAGGTCATGTCGTGGCCGGAGATAACGCCGATTTTAACCAGCCTGTCGCCCGACACGTAACGCTTGGTGTGTACACCGCCGTTGACGCACTGAGTGACGTTTACAATCACCACATCGCGGGCTATGGCATCGGAGATCTCATCGAGAAACCATGAGGCCGTCGGGCCGTTGCCGGCGCCGAACGTGCGCATTACTATGCCTTTTATGCCGGGCGTGTGGAGCATATGGGAGAGGGTGGAGCGCGTCATGCCCGGATTGAGATCGAGAAACATCACCGCCGGATCCATCTCGGTCTGCACATGCAGCGACGGAGTGTTGGCGCCCACAAAGAGCGGACGGCTCAGCGCCTCTTCGCTGAAATGGATTCCGAGGCCGATTTTGGCAAGCGGAGGGTAGTTGTTGCTCTTGAAGGCGTTGAAGTTGTCGGCGCTCATTTTGGTGGAGCGGTTGCCGCGCCAGAGATAATTTTCGAAAAGGATGGCCACTTCGCGCACCATCGGTTTGCCGTCGGGGGCAAGCGCCGCGGCTATCTGGAGCGCCGTTATGAGGTTTTCCTCGCCGTCGGTGCGCACCTCGCCTATGGGGAGCTGCGAGCCGGTGATTATGACCGGCTTGTCGAGTCCGCCGAGCATGAAAGAGATGGCCGACGCCGTGTAGGCCATGGTGTCGGTTCCGTGGAGCACGACGAATCCGTCGTAACTGCTGTAGTTACGCTCAATGTTCTCCACAATCTCTTTCCAGCCGTCGAGGTTCATGTCGCTGGAATCGATGGGCGGGTTGAACTGGATGTTGTCGATGCTGTAGTCGAGCATGCGGATCTTCGGCACATTCTCGATGAGATGGCTGAAGTCGAAGGGCTGCAGCGAGCGGGTGACAGGGTTTTCAATCATTCCGATCGTTCCGCCCGTGTAGATGATCAGAATGCGGGGCTTGCGTGGATAAGCCATATTATGATATAGACGATAACTACTGTAATAATTCATAGGTAGAAAACGGGGAGAGAGGAAAGAGGGAGCGCGGGCAATCAGCCTATGCGGGCGCCGGGGGTAGCGGAAGCGGAGGGTGCTATCAGCGTCAGGGAGCCGTCGGAGTTCACGCAGGAGAGCAGCATGCCTTCCGACACGATGCCTTTGATCTTGCGGGGCGGCAGGTTGGAGATGAAGCATACCTGACGGCCTACAAGCTCTTCGGGTTTGTAGAATTTAGCAATGCCCGACACGATTGTGCGCTTCTCCATGCCGTCGTCGATGAGGAATTTGAGCAGTTTGTCGGCTTTCGCCACCTTCTCGCATTCGAGAATGGTACCCACGCGCATGTCGCACCTGGAGAAGTCGTCGAAGCTTACTTCGGGAAGCTGGGGTTCGGGACGCCAGGCGGCGATTTCGTTGGCTTTCTTCGCGTCCTGCAGGCGCTTTATCTGCGCTTCTACGGCGGAATCTTCGATTTTGTCGAAGAGCAGTTCGGGCTGTCCGAGCTGATGACCCGCAGGGATTATGGCGAGGCTGCCGAGATCGCTCCAGCTGAGTTTTTCGCCGCCGAGCATGGCGGTGAGCTTGCCAGCCGAGAAGGGCAGGAATGGCTCGAAAGCTATGGCAAGGTTGGCGCAGAGCTGAACGGCCGTGTTGAGTATCGTAGCGGTGCGCGCAAGGTCGGTTTTGGCAACTTTCCACGGTTCGGTTTCCTGGAGGTAGCGGTTGCCGAGGCGGGCTATCTCCATTGCCTGACGGAGTGCCTCGCGGAAGTGGAAGGTGTCGAGAGCGTCGGTCAGAGCTGCTACAGCGGCATTGAGGTCAGACTGCAGCTGCTTCTCCGGGGCGCCGGCCTCGCCGGCCGCGGGCACTATGCCGCCGAAATATTTATGGGTGAGCACGAAGGCGCGGTTGACGAAGTTGCCGAGGATGGCCACGAGTTCGTTGTTGTTGCGCGCCTGGAAGTCGGCCCAGGTAAAGTCGTTGTCTTTCGTCTCGGGAGCGTTGGCGGTCAGCACGTAGCGGAGCACATCCTGCTTGCCGGGGAAGTCGCGGAGGTATTCGTGGAGCCACACGGCCCAGTTGCGCGAGGTGGAAATCTTGTCGCCCTCGAGATTTAGGAATTCGTTGGCGGGGACATTGTCGGGCAGCTGGAAGCCGTCGCCGTAAGCCATGAGCATGGCGGGGAAGACTATGCAGTGGAACACGATATTGTCCTTGCCGATGAAGTTGATGATGCGGGTCTCGGGGTCTTTCCACCATTTCTCCCAGCTATCGGGAAGGAGCTCCTTGGTGTTGGAGATATAGCCGATGGGGGCGTCGAACCATACGTAGAGTACTTTTCCTTCGGCGCCCTCCACGGGCACCGGGACGCCCCACGTAAGGTCACGGCTCACGGCGCGGGGCTGCAGACCGGCGTCGAGCCACGACTTGCACTGGCCGTAGACGTTGGTCTTCCACTCTTTGTGATCCTCCAGAATCCATTTGCGGAGTTTCTCTTCCCATTTGTCGAGGGGGAGATACCAGTGGGTGGTCTCGCGCATCTTCACCGGTTCGCCGGTCAGCGCCGAGCAGGGGTTGATGAGGTCGGTGACGTTGAGCGACGAGCCGCAGGCCTCGCACTGGTCGCCGTAGGCATGCTCGTTGCCGCAGCGGGGACAGGTGCCCACAACATAGCGGTCGGCGAGGAATTCGCCGCCTTTTTCATCATAGGGCTGGAGCGAAGTCTTCACGGTGAATTCGCCTTTGTCGTAGAGCCGGCGGAAGAATTCGCTGGCGGTGGCGGAATGGAGGTCGGAAGTGGTGCGGGAATATATGTCGAACGACACGCCTAATTCCTCGAGCGAGTCCTTGATGATGGCATGGTAGCGGTCTACAACCTGCTGGGGTGTGATACCCTCCTTGCGGGCGCGCAGGGTGATGGGCACACCGTGCTCGTCGCTGCCCCCGATCATCACCACATCTTCGCCTTTGAGGCGCAGATAGCGGGCGTAGATGTCGGCAGGTACGTATACTCCGGCGAGGTGGCCTATATGAACGGGGCCGTTGGCGTAAGGAAGCGCTGTTGTTATGAGCGTGCGTTTGAATTTCTTTTCCATTGACTGTTTTCTTGTTCTTTTCTGCAAAATTACAACATAACCGCCTAAAATCCTCATTTAAAGCGAAAAAAACCGCACCTGGAGCACTCTCCAGACACTATATCGTTGATTTTCAAGTGATTACTCGACAGCATCATCGTCATGGAGCGCATTGTAGACCACCGAGGCGCGCGAGGGCCCCACAACGTCGGCAAGAGTCTCGAGATCGGCTTCGCGGATACGCTTCAGGCTCTTGAATTTCGCGAGGAGCGCCACGCGGGTCTTTTCGCCGACGCCCTTTATGGAATCGAGCGCCGACACTGTCTGACCCTTGCTGCGGCGGTTGCGGTGATGGGTGATACCGAAGCGGTGAGCCTCGTCGCGCAGGTGCTGCACCACCTTCAGCGACTCGCTCGTCTTGTCGATATAGAGGGGGATGCTGTCGCCCGGGAAATAGATTTCCTCAAGACGCTTGGCAATGCCTACCACGGCGATTTTTCCGCGCAGCCCCATCTCGTCGAGCGCCTCCACGGCGGCGGAAAGCTGCCCCTTGCCGCCGTCGACCACTATGAGCTGCGGGAGCTCCTCGCCCTCTTCCATCAGCCGGGTGTAGCGGCGGGTGAGCACTTCTTTCATCGAGGCGAAATCGTCGGGGCCGACCACCGTTTTTATATTGAAATGGCGGTAGTCTTTTTTCGACGGACGGGCGTCGCGGAACACTACGCACGACGCCACCGGGTTCGTGCCCTGGATATTCGAGTTGTCGAAGCATTCTATATGGCGCGGCAGCTCGCTCAGCCGGAAGTCCTGCTTCATGCGCTCGAGGATGCGTTCCGTACGTGCCTCCGGATCGCGCCGCTCGCGGGGGTTGATAATGTCGAGGCGGTGCTGCCGGGCATTCCGTTCCGACACTTCGAGAAGTTTCGCCTTGTCGCCGCGCTTAGGGATGGTGAAGCGTACGTCGGCCATCTCCACGTCGGGTTCCTCGGCCACAATTACCTCGGAATACACCGCGCCGAGCCGCTCGGCAATCTCCGTCATGGCGTAGGCGAGAATCTGCGCCGGCTGCTCGTCGAGCCGGCGTTTGAACTCGAGGGTGAGGCTGCGCACCACGGCTCCGCGGCGCACGTGCATGTAGTTGATGAACACATCGTCGTCGCCCTCTTTCTGGTCGATGCCGAACACGTCGACATCCTCTATCGTGGGGCTGACGATTACGCTCTTCGCCTGGTAGCGCTCCACTGTCACGTACTGCATCTTCAGCTCCTGGGCCTCTTCGAAACGCAGTTCGGCGGAGAGGCGCTCCATCTCGGAGCGGAGATAATCGAGCAGTTCAGACGTGTCGCCGCGCAAAATGCATTTTATACGGTCTATGCGCTTCATGTATTCCTCCCGCGATACCTTTCCGACACAGGGTCCCTGACAGCGTTTCAGATGATAGTCGAGGCAGAGGCGTCCTTTGCCTTTCTCAACGTAGTCGGGGGTAATCAGATGGCGGCAAGAGCGCGTGGGATACAGGCTGCGGATAAGGTCGAGGGTCGTGCGCGCCACGGCGGCGTCGCTGTAAGGCCCGAAATATTTCGACCCGTCTTTCACCTTCTGGCGGGTCATGAACACGCGGGGAAACGGCTCGTTGGTGACAACGATCCAGGGATACGATTTATCGTCCTTCAGCAGCACGTTGTAGCGCGGCTGATACGCCTTTATCATCGACGATTCGAGATTGAGCGCATCCTGCTCCGTGGGAACCACGATGTAGCTCATATCGCGGATGGCACGAACCAGGAGGTTGGTGCGCAGGCGGTCGTGGGTACGGTTGAAGTACGACGACACACGGCGCTTGAGGTTTTTCGCCTTACCAACGTAGATTACCGTGCCCTCGGCGTCGTAGTACATATACACTCCGGGGGTGGTTGGCAGGATTGCGATTTTCTCTTTCAGTTCGGGCGATTTGTCGTGTCTGGCCATATTGTCTATAAAAACGCTAACGGTGCGATAAGCAGGTAGGGGCGCTAAATATAGCGCCCCTACCTGCTTTCCGAGGGGGTATCAGTAGGTGATAAGCGACGATACCTCTGCTTCGGCGGGGAGGTTGGCGCGGCCGTTGAGCGCGGAGATTTCTATAATGAAGTTGATGTAGATTTTCTTCGGATTCATCGACTTCACGAGCTCGTAGGCGGCGGCCATGGTGCCTCCGGTGGCGAGCACGTCATCGTGGATGACCACGATATCGTCGGGGCCGATGGCATCGCGGTGAATTTCGATGGTGTCGCGGCCGTACTCCTTGGCATAGTCAATCTTTATAGTGTCGGCGGGGAGTTTGCCGGGTTTGCGTGCGGGCACGAAACCTGCGCCGAGTTCGAAGGCGAGAATGGAGCCGCCGATGAAGCCGCGCGACTCTATGCCTATTACCTTAGTAACGCCTTTGTCGCGATAAAGTTGCGAAAGATCCCAGCCGATAATATGAAGGCCGCGGGGATCCTTGAACAAGGTAGTTAGATCTTTGAACACGACGCCCTTCTTCGGGAAGTCGATCACGTCGCGGATTCTTGATTTGAGGTATTCCATATTGCTATAAACAGTTATAAATGAGATTCAAAAAGGGTTGATTGTTCCACGTGGAACATTTTTCAGCGACCGAGCAACAACAGGAGAATATTCACGTCGGCCGGGGAGATCCCCGGGATGCGCGACGCTTGCGCTACCGTCTCGGGGTCGATTTTTGCCAGCTTCTGGCGCGCCTCGGTAGAGAGGGCTTTGACCGAAGCGTAGTCGATCTTTCCCCTGAGACGTATGCTTTCCAGACGGTGGATTTTGTCAGCTATCAACCGCTCGCGGTCTATGTAGCCGCTGTATTTCATCAGTATCTCGGCGGCCTCGATTATCTCCTCGCGGCGTTCGGCCTCGATGTTTTCGTCGATAAAGCGCTGCAGGGGCTCCACGATTTCCGCAAGCGACACAATGCCCAGGCGCGGACGCAGCACGAGATCAATAAGTTTCACGCCTTGTTTCAGAGGCTGCTCACCGAGGCGTTCGAGAGCGGGGTTTATGAGTGCGGCCCTGACTGAAAATTCGCGGCAGAAGTCCATCAGGGCATTGCGTTGCGCAAGTTTCGACTGCATGAGATTCCAGCGCTCGTCGTCAACGAGTCCGATTTCGCGCCCGCGCGGAGTGAGACGCATATCGGCGTCGTCCTGCCGCAGCAATATGCGGTATTCGGCGCGCGAGGTAAACATACGGTAGGGCTCGTCGACCCCTTTCGTAACGAGGTCGTCGATAAGCACGCCGATGTATGCCTCGTCGCGGGCAAGCACGAAAGGCTCGCGCCCCTTAACCTTCAGAGCGGCGTTTATGCCGGCTACCAGACCCTGTCCGGCAGCCTCCTCGTAGCCGGTGGTGCCGTTAACCTGTCCGGCGAAAAACAGCCCTTCCACGAGCTTCGTTTCCAGTGTGTGATGGAGCTGGGTCGGGTCGAAAAAGTCGTATTCTATGGCATATCCCGGACGGTAGAGCTGCACGTCTTTCAGCGCCGGAATGGTTTCGAGAGCGCGGAACTGTACGTCGATCGGCAGCGACGACGAGAAGCCGTTGAGATAGTATTCCTGAGTGGTCTCCCCCTCCGGCTCGAGAAAGAGCTGATGCTCGTTCTTGTCGGCGAACGTGACGATTTTTGTCTCGATACTCGGGCAATAGCGCGGCCCGATGCTCTGAATCTGGCCGTTGTAAAGGGGCGAGTCCGGCAGTCCGGCGCGGAGAATCTCGTGGGTTTCGGGCGATGTCCACACGGTGTGGCACGGACGCTGGCGCAGCCGCCGCTTCACCCGCGGCAGATAAGAGAATTTATGGAAATCGTCTTCCCCTTCCTGCAGAGTCGTGAGTTCCCAATGGACTGTACGGCCGTCGATGCGGACGGGGGTGCCCGTTTTCATGCGGTCGGTGGCGAAGCCCATGTCGCGCAGCTGCTCGGTTAAGCCATGGGCTGCCGGCTCGGCGGTGCGGCCCCCCGGCAGCTGAACGCGCCCGGTGTGCATGAGTCCGTTGAGAAACGTACCGGCGGTCAGAATCACCGCTTTGGCGTGAAACTCCACCCCGAGAGCGGTTTTCACTCCCGCGAGCCGCCCTTCACCGTCAAACAGAAGCGACGTCACTGAGTCCTGCCACATCGACAGGCCGGGGATGTTCTCGAGCATCCCGCGCCAGCATAGGCTGAACGCCATGCGGTCGCTCTGGGCGCGCGGACTCCACATTGCAGGCCCTTTCGAGCGGTTGAGCATGCGGAACTGTATGGCGGTGGTGTCGGTGACAATTCCCGTCATTCCGCCCAATGCGTCGATTTCACGCACAATCTGACCTTTGGCGATTCCGCCCACGGCCGGATTACAGCTCATCTGCGCTATCTTGTTCATGTCGATGGTAATCAGCAGGGTCTGCGCGCCGAGCCGGGCCGACGCGGAGGCCGCCTCGCAGCCGGCATGACCGGCACCGATTACTATAACATCATAATCAAATTTCATACTAACTATTGGTAATCAATCATTTAGTTCATCGTAGACAGCGAGAGCGGCATCTTCTTCCGCCTCCATGATCTCGCGCTCTCCGGGCCCTTTGTCGTTTATGCCGCAAAGGTGAAGCACACCGTGGATTATTACCCTGAGTAATTCGCGGCCATAGGTTGCGCCTACAGTTTCGGCGTTGGAGGCCACGGTATCGAGCGAAATAAACATGTCGCCCGAAATAAGTTTGCCGCGCGAATAGTCAAAAGTAATGATGTCGGTGAAATAATCGTGGTTCAGAAATTGCCGGTTCACCTCGAGTATTTTATTATCGTCGCAAAAAATGTAGACGAGCGGTCCGAGAATACGGCCGTGGGCGCCGGCAACCTTGCCGACCCAACTCTGCAAGCGCTCATAGTTCAACGCCGGGAGCGCGGTGGCGCCATCGGCGATCCATTCTATCTTGTTCATCGTCATCGGGAAAAGATATTACTCACAAAGATACTGATTTTTTTATAAAATCGCTTCATACTCCGCGGAGCGATTTTTCCGGCGCATTTCCCGGAATATGCAAAACCGACCGTAACGCGGTGACTTTCCGAACCTTACCCCCGATTTTGAAGCAATTTAACGCTCTGAGATTTTAAAATTCCGGAAAATCCGTGAAATCGGTCGGGAAAATTCCAGTCTCGGAGGGTTCTTTTTTCAGTTCGCCGCCACACGTCTCCCCTACCCTCCCGGTCGACAAAAAGCAAAAAGCGGGAGCGGAAAAATTTCCGCCCCCGCCTTGATGGGTTAAAATGAAACCGGTGATCAGACCGTGAGGATTTCTTTCTCCTTTGCGGCGAAGAGCTCGTCGATTTTTTTCAGGTACTTGTCGTGGAGTTTCTGAACCGAAGCCTCGCCGTCTTTCTCAACGTCCTCGCTCAGTCCCTGCTTGATGGCCTTCTTAAGCCCCTCTATGGCGTCACGGCGGGCGTTGCGCACCGACACCTTCGCCTGCTCGGCCTCTGCCTTCGACTGCTTCACCAGCGCCTTGCGGCGTTCCTCGGTGAGCGGCGGAATCGAGATGCGGATCACCTCGCCGTTGTTCTCGGGAGTGATTCCGAGTTCGGAGTTGATGATGGCCTTCTCGATTTCCTTAAACATCTGCTTCTCCCAGGGAGTGATGGTGATGGTGCGGGCGTCGGGCACCGACACGTTGGCCACCTGACCTATGGGGGTGGCGCTCCCGTAATAGTCCACGCGGATGCCGTCGAGGATTTTGGGGTTCGCCTTGCCAGCGCGGATGTGTGCCAGCGATTCGTCGAGATACTCAACGGCGAGTATCATCTTTTCCTCCGCCGGAGCTATGTAATCTTTTACGTCCATTATTTTATGTGGTTTTTATGTTTTTAATATACGTACGTGCCGATGGGCTCGCCGGCAATCACCTTGGCGAGATTTCCCTTCTTGTCCATGTTGAAGACGATGATCGGGAGATTGTTCTCTTTGCAGAGAGCGGTAGCGGTGAGATCCATCACCTTCAGCCCGCGGTTATAGATTTCGTCGTAGGTGATTTCGTCAAACTTCGTCGCGGTGGGATCCTTCTCCGGATCGGCGGTGTAGATGCCGTCAACGCGGGTTCCTTTGAGCATCACGTCGGCCTTCACCTCTACGCCGCGCAGGGCGCTCCCGGTATCGGTGGTGAAGAAGGGGCAGCCTGTGCCGCCCGACATTATGGCAACCTCACCGCGCTCAAGCGCCTCGATAGCCTTGCGGTTGGAATAATATTCGCCGATCGGATACATGTTGAGCGCCGTAAACACCCTTGCGGGCTGCCCGATCGACTCAAGAGCCGAACAGAGGGCGAGAGAATTGATGACGGTGGCGAGCATACCCATCTGATCGCCCGTCACACGGTCGAAACCCTGCGAGGCTCCCTTGAGACCGCGGAAAATGTTGCCGCCGCCGATTACTATGGCAACCTCGACGCCTTCGTTTACCATCTGGGCTATCTGCTCGGCATATTCGCCCAGCCGCTGGGTATCTATTCCGTACCCCTGGCTGCCCATCAGCGACTCTCCGCTGAGTTTGAGCAGCACACGTTTGAATTTAGAGCGCATATTTATATAGTTTTTTGATATTTGATTCGGATTGTGGTGGCGCGACGCCGCCGGAAACAAAGGTAAGAAATATCGGGATAAATAACAAAATTTTCAAAAACTTTCCCTTTGCCGCACCACGGCCGTGCGCTGCCGGCAGAAAAACTCCGGATCGTTGTCACCTCCGGCGGTGATTCTGCGTCTTACCTGCAGACAAATTTCTCATCGAATGAAACCGACAATAACAATTATGGCGCTCGCGCTCGGATGGCTTGGCGCAGCAGCCTCGACGGCAGAACCTGATTCCCTGTCGTCGCAGGAACTCAACGAAATCGTAATAACGGCTCCGAAGGTTATCCGGAAAGCCGACATGGAGGTATACCACCCGTCGAAAAGCGCCGTGGAGCATTCCCGAAACGGACTCCAGCTGCTTAATAATCTCATGATTCCGGCTCTCAGCGTAAGCGATGCGCTGGGTAAGGTCGAGTCAGCCGGCGAAACGGTGCAGATGCGTATCAACGGGCGCGAAACGACCGTTGACATGGTACGTGCGCTGCTGCCCGAAACCATAAAGCGGGTAGAATGGATCGACAATCCCGGACTACGCTACGGAAACGCGAGATACGTGCTGAATTTTATCGTGGCAAACCCGACTGCCGGTGGCTCACTGATGACCAGAGCGACTCCGGCCCTGAATCAGGCGTGGGGACAGTATATGGCCAATGTCAGGCTCAACACCGGTCGCTCCCAATGGGAAGCGGGTGAAAGTTTTCATCTCGTCAACAAAATTAAGACTCACCGCGATTATACCGAGACGTTCACTTATCCCGACGGGAGCTCCCTGACCCGCAAGGAATCCCCGCGGGGCGGCTCGCTCGACTGCACCCAGGCGAGTACATGGGCTTCTTACAATTACATCAAGCCGGACACTACCGTCTTCGTGGCGGAGTTCAGCCTATGGCAGAACCTGAGGGACAAAACGCTTTACAGGGGACTTCTGACCCTCAGCGACGGTTCTGACGACATACTGCTGAGCAGTTCACACGGCAATCCCGGGAACACGCCTCATCTGTCACTCTACTGGCAGCAGAATTTTCCCCGGAGGCAGATGCTAATAGTTGATTTCAGCTATTCATTTTATTCCGGACGCACTTTCTCCGACTACACGGAACAGCTCCCGGATGCTGCCGGTTTTATCACCGACATTCATACCTCAATCAGAGACCGCAATCAGGCGTATGCCGCGGAAGCCGACTATATCAAGAACTGGAACAACGGACGCCTCACCGCAGGAGCCTCATACTCTGCCAACCGCAACCGCTCGCGCTACGATAACCTCAATGGCCGGATTTTCCACCAGCGGCAGGACAGAACCTATCTCTTCGCCGAGTATTTCCACCGCCTCGGCAAGTGGACGGCAACAGCAGGAATGGGAGTGCAGTACACCGATTTCCGGTTCAGGGAATCGAACCGTGGCACCCGCTCGTGGAATCTGCGCCCGCAGGCAACGGTGACCTACTCCCTCAACCAAAACCACAACTTCAGGATAAACTTCACGTCGTGGCAGTCGACCCCGACTTTGGGAGAAACCAATCCGGTGCCGCAGCAACTCGACGGATTTCAGTGGCGCACCGGCAATCAGAACCTTAAAACGGCAAATTCATATATGCTCACGTTCCGCTACGGATTCAGCCTGCCCCGGATAAACGGCTCCTTCGGCGCGCGCGTCTTCTCCTCGCCCGACGCCATCACGCCCCTGCTCTATTGGGACAGAGACAGGCTTATCACCACCTATGAGAACAGCCGCGGGCTCCGCAACCTCTCGTTTTTCCTCGCTCCTCAGATAGAAATCATCCCCGGCTGGCTCACCGCAAGCGGCTATCTGCAATACCGGATGGAGCGCATGAGCGGAAGCGGCTACACGTATCATAGCAATGCCTGGAGCGGCAATGCCGAAATTCAGCTCTCGCACTGGGGTTTCGTGCTTTCCGGCCAGTATATGCGCGCCCAGCGCGATCTTTGGGGCGAGAAAATCTCATGGGGCGAGGATCTCGACATCATAGAGCTGAGCTACAACTGGAAATCGTGGCAGTTCAGCGCCAGTGTCATCCTTCCGTTCGGAAAATACGACCGCGGCAGCAAGTCGCTGAGCAAATGGAACCGCAACGAGCAGCACATGCGCATCGACATGCGTATGCCGTGCATCACCGTGGCCTACAATCTCCAGTGGGGACGCCAGAGACATGGCGCACAGAAACTTGTGAACACCAACGCCAGCGCCGACCACTCCTCCGCTGGAGAAAGATAACAGCCCGACAGCAGTACGGGTACCAAAGAAAATATAAGAGGTTATTTAAACAAAATAAATCGCCTTATGTTTCTATATATGTAACATTTTATTAACTTTGCACAATTAAAAGAAACCCATCATGGAACTGAAAGCAAAGTTTGATGTGACATATATGGATGCCGCTTTAAGCTATCTTGAATCGTTGCCCGAAAAGGTTCAGGACAAAATTGCCTACAACATATCCAAAAGCCGTTACTTTGTGGATAAGACTCTGTTTGAGAAACTCAATGATAACATCTGGGAATTCCGCACGAGATATCAGGGCATCACCTACAGACTGTTGGCTTTTTGGGATAACGAAGCCGGGAGACTGGTTGTTGCTACCCATGGCTTTATCAAGAAAACCTGGAAAGTTCCACAAAATGAGATAGAAAGAGCTGAAGCACTCCGACAAATATATTTCGAAAATAAACATAAATAAGCTATGAAAAAAATAAAACTCTATACTCACGATGAAATGCTCGACCGCATTGTGGGCAAGAAAGGCACAGCGAGGCGCGACAAAATGGAAGCTGAATTGCAATCCTATCTTATAGGGGAGGCTATCAAACAGGCCAGAAAAGAAAAAAATCTCACACAGTCACAATTAGGAGAGCTGATGGGTGTGCAACGCGCTCAGGTATCCCGCATAGAGAGCGGACAAAACATTACCGTCAACACCATCGTCAGAGCATTCCGGGCCATGGGCGTTCCAGCTGAATTCTCTTTTGGAGGAATGTCTATTTCTCTTTGCTGACAATCTTCTGCTTTTGAGGATTCAAAGACTACACCCGTCCCCTCACTCAACGAATTTTACCTAAACATTTGCCTCAACCGGTGCTTTATGCGCTTTATGCGCACGTGTTCTCCTGGAGAATGCGTGCGCTTTTATTTTACGGCAAGCTTTAGAATCTCAGCCGAACTTTCGCTGTTGAAACCGTTTTCATCTCAAATGTAACATCGCCGTTTCAATTAACTGATTTTAACAATTGGGGGGGGGGTAAATTCTTAATATTTCTTTACTTTTGCAACAATTCTTTCCAAAACGACCTTAGAAAGTTTTGTATCAAAAACACTATTTTAACCTTACCTGACCATAATCAACCATAATCAGATACCTTACGGAAAAATGAAAAAAATCATCGGCCTTGCTGTAATGCTGGCCATAACGTTTGTCGCCCATGCGGCGAAATTCACTATCGGTTTCAACAGTTACTCCTCCGGAAAATCTTTTGAGATGACCGGCGCCGGTTCAGCTACCGTGCAGGCTAATCCCGCCGGCAGCGGCAACGTGGTTGCCGTGAAATGCGGCGCCTACAACAGCGTGCCTGCCTTCCCCGTGACTCTGCCCCAAGGAATCACCCTCGGCGCATGCACCGGCATAAGTGTGAAGATCTATATTCCCGATTCGGGCAACGAGCAGTATGCCAACTACAAGCAGTTTCAGCTCTACGCCGACGGATCGCTCATATTCAAGAACACCAAGAGCGACGGTTCTGACGATTATCCCAAGCAGGGTGATAAAAACTCATGGATAAACATTTATACCACGGGCAACAGCCTCACTCTGACCGACGCGCAGAAAAGCCTCGGCAGTTTCAGCCTCGGCGCCGGACTCAACGACAACAAAATGACATATTATATAGCTGAAATATCCTTCAGCTACGACCTCAGTCTCGATCCTCCCGTCCTGCCGGAGCGCGGAGCCTATTACACCGGCCGGTACCGCAACCTTTTTGCCGAGGCGGGATATACGGAAGATCAGATTCAGCAGCGCATCGACGACCTCTGGAGCACCTACTTCGAAGGCGACAAGGACACAGAGCGCCTGTGCTACGAAAGCGGCGACGACATGGCCTACATTCTCGACGTGAACAACAACGACGTGCGCACCGAAGGTATGAGCTACGGAATGATGCTATGCGTGCAGCTCGACCGCAAAGCCGAATTCAATAAGCTCTGGAAATGGGCCAAGACCTACATGCAGTATCCTGCCACCGACGAACGCCGAGGCTATTTCTCGTGGCAGTGCAACACCGACGGCTCAAAGAAAGGCAACACTCCGGCGAGCGACGGCGAAGAATACTTCGTGATGGCTCTCATGTTCGCCTCCGGACGCTGGGGCGACGGTGAAGGTATCTTCAACTACAGCCACGAGGCAAACTATATCCTCCGGATGTGCGACGAAAAACCCGCCAAGGACGTAAACCCCTATTCATCCTATACCCCGCTCTTCAACCCGACGGAAATGCAGGTAGTGTTCGTGCCCTACGCCTCCGCGGCAAAGTTCACCGACCCCTCTTACCACCTTCCGGCATTCTACCAACTTTGGAGCCTGTGGGCCGACAGTAACAACGACTTCTATGCCGGGCTCGCAGCCAAAAGCCGTTCCATGTGGGAGAAATTCGCCAACCCCACAACGGGGCTCATGCCCGACTACGCCAATTTCGACGGAACACCCCATACCGGCGACGGCGACCACTCCGGATTCCTCTACGACGCCTGGCGATGCATAATGAACATGGCTATGGACTATGCCTGGTTCAAGCCCGAAGGTATCCCCTATACTCAACTGGTGCAGCGGCAGTATGACTTCTTCCTGAGCAAGGGCATCACCTCATACCACAGCGTATACACTCTCGACGGACAGGACAAAAACGGCAACACCGACCACTCACCCGGACTGGTGGCATGCAACGCCGCCGGAGCTCTCGCCTGCGAGTCGCGCGACGCCTGGAAATTCGTTGAAAATTTCTTCGACACCGCCATCCCCACCGGCCGTTACCGCTACTACGACGGCTGCCTATACTTCCTCAACTGGCTCAACTGCGCCGGACGCTATCGCATATATGGCAAAGGCGCGATCAGCGGAGTCGACGGAATCGAGGCTGACGGCCGGCCCGACGTGCGCATCACTCCCGAAGGACTGACGGTAAGCGGTCTTACCTCCGGCGAATACCGCATAGTGACTCTCAGCTCCGGCGCCGACCTCCGCCGCGGACGCTTCAGCGATTCATTCATACCCGCTGCCGACCTCCCGCGCGGCGCATACGCAATAATACTCAACAACACCTTTATAACCAAATTCATTAAATAACCATTTATCATGAAGAAACTCTACATGCTCGCAGCAGGCGCCCTTTGCGCCGCAATGGCATCGGCAGCCAACGGCGACGTTACCGACGGCTGGCTCATGCTCGAAGATTTCGAAGGCACAGCACCCGCGGTTTCAATAATTAATGTCGACAACGGATCTGAAGGACAAGGAACACTTGAAATCGCCACCGTAGCCAAAGACGGAAACGACAATAACAAAGTGGTTAAATTCACCCCAGGCGGATATGGCCAAGGAGTCAAACTCGTAGCCACTCTCCCTGAGGGCAAAACCATAGCAGACTACACTGAATTCAAGATTGACTTATATTGCACAAACGGCAAAAATGATTATAAACCTTTCCGTTTGTATATTGACGGCAATAAATTATTCGAAGCAAACGCTGTTATAAGCGGTGAAAATGTATGGAAAGAATTCTCAAAAGAGATTCAGGTATCAGGCAACGGCAATGAAATAACGCTTTGGCTTTACAGCCACGCTTCAAGCAGCAATACTTTTGTATATGACAATATCCGCCTCAAAGAAAAAGAGGGCGGCTCGGGCGAAGATCCCGATCCTGTAGAACCTACTGAACCCGATGCTTCTACAAATGGCACCGTGACCGACGGCGTGCTTATGCTTGAGGATTTTCAGGGAATGGCTCTCGGAACGGAGTGCATATGGCATAAAGGCGGCAACAATGATGCCACAGGCAAGGTGGCTGCCGACGAAACCAAAGCCTCAAACTATGTTGCCGAACTTACTACCACGAACTGGGACAATTATATAGAGGTAAACGTCACCCTCCCAGCAGGCAAAACCCTTAAGAACTACAAGAATATTATTTTCGACTTCTATCGCTACAGCGGTGATGACAATTATAAAAAGATGCTCGTATACGCCGATGACGAGGAGATCTACCTTGACGGCAACTATATAGAGCAGGGCAAAGAAAAGGAATGGAAACGCGATAAAAAATACGCTATTCCCGCAACTACAAACGCTGGCAACAGCTTTAAACTGCGTATTGGACTCAACGGCACCAACAAAGGACATTATGCTGTTGATAATATTCGTCTCGAAGAGCGTACCGAGCCGATTGGAACGTACGACGAGAGCAAAAACGGCACTGTTACCAACGGCTGGCTGATGGTTGAAGACTTCCAGAACATGCAGCCCGGCGATGAAATAAAACTCGCCGCCCAGTGGGGATCAGACCTTGGAACCACGCCGGTAGCGGTAGACCCCGTTGCAGACAAACCGAGCAACCTCGTGGTAACCTACAGCAAATCTGATGATGACTATAACACAGTTTTATCAATCAACGTCACTCTTCCCGAAGGCAAAACGCTTAAGGATTACGGGAAAATCGCTTTCGACCTCTATCGCTTCAGCGACGACAAAGACAACAAGCAGATGTTTGTAAAAGCCGGTTCTGATCAGATTCACTTGGATGAAGGTTACCCGTCACAGGCTGACGCAGAGACCTGGACAACCAAAGAATATGAGATCGCAAGTACCGTTGAGGCCGGCAATTCTTTCACCCTCCTGTTCGGTATAAAGAGCGACGGTCCCCACTATGCAGTTGACAATGTACGTCTGCAAGAGCGCGAGGAAGTGGCAGAGATTGAGCTCGACCGTGAGCGGGAACTCACCATC
>UROS01000028.1 GCA_900549445.1 uncultured Porphyromonadaceae bacterium | reverse complement strand
CGAAAGCTGGAGTATACGACCTGAAAATCAGTGCCACTGGCAAAGAGACGATCGAGCGCACGTTTGAGGTGACGGCGAAACAGCCGGCAGCCGACATGGGGACGCTTACCGCCGTGACGGCGTCGAACATCCTCGGAGAGGTGCAGGTTGTGGCACAGCGCCCCGTTGTGGTGCGCGAAATCGACCGCATAGGCTACGACGTGCAGGCCGATCAGGATGCGAAAACCCAGACTCTCGACGAGATTCTGAAACGGGTGCCGCTGGTGACAGTCGACCCCGACGGCACCATAAAAGTGAAAGGCTCCACAAACTTCAAAGTATATAAGAATAACCGCCCGAACCACTCGTTCAGCAACAACGCCAAGGAGATTTTCAAGGCGATTCCGGCATCGATGATAAAGCGTATAGAGGTGATAACGGACCCCGGAGCCCGTGAGGATGCCGAAGGTACCGGCGTGATCCTCAATATAGTCACCGACGAGCAGACGGTGATTAAAGGCGTGATGGGAACTATTTCCACCAATTACAGCACCTCGTCGGAAGTGCCCGGCGCGAACCTATGGCTCACGTCGCAGATCAACAAGGTGACGTTCTCGTTCAACGCCGGTTATTTCGCGCAGTCTATGGCAGGCGGAAAGTATTCGGGCTACACAAAGAGATATTATAAGGAAAGCGGCAACGAGGAGACTGTAACAACCAGCTCGCGGAGCCGTTACGACGGCATGTATCTGAGCGGCGACGCTTCCTACGAGCTCGATTCGCTCAACCTCTTCACTCTCGAACTCGGCGGCTTCGGCTACCAGTCGAAATATCTTTCCGAGTCGGTCAACGCGATGACCGCCGCCGGAAATCCCGTCTACAGCTACCGCAGCAACTCCGTCACCGACCCCACGCGCTTCGTTGACTTCAACGGAAACTTCAACTACCAGCACCTTACCCGCCGCAAGGGCGAAATCTACACACTGTCGTATCAGATAGCCACCACGACCTCAAAAAACAAGTCGGCCACCGAATACACCGACGCCGTCAACATGCCGGTGCCTTATTCCGGAACCACCAACGACGTGGATCAGAAATTCCTGGAGCAGACGGTTCAGGCCGACTGGACGCGCCCGATCAACGAGCACAATAAGTTCGATGTCGGCGCCAAGTTCATCCACCGCAAGAATCACAGCATCTCAGACCTGAGTTATACGGGCGACCGCGACGTCCACAGCGATTTCTCCCACCTCACTACCATCGGCGCACTTTATACCGACTACCGGCTCAATCTGGGCCGCTTCGGCGCCCGCGCCGGTGTAAGATACGAGTATTCCCACCTCTCGGCTAAGTATCACGACGGCAGCAACGAGCCCTTCGGTTCCGATCTGAACGACGTGGTACCCAACGCCGCCGTTTCGTGGAACATCAACGACCAGAATTCTCTCAAACTATCCTACGGCACTTCGATAGCCCGTCCCGGCATCGATTATCTCAACCCGGTGAGGGTAGAGTCGCCGCTTTGGGTGTCGTACGGCAATCCGAACCTCGGGAGCGCACGGCAGCAGTCGTTCAACTTCAACTACGGCCTCATCGGCCGGAAGGTGACGGTAGACCTCACCGCCGGCTATACTTTCAGCAACAACGGCATAATCACCTCGCAGTGGACTGATCCCGACAACATAACCTATTCCACCTACGCCAACGGCGGCAGAAGCCGGATTTTCAACAGCAGTCTATTCATGCAGTGGACCATCGGGCCTAAAACGAGCTTTATGGTCAACGCCAACGCGGGCTACGAATATCAGCGCAACCCCTCGCTCGGACTGAAGTCGGGCGCGTGGAACGGTTTCTTCTGGGGTCGCTTCCAGCAGCAGCTCCCCTGGAAGCTGACGGTAAGCCTCGACGGCTCATACTGGGGCGGATGGGAATCGCTCTACTCCAAGTCGAAGACCGAAGGTATAGCCGCGCTGAACTACACGCTGGGGCTGCGCAGGGCATTCCTGAAAGACGACAGACTCAACGTGTCGGTAAACGTCCGCAACCCCATCGGACCCTCCGACCGCATCTCGCGCACCACCTTCCTCAATTCCGGTTTCGACGGCTATCAGCAGTCGCGCTCCCACAGGCGCAAGTCGGTGATGGTATCCGTTTCGTGGCGCTTCGGCTCGCTCAACGCATCGGTAAAGAAAACGCAGCGAAGCATTTCCAACGACGACCTTCAGGGCCAGAGCCGCGGCTCCTCCGCAGGCGGCAACTGACGCCCGTAAGGGCGCCGCGGAGTCGTCGCTCGGTTGCTGGTAATATGCGGATTATCAGCGGATTGTACGGATGCGATTCATCGCGTCCACCGCGAAAAATGCATTTATCGGGCGAATATGCCGCGGATCGCCTGCGTCATAATTTTTTGGAAATTCGGCGAAAAGGGCGTAATTTTGCGGTTTAGAAGAAATTAACAGAAAACCATCAATATATTATGGATCTTTTTGAAAAAATTAACGCCGACATCAAAGCCGCCATGCTCGCACGCGAGAAAGTGCGCCTCGAAACCCTCCGCGGTATCAAGAAAGAGTTTCTTGAAGCAAAAACCGCGAAAGGAAGCGACGGCACGCTCAGCGACGATGCCGCACTGAAGATTCTCGCCAAAATGGTGAAACAGCGCCGCGAAACAGCGCAGATCTACGACGAGCAGAACCGCATTGATCTCCGCGACAATGAACTCGCCGAAGCCGCCGTGATTGAGCAGTATCTTCCCAAACAGCTTTCGGATGAGGAACTAACCGCCGAACTTAAGAAAATCATCGCCCAGGTGGGCGCTACATCGCCCGCGCAGATGGGCAAGGTGATGGGAGTGGCCTCAAAGGCTCTCTCCGGCCGAGCCGACGGCCGCGTAATCTCCGCAAAGGTAAAGGAACTCCTCGCAAACATGAATTAAAACCGTAGAAAATGCTTACTTTACAACAGATAAAAGAAAATCCCGAGCGCGTGGTTGAACGCCTCGCCGTGAAGGGTTTCGACGGCAAGGATGCCATTGCCCGCGTAATTGAGCTCGACACTCAGCGCCGTCAGCTTCAGTTCAAGAACGACAATCTCGCCGCCGAGCTCAAGAAGAAGGCCGACTCCATTGGCCGCCTCATGAAAGAGGGCAAGCGCGACGAAGCCGAGCAGGCTAAAGCTGCAGTGGCAGAGATGAAGGCTGAGCAGAAGACTATAGCCGACGAACTCGCTGCCGCCGAAAAAGAGTCGACCGACATCCTGCTTACCATCCCCAATCTGCCGTGCGACATGGTGCCTGCCGGAACCTCCGCCGCCGACAATGTGGTCGAAAAAACCGGCGGCCCGATGCCCGATCTTCCCGCTGATGCTCTTCCGCATTGGGATCTCGCCCGCAAGTACAACATCATCGACTTCGACCTCGGCGTGAAAATCACCGGTGCCGGATTTCCCGTATATATAGGTAAGGGCGCACGCCTGCAGCGCGCTCTCATCCAGTTCTTCCTCGACGAGGCAGGCAAAGCCGGATATCTCGAAGTGCAGCCCCCTTATGTTGTAAACGAGGCTTCGGGCTACGGCACAGGCCAGCTCCCCGACAAGGAAGGCCAGATGTATTTCGTAAACGAAGACCGCCTCTACCTGATTCCTACAGCCGAGGTGCCCGTCACCAACATCTACCGCGACGTGATTCTGAGCGCCGACAGCCTTCCCCGCAAAAACTGCGCCTACTCGGCATGCTTCCGCCGTGAGGCCGGCAGCTATGGCAAAGACGTGCGCGGACTCAACCGCCTGCACCAGTTCGACAAGGTGGAAATCGTGCGCATCGAGAAACCCGAGAATTCCTATGCAGCTCTCGAGGAGATGAAAGACCACGTGCAGGGTCTGCTCGAAAAACTCGGTCTGCCTTGGCACATTCTCCGTCTCTGCGGCGGCGACATGAGCTTCACCTCGGCCATCACCTTCGACTTTGAAGTGTGGTCAGGTGCTCAGAAGCGCTGGCTCGAAGTTTCCTCTGTCTCCAATTTCGAGACCTATCAGGCCAACCGTCTGAAATGCCGTTACCGCGGCGACGACAAGAAAACCCATCTCTGCCACACGCTCAACGGCTCTGCCCTCGCACTGCCACGCATCGTGGCTGCTTTGCTCGAAAACAACCAGACACCCGAAGGCATCGTAGTGCCCGAATGCCTGAGAAAATACACCGGATTCGACATCATCGACTGATTTCTCCGGTCGGATGAATCCGAAAAAGGAGGGTTATCGTAACCGATAAACCCTCCTTTTTCAACCATCCGCCGCTTCGGAGCGTTTTAGTCATACATTAATATATAGATTATGGAATCAACACGTCAAGCAAAGATAGCGCGTCTGCTCCAGAAGGAACTAAGTGAGATTTTCCGCCGCCAGACCGCCAAGACCCACGGCACAATCGTTTCGGTAAGCACCGTGCGTGTGTCGCCCGACCTGAGTATCTGCAAGGTATACCTCTCGATTTTCCCCGCCGACAAGTCGCAGGAGGTGCTTGAAAATATCAAGCGCAGCGCAAAGACCATACGCTACGAACTGGCGCAGAAAGTGCGCTTCCAGTTGCGCAAAACCCCCGAGCTGAGTTTCTTCATAGACGATTCACTCGACTACGCGGCCAACATTGACCGTCTGCTCGCCGAGGACTGATTTCTTCAGTTCCCACCTTCCTGCCAATCATGATTTTACGCATCGCATTACGTTATCTTGTAGCGAAAAAGAGCCATGCCGCTGTCAATGTCATTTCTATGATTTCGATGGCGGGCATAGCTGTTGCCGCTATGGCGATGATCTGTGTGCTCTCCGTGTTCAACGGTTTCCGCGGGCTGGCCGAGTCGCGGCTGTCGGCAGTCGACCCCGACATCAGGGTGACCGCCGTGGAAGGAAAGGTGATTCGCGACGCCGACTCGCTTTCGGCCGCCCTTGCGGCGCTTCCCGGTGTGGCGGCGGCGCTTCCCGTGCTCGAGGAGAAGGCGCTCGCGGTTTATGGCGACAGCCAGCTTCCGGTTACGGTGCGCGGAATCCCGGAAGGATATGATTCCGTGGCCGACTGGCGCGCCCTGCTCATCGACGGCGAGATGCGCGCCCCCGACAGCCTTGGCTCATACGCCGTGCTGAGTGTAGGGGTGGCTCTGCGTCTGGGCGCACGTCCCGGGTTCGACAACAGCCTGATTGTAAACGTGCCCCGCCGCGCGGGCCGCATAAATCCCGCACTCCCTGTCGGCGCTTTCCGAAGCGACTCGCTCATAGTGAGCGGAGTGTATCAGTCAGATCAGTCGGAAATCGACACCGACATCATGCTCCTCCCGCTCTCTTCCCTGCGCCGGCTCCTTGATTATACTGCCGAAGCGACTTCGGTTGACGTGGCGCTCGCTCCCGGCGCCGACCCCTCCGCCGTGCTGAAGGCTGTGGCGGCCGCCGCGGGTTCCGCATACCGAGCTGCCGACCGCATGGCCCAGGAGGAGACCTCTTTCCGCATGATCGAAATCGAAAAATGGATTACGTTTCTCATGCTGGCGTTTATTCTCATAATGGCGTCGTTCAACATCCTCTCTACCATGTCGATGCTGATTATCGAGAAGACGGAAAATATTGCCGTTTTGCGCGCGCTGGGTGCCACGCAGCGGCAGGTGAGGCGCATTTTCCTTGCCGAAGGATTTCTGATTTCCGTGGCCGGGGGTAGCATAGGCCTCGTCGCGGGCATTCTCCTCTGTCTGCTCCAGCAGGCCACCGGATTCATCCGTCTCGGGGGCGACCCCTCGCAGCTAACCATCGACCATTATCCTGTGGAGCTTCAGGCTGCCGACGTGCTTATTGTAGCAGCCGTGATTATGGCTATAGGTTTCGTTTCCGGACTGATATCCTCGCGGTTCGTAAGGCGCGACAATATGTAGATTATTCCACACCGAACGCCGGGTTGAGGTAATAGAGCCGCCGCGTGGCGCGCGACGTGGCCGTGTAGAGCCATCTGTAAAATTCCATACCGACGGCGTCGGGCGCGATTCCCCCCATATCGATTATTACGTTTGCCCACTGCGCGCCCTGCGCCTTATGGCAGGTCACCGCGTAGGCGTATTTCACCTGCAGGGCGTTGAAATACTCGTCGTCCTTCAGCTTGCGGATGCGGCTCTCCCATGAACTTGCGGGGTCGAACGCCTCCAGATCCGCCATACGTTTTTCGGCGAGACTGCGCAGGCTCTCGGTTTCGAGCGAGGCGCTCTCGGAAGTGAGTGTGTCGAGGATTATCTTGCAGGTGAGGGTGATGTCGCGGTCGGGGAGCGACAGTTCAACGTCGGCGAACCTGAATCCGTAGCGGTCCTCTGTTCCTATTATCCGTTCCACAATTCCAATGTCGCCGTTGGCTATGAAATCGAGTCCCTCTGTTTTCCGCGACCACATATAATTGTTTTTCGCCACGAGGAGCCGTTCCCCCTTCATCAGCATCTCCCCGCAGTCGAGAATCTCCTGGCGGATGGAGAGGTTGAAGGCCGTGGCGCGACGGTTGGAGCGTGTTATGATTATTGTATTGTCGGGCCCGCTCACCATGTCGTCGTCAGGCTCGTCGGAGCCGTGGTATGCTTTGTAGACCACCTCCAGCACACCGTCGTTGTCGATTACGTCCACGTCGCTGAACGGCGATGCCATCAGTCTCGGCTGCGGGAGCGGATTCATGAGCATGGCCCGCCGCAGCCAGGTGGCGTTGCGAAGTATTCCAGACCCGTGGCTCTGGCGCACCGTGTCGGTCATCACCGCGCGGCTTACCCTGAGTCCGCGCTCCTTTATCACCGCGGGATCCATGGCGGGACTGACGTCGCTCCCAACCGGGGGGAGCTGAGCGGTGTCTCCTATCATTATGAGTTTGCAGTTGGTGCCGGTGAACACGTACTGCAGCAGGTCGTCAAGCAATCCCGTCACCGGATTGCCGGCAGTGTCGGTGGCGGAATTTCCGATCATCGACGCCTCGTCGACTATGAACACGGCGTTGGTCAGCCGGTTGTCCTGAAGCATGGCCGAGGCACCGGCTATGGCCGACGAATCGCCGCGGTAAATCTTGCGGTGGATGGTGAACGCCGGATGCGACGCGGCGCGTGAAAACACCTTTGCGGCTCGACCCGTGGGAGCTAAAAGCACGACCTGCACTTTTACTTCGCGCAGGGCCCGCACGAGCGCTCCCGTGAGCGAGGTCTTTCCTGTTCCGGCATAACCGTTGAGCAAAAACACCGAGTCGCTCGGCGTCTGCTGTGAGCAGAACCGCGCAAGCGCGCCTATCACCTTACCCTGCTGTTCGTTCGGCTCGTAAGGTAGCTGCTGCCGGATCAGCCCGGCGAATTCGCCGGTGGTCATTTGCCTGTCAGGATTGCGCGGATGTCGTTGAGTTTGTTGAGTGCCGCAACCGGAGTCAGATTGTTGATGTCAAGGCCCAATATCTGGTCGCGCAGCTGAGTCAGCACGGGGTCGTCGAGTTGGAAGAAAGAAAGCTGAACTCCCTCTTCCACCGGACTGCCCGATGGCAGCCGCGAGATTGTCTGCGCGTCGGTGTCGCGGTTGGCGTCCTCGAGATGCCGGAGCACCTCCGCGGCGCGCTTCACTATGCTCTGGGGCATGCCCGCGAGTTTCGCCACATGGATGCCGAAGCTGTGCTCCGAGCCTCCTCTTGCAAGTTTGCGCAGAAACACTACCTTGCCGTCGATTTCCTTGACCGACACGTTGAAGTTCACTACCCGCGGAAAACTCTTCTCCATCTCGTTGAGTTCGTGATAGTGGGTGGCGAAAAGGGTCTTGGGGTGGATGCCGCCGGAGTTGTGGATGTGCTCCACGATCGCCCATGCTATCGAAATGCCGTCGTAGGTCGACGTGCCGCGTCCAAGTTCGTCGAACAGAATCAGCGACCGCCGGCTCATGTTGTTGAGTATCGACGCCGCCTCGTTCATCTCCACCATAAATGTCGATTCCCCGAGCGAGATATTGTCCGATGCCCCTACGCGGGTGAAAATCTTGTCCACAACACCTATGCGGGCGCTCTCGGCCGGGACGAACGACCCTGTCTGCGCCATGAGCACTATCAGCGCCGTCTGGCGCAGAAGCGCCGACTTGCCCGACATGTTGGGGCCCGTTATCATCATTATCTGGGTTCCCTCGTTGTCGAGGCTCACTGAGTTGGTGATATACGGCTCGCCCGGAGGGAGCTCGCGCTCTATCACCGGATGACGTCCCTCGGTTATGGAGATGGAGAGCGAATCGTCCACAACCGGCCGGTTGTAGCGGTTCTCGAGAGCCACGCGCGTAAAGGAGCCGAACACGTCGAGCCGGGCAAGCATCGAGGCGTCGAGCAGAATAGCCGGTATGTAGTCCGCAAGCCGGTTCACCAGTTCAGAGTAAATCCGCTGCTCGATTACGGATATGCGGTCCTGCGCCCCGAGGATTTTTTCCTCATATTCCTTAAGCTCCTGAGTGATGTAGCGTTCGGCATTCACGAGTGTCTGCTTGCGTATCCACTCCGCAGGCACTTTGTCGCGGTGCGTGTTGGTCACCTCTATGTAGTAGCCGAACACGTTGTTGAACGCAACTTTGAGCGACGGGATACCCGTGGCCTGGCTCTCGCGCTGCTGTATGCCGAGCAGATACTCCTTGCCGCTGCGCGATATGCGCCGCAGTTCGTCGAGTTCCCCGTCGACACCCTCCTTTATTACGTCGCCGCGGTTCAGCGCTACGGGAGCGTCATCCACGATTACCTCCGCGATTCTCTCGGCTATTGTGGCGCACGGATTGAGCTGTTCGCCAATAGACTGCAGCGCCGGTTCACCAGATTCAGAGCAGAGTTTCTTTATGGGGATGATTTTCGATAGCGCCGTGCGGATCTGTACAAGTTCGCGGGGCGACACTCTGTTGGCGGCCACCTTCGAGGTCAGTCGTTCGAGGTCGCCAACATGCTCCAGCGCCTGCCGCAGTTCCTCGCGGTTGTCGGGATGCTTGAAGAGGTATTCCACAATGTCGAGGCGCTTGTTGATCTCCCCCGGGTCTTTCAGAGGAAACGACAGCCACCTCCGCAGCAGTCTGGCGCCCATCGGACACACCGTTCGATCCATGATGTCGAGCAGACTCCTGCCACCTTCTCCTATGGAATGGAAGAGTTCGAGATTGCGCACCGTGAAGCGGTCGAGCCTCACGGCCGTGTCGCGGTCTATGCACGAAATCGAGGTTATATGGCGCAGCCCCGTGTGCTGCGTTATGTCGAGATAATAGAGAATGGCGCCCGAAGCCACGATTGCCGCCGAGAGATGGTCAACGCCGAATCCCTTCAGCGAAGCGGTTTCGAACTGTTTCAGAAGCCGGTCGCTGGCGCTCTCGGGGGTGAAAATCCAGTCATCGAGCTCCGAAGGCAGATAGTTTTCATTGAACGTCTCCTTGATGAGACTGCGCTTGCCGCGCTCCACGAGCACCTCCTTCGGTGCGAAATTTTCCAGGAGTTTCCCTACGTAGTCGCTGTCGCCCTCGGCAGTGAGAAACTCTCCGGTGGAAATGTCGAGAAACGCCACTCCGACGAGTCCCTGACGGGCGAAATGAACTGCCGCGAGAAAGTTGTTTTCCCGGTGGTCGAGAATATTGTCGTTGATGGCCACGCCGGGGGTGACGAGCTCCGTGATACCCCGTTTTACAAGTTTTTTGGTAGTCTTGGGGTCTTCGAGCTGTTCACATATCGCCACACGCTTGCCGGCTCTCACGAGTTTGGGCAGGTAAGTGTCGAGCGCATGGTGCGGGAAACCGGCCAGTTCCACCGACTGCGCCGAGCCGTTGGCGCGCCGGGTCAGCGTAATGCCTAAGATCTCCGAAGCCGTGATGGCATCGTCGCTGAAAGTTTCGTAGAAATCCCCCACACGAAAAAGAAGCACCGCGTCGGGGTGCTTGGCTTTCATCTGGAGATATTGCTTCATCAGCGGAGTTTCTACGATTTTCTTGGCCATACGCTATTGTCTCTGAATGTTTCATACAAAGATAACCCAAAAAACGCTTGCGGCAAAGTGATACCACACCTTTTTTTCGCGAAAATTCGCCACCGCAGAAATCCGCTGCAGCTACGGATCAAAAATAAAGCCGCCCCGGGGTGGCTGCTCCGGGACGGCTTGCGATAGCATATCTCAGAGAGCGGCTTCGACGAGTGCCTTGAAGGCTGCTTCATCCATGAAGCCGACCGAGTTTGTGGAGGTACCGTCGGCTTTCAGAACCGTTACCTGAGGAATCGATTCCACACCGAACTGCTCGGCGGCAACGGGGCAGACATCGACGTCGACCGATACGAAATGGGCCTTATCCGCATACTGTGCTGCTACCTCATGGAAGATGGGAGCGAAGTTGCGGCACGGTCCGCACCACGTTGCGTTGAAGTCGATAATCACCGGCTTGCCGTCGGTGGCAGGCTCGATGCGGGTATCTGTCTTCTGTTCGGTCACGGCATCCCTGACCACCGTTTCGGTGCGCATTTCCTGCGGCGACCGTGCGGCCTCGGATTCAGAGGCAGATTCAGTGGCAGTCTTGCCGCCGCAAGCGCTGAGGCAGAGAGCGGCCGCTGCAATAAGGGAGAGGGTGAATTTATTCATAATTAATTGTTTTAAAGTTTTTTATGCCAGCGCGCCTGCGAGGGCGGCATTGGTTTTATGTACGGCTTCCGCACTCTTTGCAAACAGTGCTTTTTCCTCGGCGTTGAGGTCGAATTCAACAATCTTCTCAATACCGTTGCGGCCTAAGATGCAGGGAACGCCGATGCAGAGATCTTTTTCGCCGTATTCGCCGTCGAGGAGTGCGGAGCAGCTTATCAGGCGGTGCTCATTGTGGAGAACGGCCTTGGCAACCTGTGCGCCTGCCGCACCGGGAGCATACCATGCGGATGTTCCGAGGAGTTTGGTGAGGGTTGCGCCGCCAACCATAGTGTCGGCAGCCACTTTCTGCAGCTCGTCGGCGCTGAGCAGGGTCGATGCGGGGATGCCGCGGTACGCTGCATAGCGGGTGAGCGGAATCATTGTGGTGTCGCCGTGGCCGCCTATCACTATGCCCTCGATTTCGTTGGGGTTGGCATTGAGAGCGTTGCTGAGGAAATATTTGAAGCGGGCGCTGTCGAGTGCGCCGCCCATGCCGATAATGCGGTTTTTGGGAAGATTGGTGATTTTGTGGATGAGGTAGGTCATCGTGTCCATCGGGTTGGAGATGCAGATAATCACCGCGTCGGGCGAATATTTCAGCAGACTTTCGGTTACCGATTTAACGATACCGGCGTTGACGCCGATGAGTTCCTCGCGGGTCATGCCGGGCTTGCGGGGGATGCCTGAGGTTATGATTACCACGTCGCTGCCTTTGGTAGCCTCATAATCGTTGGTCACGCCGCGCAGACGGCTGTTGAGTCCGAGGATATTGGCGGTCTGCATGATGTCCATGGCTTTGCCTTCCGACACACCTTCTTTGATGTCGAGCAATACTACTTCGTCGGCCACATTGGTCGTAACGAGCACATTCGCACAAGTTGCGCCTACATTTCCGGCGCCTACAACTGTAATCTTTGACATGATGATATGGTTTATTGATGATTGTATTTCCGTTATTTTTTATGGGCGATGATATACTGGGCTATCTGCACGGCATTGAGAGCGGCACCCTTCTTTATCTGGTCGCCTACGAGCCAGAACGACAGTCCGTTGGGGTTCGACAGGTCTTTGCGGATGCGCCCGACGTAGACCGGATCCTTGCCGGTGATGTCGAGCGGCATGGGGTATTTCTTCTCGGCGGGAACGTCGACAACCACGAGTCCCTCGGCCTTTCCGAACGCCTCGCGGGCCTTTTCGGGCGACACCGGACTCTCGGTTTCCACCCACACCGCCTCGGAATGGGCGCGCAACACCGGCACGCGAACACACATCGCGCTCACGTCGAGCCCGGGGGCATGCATGATTTTTTTGGTCTCGTTAAACATCTTCATCTCCTCTTTCGTGTAGCCGTTGTCGGTAAACACGTCGATATGGGGGATGAGATTGTAGGCGAGCTGATAGGCGAACTTGTCGACCGTAGGCTTCTTTCCGCTCTGAATCTCGGCATACTGACCCTCGAGTTCCGCCATAGCCGTGGCGCCGGCGCCGCTCGCCGCCTGATAGGTGGCCACGTGGATGCGCCGTATGGGAGAAATGTCGTTGATCGGCTTTAGAGCCACAACCATGATGATGGTGGTGCAGTTGGGATTGGCGATGATGCGGCGGGGGGTGCGGAAAGCGTCGTCGCCGTTTACCTCCGGAACCACCAGAGGCACGTCGGCGTCCATGCGGAAGGCGCTCGAGTTGTCGATCATCAGCGCGCCGTGGGCGGTGATGTCGGCGGCGTATTCGCGCGACACTCCGGCGCCGGCCGAGGTGAAGGCGAAGTCGATGCCCTTGAAGTCGTCGGGGTTATGGGTGAGTTCCTTTACGGTGTACTCCTTGCCGCGGAAAGTGTAGCTCTTTCCGGCGCTGCGTTTCGAACCGAAGAGAGTGAGGTTTGTAACGGGGAAGTTCTGCTCGTCGAGGACGCGGAGGAATTCCTGTCCTACGGCGCCGCTGGCGCCGACAATTGCTACATTCATAGTCGTTGTGTATGAGTGATGATAGGTATAAATGAATCAGTAAGAATACATTGCCTCGATTTCCTTGGCGAAATGGTCGGCCACCACCGAGCGGCGCACCTTGAGGGTGTTGGTCAGCTCGCCGTTTTCCATCGAGAAGGGCCGGGGCAGCAGCGTGAAGCGCTTGATTTTTTCGAATCCGGCGAGTCCTTTCTGCAGCTCCTCCAGGCGGTTGGCGAAAAGCTCCCTCACCTGAGGCGACTCGGTCAGCTCCTCGCGCGAGTGATAGGAAATGCCGTTGCGGGCGGCGAAATCTTTCAGGGCGGTGAAGTCGGGGACTATGAGAGCGCTTACAAACTTGCGCCGGTCGCCGATGACCGCTACCTGGTCGATGTATTTGTCCTCGCCCAGACGGCTTTCAATAGCCTGCGGGGCGATGTATTTTCCATTGGAGGTCTTGAAAAGATCCTTTATTCGCTCGGTCAGGATCAGCGCTCCCGTGGCGTCGATGCGGCCGGCGTCGCCCGTGCGGAACCATCCGTCGGCGGTAAACGCCGCCGAAGTGGCCTCCGGCTTGTTGTAATATTCGCGCATTACGGTGGGTCCCTTCACGAGAATCTCGTTGCCTTCGCCTATTTTCACCTGCACGGAGTTGAGCGGCACTCCCACGGTGCCGATCTCATAGCCGACGTCGGGGTAGCAGCACACCGTGGCGGTGGTTTCCGACAGTCCGTAACCCTCCACGAGGTTTATGCCGCACGAATGGAAGAACTCCACGATTTTCGCCGAAATCGGGGCGCCCGCCACCGGAAAGAGCTTGCCGCTGTTGATGCCTATGGTGCGGCGCAGCAGCGAGAACACGTAGCGGTCGTAGAGGCGGTAGCGCATCTCAAGCATCGCCGGCACTTTCTTGCCCAGACGCTTATAGTCGAGGTTGCGGCGGCGTCCGATGCCCACGGCGTGGAGCGTGAGCCAGCGCGTGAACGTCCCCATCGAGGCGATTTTCTCCTGGACGGCGGTGTAGACCTTCTCCCAGAAGCGCGGAACGCTGCACATATAGTTGGGACACACCGTGGCTATGGCGCTCTGCACATCCTGCGGATGGCGGTTTATATAGTTCTTGATGCCCTTCACGAGGCAGAAATAGCTCCATCCTTTCTCGAAGATATGGCTCAGCGGCAGAAACGCGAGCGACGTTTCTCCCTCGTAAATCCACGGGAAGCGCTCCACGTGGGCCTGCATGCAGGCATTGAAGTTGCTGTGGGTCAGCACTGCTCCTTTCGGCTCCCCGGTTGTGCCGGAGGTGTAGACGAGCGTTGCTATGTCGTCGGGGCGTGCCTCGCGGGTGCGTTTCTCCACCTCGGCGCGGCACTCTGCGGGCGCCGATTCCCCGCGGCTTATGAAGTCTGACCACAATATCGACGTCGTGTCATCCTTGTCGAGCTCTATCGGCTTGATTACAACTATATGGCGCAGAGACGGGCACACGGCCTGCGCCTCGCGCGCTATGCGGTACTGCGTATAGTTTCCGGCGAAAAGAATTTCTGCTTTCGAATCGTTGACTATGTATATCACCTGCTCCAGGCTCGAGGTGGCGTAGATTGAAATCGACACCGCGCGGTTCAGAAACGCCGCCATGTCGGTGATGAGGTTCTCGGGGCGGTTGGCGGAGAAAGTGGCGATATTGTCGGCTTCCTTCACGCCGAGGAGCTGAAGTGCTTTCGCCGCAGAATCCACGCCGGCAGCCAGCTCTGTCCACGAAATATCGGCCCAGGTGCCGTCGGGCGCGGGAGCCGCAAGCGCGGCGCGGCTTCCGTATTTTGCCGCCTGACGCCGCACTAAGTCTGTAAGAATATTTGTCATTCCGTCTATTCTTATTAATCAGTTGCAAAGTTATGCCAAAAAAACCGAAAGGGCGCCAAAAAGGAGGAAGAAAACGCCGATTGCTTAACAAATCTTTCCGAATTGCACAATTGTGTTAACGGTAGTTAAAAGCCAAGCCGTTTCATTTCGTCAATGAGTATCTTGAATGCCGGATGACACATGTCGCCGTGGTTGAAGCCGTCGATTTTGTAGATTCTCACGTCGGGGTGACCGTTGAGTTTCATCATGCGCCACATATAGAGGTTCTCCTCATAGCGCCCGAACAGCTCGAGTTCCGCATCGCCCGTGATTATTATGTAGGGCGGGGCATCCTTGCGGACATGGAAGAGCGGAGAATTTGAATCTACGTATGGAGTCAGTTCGCCTATCCCCTTGCTCTTGCGGTCGGAGAAATGGGTTATCACCTGTCCGCTGAACGGCACGAGGGCTGCTATTGAGTCGGGCGTCTTCCCGTAAGGAGCGAGCCTCGACCTGTCGAGACCCACCATGCTCGTGAGGAATCCTCCCGCCGAGTGTCCGCTGACCACGATTTTTTTCGGATCGCCTCCGTAACGGGCGGCATTGTCGAAAGCCCATGCCACCGCCTCCGATGCATCGTCGATACATTCGGTCACGCCCACACGCGGAATCAGCCGGTAGTTGGGTGCTATGACCACGTAGCCCTGCTCCCTGAGTTCTTCCGGAATATGTTTCTCGCCGCCCGTCAGACCTCCTCCGTGAAACCACACGATTACAGGCAGATTTGCCTCGCCTTCAGGATGATGGATGTCGAGTTTCAGCCGGGAGCGGGAATAGTCATCGGTTTTTGCAGAATACGGAATGTCGTATTCCGTGGTATAATTCTTTTGGGAAAATGCGCTTGCCGCGAAAATCGCCAGCAGGAAGAGCACCATTGCTTTTTTCATGATGAAATATGTTTTTGTTGTAAATTTAATCAGAATTGCCGGATTGGTCAAATGTTCCCGGTTTTTCCGCAAAGATAAAACGGGAACAGGCGGAGACCATTGCGATAATGTCGCTTTTTGCAAATTGGGGTGAAATTTTTTGGATTCTTTTATTGCTGTCCGATAAAACTTTTTGAGGCGGCCTAAAAATAATGGCTCGGATAGCCTCCGCGGCTCGTCCCGATTTACGGGTGAAGGGCGCGATCCCACAGCTCCGCGGTGGGTTATAGAAACCCCGCGCCTCCGGCGCTTTTACACTGATATTCTGAACGTTCTCAATGTTGATGTGCACTATTGGGAACCCTGAAGTCCTCTGCGAAAATTTCGCGCGAAAAAGCGCCGGAGGCGCGATGTTTTTGTAACCCATTGCGGAGCGCAGCGAAGCTGTGGGACAGCGCCGCCATCTCCCATATCAAGGCGAGCGGCGGAGCTGCGACGCCTTGATTCCGGGCGGCAGCCGCGGAGCCTGCCCGAGTACCGTAAATTCAGCGTTCGAGCCATGCTTTTTTGCGATATTTGAGTTTTATCGGACAGCAATAAATTTCTTATTTTGTTCTCCTGTACTGCTGTACTGCTGTCTTCGTTTTTTTCGTGCCGGGTAATGAAAAGATGAGGCTGCGTCGTAAAATCAATATATTACGACGCAGCCCCGTTATGTTATACAGTGTATTATAGCGCTTTATCTCACCATCACTTTGGCTGCCTGCGTGCCTGCCTTTACGATGTAGGCGCCCGGGCCGGCAAGTTCACCTGCTGAGATGATTTCGCGATCGGAGGCCGTCGGGCGGCTGCAGAGGACTCTGCCGTCGAGCGAATAGACGCTGACAGGCTCGCCTGCGGCTCCTTCAATGATTATGGATCCGCCTGCGGCATAAATTGTGCCGGAAGCGGCGTCAGCGCCGGGGGCGGCGATGCCCGATTCACCCTTCTCGGCGAACGAAACGTTGTCGAACAATGCCACGGGGGTGTTCTTCATCACAGCTCCGAGCGAGAATTCGATGTCCTTGCCGGCGTATGCGCTCATATCGACTGTCGCCTTTATCCATCCGTGGGCATTGTTGTCGGTAAGCTCCCACACTGTCTTTTCCATCAGCTTCTCGAACTCGCCGTTGGTGGCGCGGGCCTCAACTATGATGAGATTCTCGTTGATGTTGTCGCCGTTTTCGAAATTGTAGGTGTAGAACGTCATTTCGGGTTTCTCGAGCGTGCCGAGGGATATTTTGCCCGAATAGAAGGAGCCGGCCATCTCGCTGAGTTCGCCGGAAACGATGGCGAAACCGTTGTCGCCGTCCTGAGCCTTGACGGTCTCCGTATCTTTCATGAAACCTATGTTCACATAGTCGTTGCTGCGGCCCAGCCACCAGTTGTATTTCGAGGTACCGTCGGCAAACGTTGCCTTGAAATCGGTGTAGGGATGACCTACGGGAATCACGTCGGAGCCGCGGCCGATACCCTCGCCAGTCTCGGTGACGGCGCACACGAAGTAATGCACGAATTCCTGCGAAGCGCCCGTGTAGGCCGTGAATTTATAGGAGGTGTCGGCCACGCGCTCTACAATCTGCACCGTAGGCTTGCCCTCGGCGTCGTAGCCGTAGACGTTGTACGCCACGCTTCCCTCAGGCAGCTCCTTTCTGTTGATGTCGAGTGTCACGGGATGCCATTTGAGTATTACCTCGCCCGGCTCGCCTTCTGAGATGAATACTCCCATCACCTCCTCGGGCAGCTCCACGCCGCAGAAAACGTCGGCCGTTGCGAGTTCTCCCTTGCCGGCGGCGTTGTAGGCCACCACCGTATAGGTATAGGTTCCCGGGTTGATTACGGTATCGGTATATTTGAGCGTTTCGCCGGGAGTTACCGTTTCGAATACCTTCACGGGAACATCGCTGCCGCTGCGGAGAATCTCTATTTTAATGATCGATTCGAGTGCGGCGCCGCCGATAGTTTTGTCCGGCGCTTTGAAGGAGATGTCGGCCTTGTGCGATCCGTAGGCGGGAACCGTTACTGAGAGGTTGGCTACGGCTGCGGGTACATTGCCCGACATTGCGGCGGAGATCTGTAGATTGTCGAGGTTCAGATTGAACTGGTCGGCGTCCGAGATGCCGTGGATGCCGATATAGTATACGCCGTCGGCCGCGGCTGTTATGGTGCCCGACACGGTTTTCGGTTCCTGCTCGGTGAATTCGGCGCCGATTTCTATAGGACTCACTATCTTTGTTGTCATGGCTGCGGCTGTCGGCGCGGTGCCGACACACACTTCAAGCCGCTCGGGGAAACCTTTGGCCCATGCCAGGAACGACACCTGATATTCCTCGCCCCCCCTGAGGCTGACAGCAGGGGTGATGAACCAGTCGTCGGCGGCCATGTCGGCGTTTTCTGAGATGCGTATGTAGCCCTGGTTGGTGCCGTAGCCCTTCTCCCAGTGCCATTTTACGCCATCCTTGTTAGAGTCGATAAAGGTGAATCCGTCGACCGACGCTTCGGTCTCAAACGAGTTGAGATAAGGAGGAACCACCGGCTCCGCCGCAGTTGCCGCGAAAACCGCAGTCATTGTCAAAATCGAAGTAAAAATTTTCATAATGTGGTGTTTGGGTATACTTTTTCATGAATTTTCCACAAAGTTACGACATTGTGCCGAAAAATCAACAAAATAATGGCAAAAAGCTACCCACCGCACCACTGCTCTTTCATTTAAAACTAAGGATAGTGGATTTAATGAATATAGTGGTTGGCTAAAGCGCTGATAGCCTGCGTATAATGTACGGACGTGATTCTTCACGTCCACCGAGAAAACACGTGTGAAAGCATTCGTTTTTTTCTGTAAAAATGTTTATTCACCGTCGACGTGAAGAATCACGTCCGTGCATTGACACTCAATCAGTTATGTCAGTATGACGATAAGCCGGCCAAAGGTTTTTCCTGTTTCTCCTGTTCCCCTGTCTAAAAAATTTTTCGCCCCGATTTGAAGAAAGCGACATTATCGCAATGGTCTCCGCCAATTCACGTATTATCTTTGCGCAAAAATAACCATTATCACTATGAAAGAACCCACAATTTACCAGGAAGCCAAGGCCAGGACCGCGCCTTGCAAAATTTCCCACCAGGCATTCCATCTCTACGTAGGCCTCGTCGTGGCCCGGCTGCAGGAGAAGCCATACCTCTATGAACATTACGCCAACATCATGACCGCCCTGATGTACTACTTCGAACACGGCAAACGTATAGTCAGAAGCGGCTACGAAACCGCCAACGCCTTTCTCAGAGAAATTTACGGAGAGATCGACAAATCCATCCGCCGCTCCGAACAGGCCCGCGCCGCAGCCGCAAAACGCCGCCAGGAGCGTCAGGCCGCGAAAGAAGAAAACCGCCGGCTCCACA
>UROS01000027.1 GCA_900549445.1 uncultured Porphyromonadaceae bacterium | reverse complement strand
AACTTTGCAACGGATTTAAGGTTCCCCACGCACAATAGCGTTCAAAGTAGAAATAGAATAATCTAACAACTTTTATATCAAACTCTTAGATTACAATGAGTACAATTGATCTTTCCCAGTATGGTATCGCCAACGCTAAGGTGATCCACAATCCCAGCTACGACCAGCTCTTCACCGACGAACTGGAACCCGGACTGGAAGGTTATGAAAAAGGCCAGCTCACCGAACTCGGTGCTGTCAACGTTATGACCGGCATCTACACCGGCCGTTCCCCCAAAGACAAATTCTTCGTTATGGACGACACCAGCCGCGACTCGATCTGGTGGACTTCCGACGACTACAAAAACGATAATAAGCCCATCACTCCCCAGACCTGGGATGCCCTCAAGGAAATAGCCGACACTGAGCTCTCCAACAAGACTCTTTACGTGGTCGACGCTTTCTGCGGCACCAACCCCGACACCCGTCTGGCTGTACGCTTCGTCATGGAAGTGGCTTGGCAGGCTCATTTCGTTACCAACATGTTCATTCGCCCCACCGAGGACGAACTCGCCAACTTCAAGCCCGACTTCGTGGTGCTCAACGCTTCGAAGGCTAAAGTTGTCAACTGGAAGGAACTCGGCATCAACTCCGAGACCTGCGTTGCCTTCAACCTTACCCAGCGTATGCAGCTCATCATCAACACCTGGTACGGCGGCGAGATGAAGAAAGGCATGTTCTCCATCATGAACTACTACAACCCCCTCCGCGGCATCGCTTCAATGCACTGCTCGGCCAATACCGACAAGGAAGGCGAGAACACCGCTATCTTCTTCGGCCTCTCCGGAACAGGCAAGACCACCCTTTCAACCGACCCCAAGCGTCTGCTTATCGGCGATGACGAACACGGATGGGACGACAACGGCGTGTTCAACTACGAAGGCGGCTGCTACGCAAAGGTTATCAACCTCGACAAGGAAAGCGAGCCTGATATCTACAACGCAATCACCCGCGACGCCCTCCTCGAGAACGTTACTGTCGACGCTAACGGCAAAATCGACTTCACCGACAAGAGCGTGACCGAGAACACCCGCGTTTCTTATCCTATCGACCACATCAAGAGCATCGTTGTTCCCAGCCGCGGTCCCGCCGCAAAGAACGTGATCTTCCTTTCTGCCGACGCTTTCGGCGTTCTGCCCCCCGTATCTATCCTTACACCGGAGCAGACCAAATATTACTTCCTCTCCGGCTTCACCAGCAAGCTCGCAGGTACCGAACGCGGCATCACCGAACCCACCCCGACATTCTCGGCTTGCTTCGGCGCAGCATTCCTTTCGCTCCACCCCACCAAATACGCTGAAGAACTCGTTAAGCGCATGGAGAAGAGCGGTGCCAAGGCTTATCTCGTGAACACCGGCTGGAACGGTACCGGCAAGCGTATCTCCATCCGCGACACCCGTGGCATCATCGACGCCATCCTCGACGGCTCGATCCTGACTGCCCCCACCAAGCAGCTCCCCATCTTCGACTTCACAATCCCCACCGAACTCCCCGGCGTCGATCCCAAGATCCTCGACCCCCGCGATACCTACGCTGATCCCGCACAGTGGACCGCCAAGGCCGACAAACTCGCCGAGATGTTCATCAACAACTTCAAGAAGTTCGAGAGCAACGCTGCCGGCCGCGAACTCGTAGCCGCAGGTCCCCACATCGAGAAATAAAAACGACTCCCCCTGACAGTTCAGCTGTCTTTCAATAAAAAAACGCCGGCAACCCCGGCGTTTTTTTATTGCCTCCAATTTCGGCTACGTATGAAAAAAGTCGTATATTTGTGGGTTAAAAATGAAATATTTGACTTTATGAAACATATACTTCTCGTCTGCGCTTCGGTTCTGATGATTTCCCTCGCGGCCTGCGGCGGAAAAACCGAAACGGAAAAACCGGCCGAAGTCGCGGAGCAGAACACTCAGCTCGAAGAAGCGCTTTTATCCCACAACCTCAGCTCCGCTTCGGCGCTTGCCGACAGTATGTCGCTCTACGTCGACGATCTTACCCCTGAAGAGACAGTCTCGGTGCTCATGGCATTCCTCGAAATCCATAACCAGGCTGTAAAAGACAAGGAGCGCAAGCGCGATCTGGAGACTATACGCAAATTCGTCGACGTCTACGACATCGCCCTCGGCATCAATCCTAACGACATGCGCGCAGCTATCGACAAAGCCAACAGAATAAACTCTACTGTCAACCTCGACTCTCTCGCGGCCGATTTCCGTGCCCGGCTCACTGAATACGACGCCGTAAGAGGGGGTAATCTCGATGCCCCCGCACCCGCCGACACCACTTCGGCGCAGACCGACTCCGTAGCTCCTGTAGCCGAAGGAGAAACAAAAGATATTCCTCTGGAACTAAGACCTGCTGAATGATGAACCGACTCCTGAACTTCATAAAAAGCGCCCGGCTCTGGCAATTTTTTGGCGGAATTGTGATAATCGCAGCCGTAGCGGCTCTCTTTTTCTACCCCGACGCCATGGAAGGCAACCAGCTCCGCCAGCACGACACCCTGCAGGGTATCGCTATCGGCCAGGAAGCTAAAGCCTACGCCGAGGCCACGGGCGAAGCCACGCGCTGGACAAACTCCCTGTTCTCCGGCATGCCCACTTTTCAGATTTCGCCCTCCTATCCGTCCAGTTCTCTTTATTCATGGATAAATACGGTGATGGGGCTGGGATTACCATCCCCGGCATCGCTCATCGCCATGATGATGGTAGGATTCTTCATTCTGCTCATCACCATGCGCATGCGCTGGTGGCTGGCGCTCATCGGCGCCGTAGCCTACGGGTTCTCCTCATATTTCGTTATAATCATCGGCGCGGGTCACATCTGGAAATTCATTACCCTCGCCTACGTGCCGCCCACCATTGCAGGCATTATTCTCTGCTACCGCGGGCGTTACCTTGCCGGCGGAGCAATGGCAGCCCTGTTTGCCATGATGCAGATAGCGTCGAACCACATCCAGATGACCTACTACTTCCTCTTCGTAATCGCAGGCATCATCATAGCGTGCCTCGTGCAGGCCGTAAGGCAGCACACCATGAAGCAGTGGGGAATCGCCACTGGAGTGCTCGCAATCGCGGCTGTACTCGCCGTGACGGCCAACAGCCCGAGCCTGTACAACACGTACGAGTACTCCAAAGAGACCATGCGCGGTCGCCATAGCGAGCTCTCGCAGCCAGCAGCCGCCGGCCAGAACTCTTCGGGACTCGACAAGGACTACATAACCCAATACAGCTATCAGCCTTCCGAAACCTTCTCCCTCCTCATCCCCAACATCAAGGGCGGCGCCTCGGCGCGTCCCGAAGCCGGACGCATGACAGCCATGAGCCTCTCTGACCTCGACAAGGCGCAGGAAATGACCGATAAAGGGGAAATCCGCCCCGACGAGTCGCAGTATCTCTCCTATATGAGCCAGTATTTCGGCGACCCTGAAGGCACAAACGGTCCTGTCTACGTCGGCGCTCTGATTTTCGCCCTCTTCCTGCTGGGCTGTGTCATCGTGAAAGGGCCTATGAAATGGGCGCTCCTCATTCTCACGGTGTTGTCGATTATCCTTGCATGGGGGCGCCACGCAATGGTTTTCACCGACATCATGCTCGCCGCCGTGCCCATGTACGCCAAGTTCCGCACCGTGGAGAGCATACTCGTGATTGCCGAGTTCACAATGCCGCTGCTCGCCGTAATGGCCCTGCAACACCTGCTTACAGATCCTGAGCCGCGCCGCTATCTGAAACCCCTCGTCTGGTGTTTCGGCATCTCGCTGGCCATATGCCTCGTCGGGATGGTGGCACCCGGATTCTTCGGCTCCGTCATCACCGACAACGACCGCCAGATCGACGCCTACATAACCCAGGCGCTCTCCCAGCAGGGCTACGAGGCCTCGCAGGTGGCTCAGTTCAGCCTCCAGAGCCCCACTATCTACTCGCTCGTCGAGTCGCTCCGCCAGGGCATGATCAGCGCCGACTCCCTCCGCTCCTTCATCATTGTGGGCATCGGGTTCATCATCCTCGACCTCTGGATACGCCACAGGCTCAACACCGCCGTCGTGGCGACTGTGACAGGCGTCCTCATCCTCGGCGACCTCTTCATGGTCAACAAGCGCTATCTCAACCACGACAGCTTCGTGCCGCGTCAGCTAACGGTAGGTGCCCCCATAGCCATGACCGAGGCCGACAAACTCATCCTCGCCGATACCTCTATGAACTACCGCGTGATGGACATCCCCCGCTTCTACAGCTCGGATCCCTCATATTATCATAAGACAATCGGAGGCTACCACGCAGCCAAACTCACCCGCTATCAGGATCTCATCGACCGCCATCTCGCCCACTTCACTCAGGGAACAGAGACCGACGCCGACTGGAACGTGCTCAACATGCTCAACGCCCGCTATATCGTCGACCTTCAGGGTCAGCCCCTGCGCAACCCCGAAGCCCTCGGCAATGCCTGGTGGGTCAGCAAAATCGAATATGTAGATTCTCCCGATGCCGAAATGAACCTCCTCGGCACCGTCAATACCGCTACTACCGCCGTAGCCGACAAGAAATTCAAGTCAGTGCTCGGCGAAGCCGCACCGGTCGATTCCACCGATGTCATAACCGAGACATCCTACGCTCCAAACCGCCTCACCTACCGCACCCGCAGCACCCGGGGCGGCGTGGCTGTCTTCTCCGAGGTATTCTTCCCATGGGGCTGGCACGCCACAATCGACGGCAAACCGGCTGAGATAGGAAGAGTCAACTACGTGCTCCGCGCAATGCGCATTCCTGCCGGAGACCACACCGTGGAGATGCGTTTCGACCCTGAATCGATCCGCGTTACCGACACTCTTGCATCTGTCTCCGTAATACTGATATACATTGCCGCGGTTGCGGCCGCCGTTTTCGGCATATTCGGCACACGGCGCGAAAAAGACACCCCGGCCGATGTTGCTTGACCGACTGCTCCACTGGCGCAGCAATCACGGTTACGGCGTCCACTCCCCTTTCGCGTTCAGCTTCATCACCACAGTGCTTCGCGATCCGGGCTGCGCATTCTATGCCTACGGCAGGCTCGGCAAACTGAAGTTTGAAAGCCGGACTATAGCGAGGCTTCTTCTGCGCACAGCCGCAGCTTTCAATCCCCGCGAAGCCCTCATTATCGGTGAAGCCACCGACAGTGCCGACGCCCCGCTGCTGCTCCACGACAGCCGCACGCGCCTCGTAGTATCCGAAACTGTTGCTACCTCCGGAATCGCGCCTGATAAAGTAACCCGGGCTGCAACCTTCGCCCGCGCCCTCGCACTCTACGGCGAGAGGCTCGACGCTCCAGGCGCATTTCCATTCATCGTAGCCGGCGGACTCACTGCCGGCGAATCATCAATGCTCGCCGGCTTCATACGCTCGCGCAGGTTCAGGCAGGCGGTAGTTATATTCAGGCAGCCCCGTCTTACCCCCGGCCGCACTGAAATAATTGCAGCCATGCATCCCCACGTCATGACGTTTTCCGACCGGCGACTGACTGTCGCAGTAAGCCGCCCGGATCTCCCGAGCCAGAATTTCAGAATCGGACTATGAGAACTATTCCCGACCGCAAGCGCCTGCTCGACCTTTTCGAAAGCTACCTCATGGTCGAACGAGGTATGGCCTCCAACACCCTTGCAGGCTACTCGATGGATGCCACAAAGCTCCTCGACTACCTCGACGGTGCAGGAAAATCAGTGGCCGACACCACTCTCGACGACCTGCGGCAGTTCGTGGGCGACCTCATGGATCTCGGAATCGCCGAGCGTTCGCGTGCGCGCATAGTCTCGGGTATCCGCACCTTCTTCCGGTTTCTGCGCATGGAGTCGTATATGGATACCGACCCCTCCGCACTGCTCGAAAGTCCTCAGACCGGCATCTATCTCCCTACTGTGCTCGACGTAAGCGAAATCGACGCCATGATAGCCGCCATACCCGCCGGCAAAGCCGAAAGCCAGCGCAACCGGGCCATCATGGAGACCCTCTACGGCTGCGGGCTGCGCGTCAGCGAACTCGTGAATCTCGAAATATCAGGCATTTTCCCCGACGAAGGTTACCTCATTGTCCGCGGCAAAGGCAACAAAGAGCGTCTTGTGCCAATGTCGGAAAGTTCTCTCCATGAGATAAAAGCCTATCTCCCCGAGCGCGACGAACTCCCCATAAAGCCCGGCGAGGAAAACATACTTTTCCTCAACCGGCGCGGCCATCGTCTCACACGCCAGATGATCTTCACGCTCGTAAGGCAGCTCGCAGAAGCCGCCGGCATACAGCGTGTAATCTCCCCTCATACCCTCCGCCACTCGTTTGCCACCCACCTGCTCGAGGGAGGAGCCAACCTGCGCGCCATCCAGATGATGCTCGGCCACGAAAATCTTTCGACCACACAGCTCTATCTCCATATCGACCGCACCCGTCTGCGCGACGACATTCTCCGCTTCCATCCCCGCAACCGCCCGCGGCAGGAATAAAGACACCCTGATTTATCTGAACAAACCCGTTTCTTTTAACCTGATATATTTAATGACCATGAGCTTCTGGAACTTAATCAGTGAATTTTTAATGTTTCGATGGCTGTTCGGTAAACCCGGCAGAACCGCACATCGGGGAGACATCTCCGACCATCCCGACCGGTATCACCGCGACTTCGACTACGGCGACAGCGACTACTCCGGCGATGATTTAGACCACTACCAGTCGATGGCCTCATACGACGATTTCATCGACGACCAGGATGACTTCGACTCACCGGACACATTCGACACATACGACACATACAATACATACGACACATACGACACATACGACCCAACTGACAACGATTTCTAAATCAGAAAATAAAATGAACGCAATCAATATCATCTTATCCGCCGCATTCTTCGCCTCAACGGCGACGCTTGCTGCATGCAGTGACTCCGACAAAACTCCCGAATATAAAGAAGGCCAGTGGAGCGCCACACTTTCGGGCGCCGACGAGGAAATCGGCGCATACCCCGACCTCTACAGCAACTATTGGGAGTATACCTGGAGCGTGGAAAAGAACCCCGACAAAATCATACGTCTGAAAGGAACGTATCCCCATTGCCGTTATTTCAGCTTCTCGCTCTACAACGACGAAACCGGTGATGCCGTAGGCGGCATCGACGACGTAAACATCTCACCGGACGCCGGAGGCATCAACCCCTTCCTGCATACCACGGCGGAAGCCTCGTCGTTTACAGTCTACATCGTACCGGCTGGAGTGAGCGACGCCGTCATCGCCCGGCTCGACAGCAAAAATGTATGCCGCATAAATCAGGGTGTGCGCATAGCGTCGCTGATGATGCGCCACTATCTCGGCACCGACGCCTCAGGCAATCCCCATGAGTTCGGCGGCGTGCCAATGCCGGAAATCACGGCTCTCAGTGCCGCTGACCTGCAGGGCGCCGATGCCCCGGAGCACCTGCGTTCAAACGTTTACGACGCCACGTCGCAGGCCTACGTGCAAAAATCCGACGAATTCCCCGAGATGCCTTTCTTCCTGGCACTGGTGAGCAAATATTACCCTAACAATTCTACCGCCTACCTCTACGCGCGCACTCATATCCACACCGGCGAGGTGCTCACGTTCAGCTTCATTCCCGCGCCCGTGCCGACGGTAGCTGAGGACAATCCCACCTCACCCGCACGCTATTGGTCAATATGCCTCGGCAGCGCGGCCGACACCCGCTCCTACGTCTCGACCTGCGACCGCGACGCTCTATGGAGCCGGGGCGAAAAGTCTGAATTCATCGTTGTACTGGCAGAAAATCCGGATATTGAACAAATCCGTGAAAAAGTAGCCGGGGAGGTTCGCGCCGGAAAGCGCGTGAACCTCCTCGTATGGCCGAGCACGAAGCTCAACGTCGACGGCAAGCCCATAGGTGAAACCATCGCATTTATGTACCGCAACATCCTGCCCGACAAATCTTGGCAATATTCGATAGCCAACATGTTGCCAACAGACTACATGGACGCCACAGGCGAACCCATCGACCACGTCACTGATCCGTCGCGCCAGATTGCCGACGTTGCCCTTGGCGACTACGGCCCGCGCGGAATCAAAATCAGCGCTGCCGAATTCCTCGCCCGCTGAACGCGGCAACTTTCCGCCGTCACCTCAGACTGAACGCCTGCCGTCTTCCTTTTTACTCCGTCAGTTCGGGGGGAAGGAGAGGCATGGCGCCCTTTTGGGTGCAGACGTAGGCCGAAGTGCGCACCGCGCAACTATGGGCCTCGCTTACCGGCTTTCCTTTGAGTATCCCGGCTATGAAAGCGGCAGTGAAAGAGTCGCCCGCGCCCACCGTATCGGCCACCTCCACTTTCGGAGTAGGCTGGAACGACACGCATCCGGGTGTAAATACATAACTGCCGTTGATGCCGCACGTCAGGATAAGCATCTTAAGATTATATTTGCCGAGAAGTATCCAGCATTTGTCCTGCAGATCGATGCCCGGATAACCGAACATGCGGCTTACCGTGACGAGCTCCTCATCGTTTATTTTCAGGATATTGCAGCGCTTCATCGAGTTGCAGAGTATTTCCTTGTTGTAGAAGCCCTGACGCAGATTCACGTCGAACACTACGAGCCTGTCATCACCCTGCGGCATGGCATCGAGAAAACGGTTGATGGTGTTGCGCGATACAACATTTCGCTGGGCGAGCGACCCGAAGCACACCGCTCTGGTACGCTGGGCGAGCTGTTCGAGCCGTGCGGTGTAGGGAATATTGTCCCAGGCCACATTTTCCTTTATCTCATACTGCGGAATTCCCGCCTGGTCGATCTCAACCTGAACCGTTCCGGTAGGATAAGGCACCTCTTCGATGAGATAATTAAGATTTTTCGATTTGAAATTGTCGAGTATTTCAGTGCCGAGCGCATCCTTGCCTATGGCGCTCACCACGCAACTCGGCATGCCGAACTGCGATACATGGTAAGCGAAGTTTGCGGGCGCACCGCCTATTTTCTTGCCTTCCGGAAGGACATCCCAAAGGGCTTCGCCCATTCCTACTACTACGTCTTTCATGATGCTGATTATTTTATAGTTTTTATTTTTAATGTATAGAAGAGAAGATAGGCCACTCCGGCGATCATCACCGCCACGGCGCCGTTCTGACCCGCCGCATCGGCAGCGTAGCCCATGGCGAGCGGAAACACAGTGCCTCCGAAAAGGCCCATGATCATAAGTCCCGACACCTCGTTTTTCTCGTCGGGCGACGACAGCAGAGCCTGCGAAAACACTATTGAGAAGATATTGGAGTTGCCGAACCCTATGAGTCCGAGGCCAGCATAGATCGCGGAGAGCGAGTCGCACGCCAGGAGCATACCCATCGCCACAAGCATCATCGCCACGCTGGTGGCGAAAAATAACTTAGGCGACACAGCCCGCAGAATGAATGCCCCGAGGAAGCATCCGGCAGTTCGGAAGATGAAGTATACGCTGGTGGCGAATCCGGCCTCCTCGAGAGGCAGCCCGAGGCGCTCCATTATGATTTTGGGCGCAGTGGTATTCGTGCCTACATCAATACCTACATGACACATTATTCCGATAAAACAAAGAAGAATAAACGGGCGCCCGAGCAGCTTCAGGCACTCTCCCACTCCCGAAGCCTTGTCGGGGCGCTCCTCCTCGATAGGAGTGGCGGCGAGCGCGGCCACGGAAAGCAGGCTGACTATGGCGTAGATAACGAACAGCGCACGCCATCCCAGACCGAATGTAGGCAGATAGGTCGTGGCGCCCCAGGCGGCGAGTATAGGTGCGAGAAACGACGCGATAGCTTTAACGAACTGTCCGAACGTAAGGGTCGACGCCAGTTTGTCGCCGCTTATGAGATTGGTAACGAGCGGATTGAGCGACGTCTGCATCACGGCGTTGCCTATTCCTAAAAGCGAAAAAGAAATAAGCATCGTGATATAGCTGTCGCCCGCAACGGGTATTATCAGCGACACCGCGGTGATGGCGAGACTTATAAGCACCGTTTTCTTTCGGCCGATTTTATTCATGAGCATCCCCGTGGGCACGGAGAATATCAGAAACCAGAAGAAAACGAGAGAAGGGAAAAGATTTGCCTGCGAGTCGGTAAGGTTAAGATCTTTCTGCACATAGTTCGATGCCGTTCCCACAAGATCCACGAAGCCCATTGCGAAGAAGCAGAGCATCACCGGGACTATCTGAAGCAGAAATGATTTGCGGTCTATTGTCAATGCCTGTGCCATATCGGTTGTCATTTAGCTGTTAATGAATATATTTTAAGATTTTTCAATTTCGCTTTGCCGCCTGCGGCTGTAAACGAAAGCGTGGTATAGGGTTCCGTCGGGAAAACTATGTTAGTCATCACGCTGCGGCCTTCGTTGCCGAAATACTCGATGCTCGAGCGGTCGATGAAAATGCGGAGCGACAGCTTGCCGTCAGTCTCGAACGTAGGCGCCGCGGTCACCGCCGGGAAGCTCTCGCTGAAATCCGTAACGCCGCTGCGACGGCGGTCGAATTTCATGGTGTGGGCTACGGGATCGTAGACCATCTCCACCTTCTCGCCAACCTTGTTGGAGAGAGTGAGCGTCACCGAGTCGGCCGACTGGGTTGCGATTTCAGCAAGAATCTCGCAGACACCGCTGTTGCTTTCGGGCAGCCTGAAACTTTTGGCCGATCCGCCGAGAGTTGTGCCGGATTTGCTGGTCACAAGCCGGTTCCGCAGAGCGAGAAGCTCCGGCGAGGGTGTGCTCGACGCATATATCTGGCCGTCGGGGCCGCGGAAGAGTCCGATTTCTCTCGGCAGCGTATTGGCGCTCCGGTACTGCATGGTGGGAACCTCGGCGGCATACTGCCAGTTGCTCATCCATCCGATCGCCGTACGACGGCCGTCGGGTGCGCCGCTCCAGCTTACAAGGGCATAGTTGTCTTTACCGTAGTCGAGCCATTTGGTCGGAATTCGGCCTTCGGCGTCAGTATCGGCATTAAATGTCTTCCCGTCCCAGTCGCCGATAAAATACTGTATGGCCGAACCGCCGAAAGGGCCGCCGGGGTTGATATTGCAGATCAATACCCATTTCTTTTCGCCGGTGCCGTCAACCGCAACGGGGAATAGGTCGGGACACTCCCATACGCCTCCCTGCTCCCCCTCGCCTTTGCCGAATGCGCTCTGCATTGTCCACGTTTTCAGGTCGGGCGACGTGAAGAACAGCATCTCGTGGTCGAGCGGATGCGCCAGCACGAGATTCCACTCGCCGGATTCCGTGTTCCAGAACATGTTGGGGTCGCGGGCCTCGCTTTCGAGCGTCAGCACCGGATTTCCGGGAAATTTCGTGAAAGTTGCGCCATTGTCGCGGCTGTAGGCGAGGCTCTGCACCTGACTCGTGCCGGCCGAAGTGTAGAGCGCCACTACGGCCTCCTTTCCGAAACCTGCCGTATTGGCGGTGTCGGCCACGGCGCTCCCGCTGAATATCGACCCGAGTCCGTCGGGGCGGATTGCCTCAGGCTCCTGACGCCAGTTTATGAGGTCTGTCGAAGTCGAATGGCCCCACGTCATGTTCTGCCATTTCGAGCCGTAGGGATTGTGCTGGAAATAGAGGTGCCACACACCGTCCTTGTAAAACATACCGTTCGGATCGTTCATCCAGCCGTAGACGGGAGTATGGTGATAAATCGGACGATATTTCTCCTCACGGTCTGCGAGATCCGGATTGTCGGCCAGATGAATGCCTTTCCAGCATGCATCCTCCTTTGCCTCGCGCACCGAACTGCGGCCCTGCGGAGTCACAACGTCGAAAATCACCTCATGCCCCTCGTAGGGCGAAAGATCGAACGGAACCGTATAATCCGTTTTCGTGCGGGCAAGCCTCACGTAGATGGTCTCGGCCACGTTGCCGTCCACAAGAACATTGATTCTGGCATCGTCGGTCGACTCCTGCACGGGAAATATCATATACTTTTTCGCGCCGTCTGTCCGCACGAGCGTGTTGCTGACCCCGAGATGCTCTATGCGCATCCCATCGGCGGCGCCGGCGGGAGCCGGAACTGTGATGGCCCCGAGAACCGCCGTTGCGGCGATATAGCTCTTTATTCTTTTCATCCTTTTTGCGTTTGTGTTTTACGGTTAACTGAACCCGGTCAATCTTTTTTACCTCAGAAATTGTACTTGCTGTTCGCTTTTGCAAAGCTACTATATTATTTGCCCGGACGGTATCAATAATCGTGCATAACGTATCAAATTTGTTGTATTCCTCAAAAAATCATAGCTTATGCACTGTTTTTCATATCTTTATGATTATCTTTGCATCATAACCGGCCACTCTCCCGCACAAGTACCTTAATTACAATGAAAACTCTTTGCCGACTTACCTTATTAATAATACTGCTGTTCCTTGCGGCATCTTTATGCGGCTGCAACGATAAGAAATCCTACAGGATCGGAGTATCACAGTGCAGTCAGGACGACTGGCGCATGAAGATGAACGACGAAATCGAGCGCGAGATAATGTTTAACGAAGACGCCACAGTTGAAATCCGGTCCGCCGACGACAGCAACGAAAAGCAGATAGCCGACATCCGCTATTTCGCCGACAACGGCTTCGACATTATTATTGTTTCGCCAAACGAAGCCGCCGCACTCACCCCGGTGATTGAAGAAATCTACAGCCGTGGAATTCCCGTGGTGATTTTCGACCGCGACATCATCGGCGACTCCTACACCGCCAGGATAGGAGTCGACAACGAAGAGATTGGCAAATCCGCCGCACACTATGCCATCCACCTCCTCGGACGCGGCGCAAATGCCGTGGAAATCTACGGTCTGCCCGGCTCGTCACCCGCCGAAGCGCGCCACACCGGCTTCGCAAAGGAGTTCACAGCCGCAGGAGGCAACCTCGTAAGCTCCATCGTAGGCAACTGGAACAAGGACGACGCAACCGGAGCACTCGATTCCTTGCTCCGCGCCCGTTCCGACATAGACCTCATCTATGCCCACAACGACCGCATGGCCATAGGCGCCTCCGAGGTCGCACGCCGCCTCGGCCGCGACGACATAAAGATAATAGGTATCGACGCAGCCCCCGACATAGGCATCCGTGCCGTCGCCGACAGCGTAATCGACGCCACCTTCCTCTATCCTACCGAAGGATACCGCCTCATACGCACCGCACTCTCTATTCTCAAAGGCGAGCCTTTTTCGCGCGAGAGCATACTCCCCGCCTCGTCGGCCGTTGACTCTTCCAATGCCGACATCCTCCTCTTCCAGAACGAGACCATAAAGGAAGAAACCGGCAAGATGAAAATACTCAAAGCCCGCATAGACGACTACTGGGCGCAGCACTCGGCTCAGACAACCCTCTTCTACGCCAGCATCGCAATTATAATCCTTATGGTCGGAATAGTTTTTCTGATACTCCGCGCCTACTGGCAGCACAAGCGCCACCGTACAGCCCTGCTCGAGCAGAACGAAATTCTCGAACAGCAGCGCAACGCCCAACAGAACCTCAACGCCCAGCTTCAGGAAGCCATCCAGTCTAAACTCGTGTTCTTCACCAACGTGTCGCACGACCTCCGCACACCGCTCACACTCATCGCCGAACCGGTGGCGCAGCTTGCCTCCGCACCTAACCTCACCCCGCAGCAGCAGACCCTCGTGAAAATCGCCGACAAAAACGTAAGAATACTTCACCGGCTCATAAACCAGATTCTCGACTTCAGAAAATACGAAAACAACAAACTCGAACTCCGTCTAACCGAGTTCGACCCCGGAAAAGCCATCGACGACTGGAGCGCATCCTTCCGCGAACTGGCGCGCCGCCGCTCAATGAAACTCGAGGTCAGGCCGTTGCCATCATACAAACCGTTTACACTCGCTGCCGACGCCGAAAAGCTCGAAAGAGTATTTTTCAACCTTCTCTCCAATGCCTTCAAATATACCCCCGACGGCGGCTCGATTACCGTGACTTACGGTTTAACCGACCGCGCAATGTTCGAAATGTCGGTGGCCGACACCGGCGAGGGTATAAGTCAGCGCGACCTCGGCAACATTTTCGACCGCTTCTACCAGGTCGACCGCGTCCACCCCAACGGCTCCGGCATAGGTCTGTCGCTCTGCAAAGCCTTTGTAGAAATGCACGGCGGCACAATCACGGTGGAAAGCACCCTGAAAAAAGGATCCGTATTCACCGTCACCCTCCCCGTGACCCACGTAAGCGACATCCTCGAAACACCTCCCGCAACCATAACCGCCGGCGATGTGGAAGCCGAACTCGCCGTAATCGACCCGGACATCACTCCCGATGAAAACAAACCGGTGGTACTCGTGATCGACGACAACGCCGACATACGCAAACTCATTGCCGAACTCATGAAAGACTCTTTCAGCGTAATCTCAGCCTCAAACGGCAGCGAAGGCCTCCGCAAAGCCGTGCGCCACGTCCCCGACCTTATTATCTGCGACGTCATGATGCCCGTAATGGACGGACTGGAATGCTGCCGGCGCCTCAAATCGGAAGTCACCACCTCCCATATCCCCGTGCTGATGCTAACCGCCTGCTCCATGGACGAACAGCGTGTGCAGGGCTACGACAGCGGTGCCGACGGATATCTGTCGAAACCGTTCAGTTCCGAAGTGCTTATGGCTCCGTGCCGCTCCCTCATCGAAAACCGGAAACGCATAAAAGAACTCTGGCAGAAAGACTCCCTCTCCGGCTCCGACACCCCGGCACCCTCTGCCCGGATTGAGAAAAACGCCGACATCGACAACGATTTCTACCGCCGCTTCCTCGCCATTTTCCGCAAAGAGATGGGCAATGCCGAACTGAGCGTCGACCGCCTCGCTTCCGAAATGGGCCTTGAACGCACCCAGTTTTACAGAAAAATCAAATCGCTCACTAACTTTGCCCCCGTTGAACTCATGCGCAGCCTGCGTCTGAAACAGGCACAGCTCCTCGTAAAGACCACCGACAAAAATATGAGCGAGATTGCCTACGAAACCGGCTTCTCTTCCCCGGCATACTTCACCCGCTGCTACCGCGAAACCTTCGGCGAAACCCCCACCGAAACCCGCAGCCGCATAAAAGGCTGATTCAATAAGCAATGCGGTTTAAATAAGCCCGTAAACATAATACAGTTGCCGGGGCAGCGCCACCAACAGCGATGTTGCGATAATACAATAAGCCGTGCGCCCCTACAATTCGAGGTTCTGCAACACCCCCAATGTCTCCCTGACTGCGGAGCCGTCCCACCGAAACCTCCCCTCGCGAAAAAGCGCCGCGAGGCGCGGAGTCTTTATAACTGCGTAGCTAAGCGTAGCAGCGGGCCGGTTGCATCCACCCCTGTCTCGGGGCGAGCCGCGGAGCAGCGATGCCCCGGCAACGGCGACAGCCGCCTCCCTTCGCAAAACTTGGCTGTCAACCGGCTCACAAAGCGACAGGATCGCAATGGCGCTGCCGTTCTTTTTATGTAAATTTGTTGCATTGTCTGTTAAAAATCGTGCATCGTCAAAATATTGATAGTCTATGCAAGATTCTTAATATACCCCTTATCAGCCTCTGTCTTAAATTTGCGTCAGAAATCAAAACCTAAATTTTAATAAAATGAAAAGAACAATTCTCAGTGCGATATTGCTGCTCCTCACGGCAGTCCTATCACAGGCGCAGAACATCACCGTGCACGGAACTGTTGTTTCTGCCACAGACGACGAACCTCTGCTGGGGGCAAGCGTCATCTGCGGCATCGAAGGCCCGACAAACGGTGTCGCCACCGACATCGACGGCAATTTCGAAATTACAGTTCCCGAAGGCGCCGACCTCATTGTCTCTTACATCGGATTCAAGACAAAGACCGTGATGGCCGAACCCAAAATGACCATCCGCCTCGACGAAGACAACGAGCTCCTCGACGAAGTCGTGGTCGTCGGCTACTCCACCCAGCGCAAGGTCGACATCACCGGTGCCATTACCTCGGTCGATGTAAAGGAGATTGCGAAACAAAATGAAAACAACCCCATCAAGGCCCTGCAGGGTCGTGTGCCGGGCATGAACATATCGGCCGACGGCGGCCCCAGCGGGACTGCCACAGTCCGCATCCGCGGTATCGGCACCCTCAACAACAACGACCCTCTCTATATTATAGACGGTGTGCCTACCAAAGGCGGCATGCACGAACTCAACCCCAACGACATCGAATCGATCCAGATTCTCAAGGATGCAGCTTCCGCCTCAATCTACGGTTCGCGCGCAGCCAACGGCGTGATCATCATCACCACCAAGAAAGGCAACGATCTCAAGATCACCCTCGACGCCTCGGTGGCTGCCCAGTTCTATACCCACCGCATGAAAGTTCTTAATGCCGAAGGCTACGGCCGCGCAATGTGGCAGGCCTACGTCAACGGCGGCGAAGATCCCAACACCAACGGTCTCGGATACCGCTATAACTGGGGCTACGACTCCAACGGCTATCCGGTGCTCAACTCAATGTCGATGAATAAGTTTCTCGATTCCGAGGGCAAGACTCCGGCTGCCGACACCGACTGGTTCGACGAGACAACGCGCACCGGACTCGTCCAGAACTACAACCTCTCAATCAGCGGAAGCACCGACAAACTCAGTGCTTTCTTCTCGCTGGGCTACTACAAGAACATCGGCATCATAAAGCACACCGATTTCGAGCGTTTCTCAGCCCGCGTCAACACCGAGTTCAAACCCTATAAGAATGTACTCACCATAGGCGAGCACTTCACCCTCAACCGCACCGACGAAGTACAGGCTCCCGGCGGTTTCCTGCAGAACGTGCTTCAGGCCAACCCCTCGCTCCCCGTCTACACCTCCGACGGCAAGTTCGCAGGCCCCGTGGGCGGTTATCCCGACCGCGAGAACCCTGTAGCCCGCCTCGAGCGGAACAAGGACAACCGTTACACCTACTGGCGCCTCTTCGGCGACGCCTACGTGAACCTCAACCCATTCAAGGGCTTCAATCTCCGCACCACCTTCGGTCTCGACTACTCGCAGAAGCAGCAGCGCTTCTTCACCTATCCCATCACTGAGGGCAACGTGGCCAATTCCACAAACGCCGTCGAAGCCAAACAGGAACACTGGACACGCTGGATGTGGAACCTCGTGGCAAACTACAGCATCGACTTCGGCAAAAATCATCTCGATGCCCTCGCCGGTATGGAACTTAACCGCGAAAGCGCCAGCTGGTTCTCCGGATACAAGATGGACTTCTCGGTCCTCAACCCTGATTTCATGTGGCCCGATGCCGGTGTAGGGCAGGCGCAGGCCTACGGTTCTGCCGACGGTTTCTCGCTCGTTTCGTTCTTCGGCAAAGCCAACTATTCGTTCGACGACCGTTATCTGCTCGGCCTCACCCTCCGTTACGACGGATCCTCGCGTTTCGGCGAAAACAACCGCTACGCCACCTTCCCATCCGTGTCGCTCGGATGGAGAATCAACAACGAATCTTTCCTCCGCAATCATACCTGGCTAAACGACCTCAAACTCCGCGCTTCGTGGGGTCAGACCGGCAACCAGGAGATCAGCAATCTCGCCCGATATTTCGTCTATGTCCCCAACTACGGCGTCAACGAATCGGGAGGTCAGAGCTACGGTACCTCCTATGATATCGCCGGCACCAATGGCGGCTCCATCCTCCAGTCGGGTTTCAAGCGCAACCAGATAGGCAACCCCGACATCAAATGGGAGACCACCACGCAGTACAACGTAGGTCTCGACTGGTCGATGTTCAACTCCCGCTTCTTCGGCTCACTCGACCTCTACTACAAGAAGACCTCCGACATCCTGGTGGAGATGGTTGGAATCGCCGCCATGGGCGAAGGCTCCACACAGTGGATCAACGCCGGCGAAATGGACAACAAAGGTGTGGAACTAAACCTCGGCTACCGCAACGACACTTCTTACGGACTCCATTATGAAGTTACCGGCAACATCTCCGCCTACCGCAACAAAATCACCGCGATTCCCGCTACAGTGGCTGCCAACGGCACCTTCGGCGGCAACGGCGTCTACAGCGTCATCGGCCATACCTTCGGCGCACAGGCCGGCTACGTTGCCGACGGCATCTTCCGCAATCAGGACGAAGTCGACAACCACGCTATCCAGGAGGGAGCCGCTCCCGGCAGAATCCGATGGAGAGACCTCGACGGCAACGGTGTTATCAACGAGAAAGACCAGAAGTGGATCTACGACCCTACCCCCGATTTCACCTACGGCCTCAACGTATACCTCCAGTACAAGGACTTCGACTTCTCCATGTTCTGGCAGGGCGCCCAGGGTCAGGACGTGATTTCCGACCTCAAGAAGGAGACCGACCTCTGGAGCGGACTCAACATCGGTTTCCTCAACAAGGGAGAGCGCCTGCTCGACGCCTGGACACCGCAGAATCCCGGTTCCTCTATTCCCGCTCTCAGCCGCTCCGACATCAACAACGAGAAGCGGGTATCTACCTTCTACGTTGAAAACGGCTCTTACCTGAAGCTCCGCAACATTCAGTTCGGCTACAACATCCCCTCGAAGATTGCCGACAAATTGAAACTTTCGAAACTGCGCTTCTTCATCAGCTCTCAGAACCTCCTCACCATCAAGAGTAAGGATTTCACGGGTGTCGACCCCGAAAATCCCAACTACGGTTACCCAATCCCCACCAACGTAACCTTAGGTCTTAACGCAACCTTCTAAATTAAAGCGGCAATGAAAAAACTATTATACACCGCAGCACTCGCTCTGACTCTTGTCACTACCGGCTGCAATGATTTCCTCGACGAGCAGAAGCCTCAGGGCACTCTCGACGACTCGCAGGTGCTCGATCCCGCCTATATCGACAATCTCGTCATCTCCGCCTACGCAGGCTGGATTTCGATTGAAGACATCAACTCTTCATTCTCGATGTGGAACTACGACGTACGCTCCGATGATGCTTACAAAGGCGGAAACGGAACGGAGGACGGCGACGTGTTCCACGCTCTCGAAATCTCACAGGGTATCATGACCACCAACTGGAACATCTCCGATATGTGGAACCGTCTCTATATGGTCATATCGCGCGCCAACACCGCACTCGCCGTGCTCGATGAGATGGACTCCGCCTCCTATCCGCAGCGCGACTGCCGCATGGCGGAGATGAGATTCCTCCGCGCCCACGGTCACTTCCTGCTTAAGCG
>UROS01000026.1 GCA_900549445.1 uncultured Porphyromonadaceae bacterium | reverse complement strand
GGAGTCACCGTAATAGCCAAGCCGTCCACCGAAGGCGTGGCCGAACTCATTCAGCTGCTGAAGCCTTAAGAGTCATTTCCCGTATTGCCGCCGGAAATTTCCCACGGCCGTTCTCTTTGAAAGTCGATGAAAATTCGTACATTTGCACCTATTATAGAGAATGGGCGGGGATTCGTGCTGCAATCCTGTCATTCTCATAGAGCAGGCGAGAGAGAATGAAGAAGTTTTCGTATCTGACACTCAGAATGTTGCCCGTTGCCGCGGCGGGTTTACTCGTGGCGTGTGCGAGCATGGGACGGCCCGAGGGCGGCCCGCGTGACCAGACGCCGCCCGTCTACATCAAGTCGAATCCCGCACCGGGGTCGCTCAATGTGAAGAACCCTAAGATAGTGGTGGAATTCGACGAGAACGTGTCGATCGAAGACCCTATGAACAAGGTGGTAGTATCGCCCGCACAGCGCACTCCGCCGAGCGTTTCGGCGCTGGGGCGCCACGTGACCGTGGAGTTGCGCGACACCATGCTCGAGAACACCACCTATACCATCGACTTTGCCGACGCCATCCGCGACCTCAACGAGTCGAACGTGCTCGACGGCTTTGCCATGGACTTCGCCACCGGCGACAGCATCGACTCACTGCGTATTTCCGGAATGGTTTTCGAAGCTCGCACTCTCGAACCCGCCCAGGGAATGCTCGTGGGCGTATATTCCAATCTTTCCGACACCGCCATATCCACTCTGCCGTTCGAGCGCATTACCAAGACCAATCAGCTCGGCCAGTTCACCCTGCGCAACCTCAAGCCGGGCAACTATCATATTTTCGCGGTAAACGACATGAACCGCGACTACCACTGGGACCGTTCGGAGGATGTGGCCTTCTACGGCGGCACCATCTCACCCTGGGCCTCGCGCGAGATGGTGACCGACACCCTGCGGGCGGCCGACGGAAAAGACTCGCTCGTGAGCGCGATGAAAACCATTTTTCATCCCGACGACGTGCTGCTGACGTGGTTCAACGAGGACTACAAGCCGCAGTATATGACAGACAACAGCCGCGCCGAGCGCAATAAACTCGAATTCAAGTTCAACACCCGCGCCGACTCGCTCCCGATTCTGCGTCTTATCAACTCCCGGCGGAAAGGCGACGATATCTCGCAGTGGGCCGTGCTCGACGCATCGCCTACGCTCGACACCCTGACCTACTGGATAAAAGACACTTCGCTAATCGCGCTCGACACTCTGCTGCTCGAGGCGCGCTACATGCGCACCGATTCAACCGACAATCTTTCGCTCACCACCGACACTCTGCGCTTCATAATGCGCGGCGCAAAGAAGAAAAACAAAGACAAGGAGGAGCCGAAAAAGAAGAAAAAAGAGGGAGAGGAAGCCGACAGCGCCGCTGCCGCTCCGGTGATTCCCTCAATGGATCTGCGCGTAAGTTCCGGCACGACGCAGGATCTGAACCGACCGCTGAGGTTTGCCGCCGGGACACCGGTTGAGGCATTCGACAGCACCGCTGTAAGAATGGAGAAGATGGTCGACACGCTCTGGGTAGCCGTAGAGCCTCCGGTAATCCGACGGTCCGACCCCCTGAAACCGATGCAGTTCTCCGCCGCATACCCGTGGGAGGAAGGCACAAAATACAAGCTCGTGATCGACTCCGCGTCGATGCGCGACATCTACGGTCTCGTCAACAAGCCTGTCACCCATGAGTTCACCACAAAGAAACTCGCCGATTACTCCACGCTGACCTTCAACGTTTCGGGACTCGACGGCCGACCCGCTGTGGTAGAACTCCTGAGCTCGGACAAACCGGTGACCACCGCTCCGGTGAGCGGTGGAAAAGCCGTAATTCCGTTTATCAACCCGGGAACCTATTACGCCCGCCTGTTTGTAGACGCCGACACCAACGGCATCTGGACAACGGGCAATATCGCCGACTCGATTCAGCCCGAGGAGGTGTATTATTACCCCAAAAAGCTGAATCTGAAGAAGAACTGGGACGTTGAGCAGACATGGAACATCTACGAAATTCCCGTTGATCTCCAGAAACCTCAGGAAATCAAGAAAAACAAGCCGAAAAAGAAGAAATTCGACGATGAGGAGCGCAACAGCAGCGACGAAGAGGAGGAAGACGAATTTTTCGATGATCCCTTCATGAACGCCGCCACCCGCGGAAACTCTAATTTCAACAACACCAACGACGTGCTCGACCGCCGCAGACGACGGTAGGCACTTCCATCACCACGAACACAAGCATAAACCCTTCATTCTCACAACACACAAATTCTTACGCATGGGCACCGAAACAAGCACCCGACTACGACTCCCGCTCATGATCCTGATCATCCCGCTCATGATAGCGGGCATACTCGCCTCATGCCGCCACTCCCCGGGGAAAACGCGGCAGAATACAGAAGAGCCGCTGAGTGCGGCCGTCGACTCAATCGCCCTGCAGGTCTACGCCGATCCCGCCGGAACAGAAGCAAATTTCAACCGGCTGCGCGCGGAAGCCGGAGACCGCAATGCCGATTACTGGACTTCGATGTCGACTATTCTCGCAATCACGCGCCTGATGGTCTGCGACAAGGCCGGAAGCGACTCTGTTCTGAGAACCGTGAGCGAATACTGCTCGACCCATCCCGAGGCCACACTGTCGGCCGGCCGCTACTTCGAGGTCAGAGGCAGAATCATGACCCTCTACGGAATGTCGGACTCCGCCCTGCTCTATTTCAGCAAGGCGTATGAAACCGACATCAAGGCACAGAATTATTCGCTTGCCATCAATATGCTCAGCTCCATGGCGGAGCTCGAAGAGCAGGCGGGCGACCCGGCCCGCGCCCTCAATCATCTGCGCCGCGCCCTCGTCCTGGCCGATTCCACCGGCATTCACGACTTCGACTTCTCCACCCGAATCCGTGTGGCCACCGCCTACACCTCGCTGGGCAACTTCCCGGAGGCCGACATATATTTCAACCGCAACCGGCAGTATCTCCCGGAAACTACGCCCATGCAGCGCTTTTTCCACTATTCGAGCCTCGGCAACAGTCTCTATTACCGCGACAGATTTGCCGACGCACTCGCAAGTTTCCGCAGCGCCGCAGTGAGCCTCGACTCGATGAAGCCGAAGCCCGATCCTTATTACTACGCCGTGACGGAGGCAAACATCGGCGAATGTCTGATGTTTCTCGACAGTCTCGACAGCGCCACGGAATACATCAATTCTGCCATGGAAAAGTTCAACGCCATGGCCGTGACAGACATCAACCAGGAGTTCTATCTCAATTCTCTCCGTGGCGACCTCGCCCTACGCAAAGGCGACCTCGCCGATGCACGGCGGCTGCTCCTCGCCGTGGATCCTGACTCAGTTACGATTTCACCACGCTACGTGGCACTCCACTACCGTCGGCTCGGCGAGTTCTACAACGCTACCGCCGACTACCGCCGCTCGCTCGACTGCACCCGACGCTCGCGCAGCATAAGCGACTCACTTACCCGCCACGTGATAGAGAACTTCACCTCGGAAGTCAACACCCGCTACTCGCAGGACACAACCATACTGAGCACCCGTCTGCGTGTAACCGAGAAGGAGGAAGAGGTGAAATCACTCTATGCCTGGGTGTGGGGAGTGATTCTGGCAGCCGTGCTCCTTTCGGCGGCGCTCATCGCCCTCAACGTGTCGCGCAACCGCCGCAGCCGCCGGGAGCTTTCCGAACTCAACGACCTGATGGTGACAATGAAGATGGAAAATGTGCGCAACCGATTATCGCCCCACTTCATTTTCAATGTGCTCAACGCCGAGATGGCCGACCGCAACGAGGGTATCAACAACCTTATCCGCCTCATGCGCCGCAATCTCGAGCTGTGTAACCGCAGGGTGATTCCGCTGAGCGAGGAACTGTCGTTCATCGACAATTACATAGCCGTGGAACGCGGTTCGCTCGGCGACGGGTTCCGCTACCAACTCAACATTGACGGCTCTATCGACCCGCAGAAAGTGCAGCTCCCCTCGATGATGCTCCAGATATTCGTGGAAAACGCCGTAAAACACGGCCTCCGCGGCTACGACAATCCCGCGAAGCTTCTCCGCATAGACATCATGCGCCAGGGATCAGACATAGTCTACACCATCACTAACTCATCGGCACCGGAAGGATTCATGCCTCCCTCCGGAACGGGTACGGGGCTGCGGGTAATTTCGCAGACCATAACCACGCTTAATTCGCGCTCGCGCCGCGGCAAAATCGACCTGCGGCAACAGACCGAGCCGGATCCCGACCATCCGGGGCGCCCGCTCTACAGCATGATTCTGACTATCCCGGCGGGGTTCAGCTTCGCCATACTTGAAAAATAATGGCAGACACCCGACCGGATAAAGAAAACGGGGAGAACGGCTACCGCAGCATTCTCAAAGGCACCTCCATTTTCGGAGGCGTCCAGATGTTTCTGATACTCGTCAGTCTTATCCGCGGAAAGTTCGTGGCTCTTCTTTTAGGGCCGGCCGGAATGGGTATCTCGTCGTTGTTCAACTCCGCATCGGGAACAATCGTGAAAGCAGCGTCGCTCGGCCTGAATCTCGCGGTAGTGAAGGAGGTGGCGCAACATAAAGACAATCCCTCCGCATTCGCCCATATTATGTGTGTGGCGTTTACACTGCTGCGGTTCACGGCGCTTTTAGGAGCTCTTGCGTGTGCGCTCTGCTCCCGGTGGCTCAGCGAGCTGACATTCCACAGTCCTGACTACACGTGGCAGTTCGTGCTGCTCGCAGTGGCTGTGTATTTCACAATCGCCGGCAACGGACAACTGTCGGTGCTTCAGGGACTCCACGAGGTTAAAAAACTCTCGAAAGCATCGTTGGTGGGAGCCGTGACAGGACTTTTGGCCGGGGTGCCCCTATACTATTTTTTCGGCACCAGGGGTATTGTGCCGGGTATTGTGATACTGTCGCTCACCACCTATATCTTTTACCGCTACAGCCTGCGCCATATTACAGCCCGAGAAAAATTCAACTGGCAGCAGCACAAGTCAACCGCCCGGCGGCTGATTTCGCTCGGAACAGTACTGCTCGCAGGCGACCTCATAGGCACGCTCGCCACCTACATACTCAACATCTACCTGCGGTCGCAGGGCGGCGAGACTACCGTGGGCCTTTTCCAGGCTGCGACGAGTATAGCGGCGCAATATTCCGGAGCCATCACGGCGGCTCTGTCGCTCGAATATTTCCCGCGCCTGTCGAAAGCGGCCTCCGACAACCGCCTGATGACCGACATCGTAAACCGTCAGTCGGAAATCGTGGCGCTCGCCATGGCTCCGCTCTCGTGCCTGATGATCATTTCCGCGCCCCCAATCATAATGCTGTTGCTTTCAGAGGAATTCATGCCGGTGCTGGAATTAGTGAGATGGATGGGTTTCGGAATCATACTCAGGCTACTGCAGTTCCCTATGGGATATATAGCTTTCGCCAAAGGAAACAGACGGGTGTATTTTCTGATGGAAGGAGTTTTCCTCAATCTGTCGGGATTCCTGGCCAATATTCTGTTTTATCACTTTTTCGGACTCATCGGTCTGGGCTACGCCGCGGTTTTCGACTACGTGTTCTCTCTCGGAGTTTACTACGTTGTAAACCACAGGATGTATGGCTACACCTTCTCTCGAGCCGCGGCGCGCGACTATCTGATATGCCCGCTCCTCTGTCTGCTCTGCCTGGCGGGGTCATACCTCCCCGGAACGGCGCTCCCCTACTCTCTTATGGGCATCTTCACAGCCGCTGCGGCCGCCTACGCCCTGCTGCGGCTGCGCAAACTTCTGCACAAACAATAATCTCTCTGGAATCATGAAACTTAAGACGCTTTTTATCGACTTTCTCAGACAAAATAACCTCGTGGAAGAGGCCGCGATGTATGAGTCGTTTTTCAACGATTGCTACGCGACGCCCTATATTCCCGAACTTACATCAGGCGAGCTCGCCAACGTGGCGCTCAAGCATCGTTTCGCGAAATTCATCGTGGAAAAATGCGCGGCCGACGAAATCTATATCGAGTCCATCAACGACCGGCGCCTAATGTCGATGGTGATTTACTACGTCTATGTGAGGATTCTTAACGCCGCGGAGGAGCCGGGCGCCGGGAAGGCCGAACAGCTGCTGCAGAGCGCGGGCTGCGGTTGGTTCGAAGTGAGTCACGACTCCTACGGAAGCATCGCAGGCTACGAGATTTATCCCTCGTCTGACAGGGCTCAGACAGATCTTATGCCGGTTGACATGCGCTACGGCGGCCACAGCTTTCACGCGGGATGGAACACATTTACCGTGAACCTTCTCTGTTTCCGCGACAAGAAAGTGACACTCGGACTGCGCTGCGACTTCGGCTCACTTCCCTCGGTGATATGTCACAAAGGATGCCGCCCGCTCAGGCATCAGACCGACTCCGAAGGCAACCGGTGGTTTCTGCTCGAGACAGACACCGCTCTCACCGACGACTGCACCGCCGTGTTCAGCAGTCCGATTGAAAAGGATTTCGCCATAGAAATCGCCGACTGGGTGAGTTCAGCCGACCGGCGGGTAATATTCCGTATCTTCCGCAGGTAAAATCGCGGCAGAATACTGAACCTCTGCACTTAAAACCGCGCTTAAAACCGCAAACATGCCATGGGAAAAGAACCACAGCAAATAATTTCGGGTAATTGGTCAGATTTCGTATCTTTGTGGTTTATTAAACGTATATGTCAATGATAAAGAATCTTTTGTTTGATTTGGGCGGGGTGATAATGGACATCGACCGCAATTGCTGCGTAAGGGCATTCGAGAGTCTCGGCATGAGGGAAATCGACAGCCTTTTAGGGCTTTACGGCCAAAAAGGCGTGTTTTTAGAACTCGAAAGCGGTCTTATAAGTCCGGCTGACTTCCGCACCGAACTGCGCAAGAAGATTCCGGGTGAGGTTTCGGACCGGCAGATTGACGATGCGTTCAACGAGTTTCTGCTTGGTATTCCGGTAGAGCGGCTGCGGTGGCTCGAACAACTCAGAAAAGAGTATCCGGTGTATCTGCTGTCGAACACCAACGAAATAATGATGGAGTCGAAAATTAAGGACTCATTCCGTGCCGACGGCCACGACATCAACCATTATTTCGACGGAATTGTTACTTCCTACGAGGCTAAATGCTGCAAGCCGGCGCGGAAAATTTTTGATTACGCCTCGGAAAAATTGGGCATCAATCCGGCGGAGACACTGTTTTTCGACGACTCGCAGGCCAATGTAGATGCAGCCCGCAGTTATGGCTATCAGGCCGTAAGGGTGCGCCCCGGCGAAGAATTCATGACAATACTCAACAATTATATCAAGGAATATGAAGATAATAAATAAGGAAGACAACAAGCGGCGCCGCATAGCCGCCGTCGGGATGTACGACGGCGTTCACGCGGGCCATCGCTTTCTTATTAAGTTCCTGCGCGGGGAGGCTGCGGCACGGGGACTGACGCCGTCGGTCGTCACCTTCGTGCGCCATCCGCTCGCCACAGTCCGTCCGCTCGACGCACCGCGGCTGCTGACCTCTCTTGAGGAGCGTATGAACCTCCTCGAAAAGGAGGGGGTTGAAGACTGCATACTTCTGACCTTCAACGACAAAATGCGGCGTCAGAGCGCGCATGAGTTTCTGTCGGGCCTGAAGCGCAAATATGGCGTCGAGGCGCTGGTGGTCGGCTTTAACAACCGTTTCGGCCACGATCGCGCCGAGGGGCTGGAGCAGTACCGCGCCATCGGGCGTGAAATAGGGATGGAGGTGATGGACGCGCCTGAATACCGCGGAGAAGGGAGTCAGATAAGTTCGTCGGTGATACGCGAACATCTGCGTCACGGCCGGGTTGAGGAGGCCGCCACGGCGCTCGGACGTCCGTATAAGATTTTCGGCGTGGTTGTGAACGGCAACCGCCTCGGACGATCTATAGGTTTCCCGACAGCCAACGTGGAGGCATCGGACAAGGAAATACTTATTCCGGCCCGCGGAGTATATGCGGCCTACGTCACCACTCCCGACGGAATCCGCAGGGGAGCGATGGTCAACATAGGCACACGGCCCACTGTTTCCAATGATGAAAAGTCTGAGACGGAAGCTGTGATAGAGGCTCATATTTTTGATTACACCGGTTATATTTACGACGAGGAGATAGCCGTTGAGTTCATAAGCCGCCTGCGCGACGAGAAGAAATTCGAGTCGGTCGACAAACTTCGCGCTCAGCTTGAAAAAGATGCTGCTGCGGCGCGCAAACATATCGCACGGAAATGAGCAAAAAAGTACTGATAATCGGAGCGGGCGGATTCATAGGCGGATTCATTGCCGCCGAAAGCCTGCGGCGCGGCTACGAAACGTGGTGCGGGGTGCGCGAGTCGACCTCGCGTAAATTCCTTACCGATCCGGCGCTTAAATTCGTGACCCTCGACTACGACGATCGGGAGCGCCTCGCCTCCGAGCTGGCCACCGCTCTCCCGGACGGGGAGAAATGGGACTATATGGTCTACAACCTCGGAGCCACGAAGTGCATAAACTTTTCGGACTTCAACCGCATCAATTTCCAGTATCTCAAGACGTTTGTCGAGACGGTACAGGAATGCGGCATGACGCCGGAGAGATTCGTCTACATGTCGAGCCTGTCTGCCCTGGGCCCCGGCGACGAGAAAAACTACTCGCCTATGACCTCAGCGATGTTTCCCGCGCCCAACACCCGCTACGGAGTGTCGAAACTCAAGGCGGAGACCACTCTCATGGCGCAGCCCGAAAGTTTTCCGTGGATAGTGCTGCGTCCCACGGGGGTATACGGCCCCCACGAGCAGGACTACCTCATGATGATAAAGAGCATCGACGCCCACTTCGATTTCGGCGTCGGATTCCGCAAGCAGTTGCTCACGTTTATCTACGTTGAAGACCTCGCCCGCGCTGTTTTCGACGCCCTCGAGCGCGGAAAAATCCACCGCAAATATATAATTTCCGAGCCACGCGCCTATTCTCAATCCGAGTTCCGCCGGATAGTGGCACGGGAGCTGGGGCGCAAGTTCGTGATACCCGTCAGGCTGCCTCTCTGGGCGGTGAAGATAGCCTCGGCGATAGCCGAAAAATGGGGGGTGGCCAAGATGAAACCGTCTACCATCAACTCCGACAAATATAATATAATGAAACAGCGCAACTGGAACTGCGATCCGTCGGACGCACTCAACGATTTCGGATTCCGCGCGCAGGTTGACCTCGAAAACGGCATCCGGGCCACCGTGGCCGCCTATCGCGAGCAACAGCGCCTCGACGCCGAACGCAGAAAGGAGGAGAAAAGGAAATGATACCGGAGTACAAAGGCAAGACCCCGATATGGATGACCGTGATTATAATCGTTGCGATGCTTCCGGTTTTCCTGTTTCCCACGCTTCTGGGGATGCTTCCTCCCGGCAGCGAAGGAGTACGCGCGATTGTGTGGTGCTATCCGTTTTATGTAATCGTGTCGGGGTTCCTGGCGTATGTATCCTACGGCAGCCGCCCCGAAATGTCGTGGATTCTGCTCATACTGATGGTGCTGAGCCATGCAGCGGTGTGGATGCTCGCCGGAGGCGAATACCTATAAACCAATACATTATGAAGATACTGATAATCAATGGCCCGAATCTCAATATGCTCGGGCGCCGCGAACCCGGAATCTACGGCTCGCAGTCGTGGGACGACTATTACCCCATTCTGAAATCGTCGCTTCCGGCCGGAGTGGAAACAGAATATTTCCAGAGCAACCACGAAGGCGACATAATCGACAAAATCCAGCAGACCGATGCCGACGGCATAGCGCTCAACGCCGGCGCCTACACCCACACGTCGCTGGCGATTGCCGACGCGATTTCGGCAGTGAAAAGACCTGTGGTCGAGGTGCATATCTCCAACGTGGCGGCGCGCAAGGAGGAGATACGCCACCGGTCGCTCATCGGGCCGGTGTGCAAAGGCAGCATAGCCGGATTCGGACTCGATTCATACCGCCTCGCCGCCGAGGCACTCACCCATCTGCTGCAGAGCGAATGACGACGCCGGATCAGCGGCTCGAGGATTATATTCTCGCCCATATATCGCCTGAGCCGGAACACCTTAAACGGCTGTATAGGGCCACGAACCTGCATCATCTCTATCCGCGCATGTGTTCGGGCCATCTGCAGGGACGCATGCTGAAAATGCTTACTGAAATGATAGCGCCCCGACGGGTGCTGGAACTCGGCGCCTATACCGGCTATTCGGCACTCTGCCTTGCGGAGGGCCTGCACGGCGATGCCGTCCTCCACACCATTGAGGTAGACGACGAGATGGAAGACTGGCTGAGGAGCCACTTCGCGGAGGCAGAATGCGGCAACCGGATAGTGCTCCATATAGGCGACGCTCTCGAAATCATCCCCACCCTCGGCGAGACCTGGGATCTCGTGTATATCGACGCCAACAAACGCGATTATACCGCATATTTCGAGGCTGTAATGCCATCGCTCCGGCCCGGCGGCTTCATTATAGCCGACAATACGCTGTGGGACGGGAAAGTGGCCGACACCACCGCCAACCACGATGCGCAGACGCGGGCTTTAGCGGCGTTTAACGACTTCGTAGCCTCCGATCCTCGTATAGAGACCGTGATTCTGCCTTTGCGCGACGGTCTTACGCTGATAAGGAAGAACGGGAGCACATGCGGATGAGCCGTGCGCCGAAATAGGCCACGGCCATCACTATGACAATAAGCGCCGAACAGGGAACGTCGATTACTGTTCCGAGCAAAAGCCCGGCGATGCAACATATCGCCGAAATCGCTATAGACGAAAGCATTATAGTGCGGAAACGGTGGCAGAAGACTTCGGCGGTCATCTGCGGGAGCGAGAGCATCGACATCAGCAGCATAACCCCTACAAGCCGGATGGTAAGTACTATGCACACTGCCACGAGAACCGTCATAAGCGTCGACACGGCGCGGACGGGCAGGCGCTTTACACGGGCGAAATCGGGGTCGAATGCCGTGGTGACTATAATATTGAAAAGCAAGAAGAACACCGCAACGAGAACCGCGGTATAGATTCCGAACGCCCATAGGTCGGCGGAGGTTATAGTAAGAATATTACCGAACAGAAATGCATTGAGTTCAGGCACGTAGCCGGGCGTGAGAAAAACGAAGAGCACACCGAGAGCCATTCCGACCGACCAGACTACGGCCACGGCGGAATCCTCGCGCACGTTGCTCCGCGCCGACATCCAGTCGATTCCGAGCGACGACGCTACGGCAAACACTCCTGCCATAAGTATCGGATTCCATCCTAAGAAATATCCCAGACCGAGACCGCCGAAGCAGGCATGGGTTATGCCGCCGGCTATCGAAACGAGCCGGCGCGACATTATGTATGTACCGATCATTGCCGACGCCACACTCAGGAGCAGGACACCGGCAAAGGCATTGCGGAAAAATCCGTATTCGAAAAGCTCCATTTCTTAGAGGTTGTTTAAGAACAAATGTGAAGCCGGAGTGGATGGATTTTTGAGCTAACCTGTTCATAATCTGAAGGAGCAGTGCTGTGGTACTGTGACTGAAGATTAGGAACAGGGTAGTCAAAAAGGCATCCATGCGACTTATGGTAACACAATTTTTCTTTTTTACACATTTAAATTTCAGTTTTGCGGTTGTTTAAAATGCTTCTTCGCATCCATTCTCCCGGGCGTCTTTCGTTCTGAATTTCAGTCATAATGCTACAGCATTACTCCTTCAATTCATCCCAAAATACGCCCGGGAGAATGGACTCCGACTTTCACATTTGTTTTTAAACAACCTCTTATTTTTTGTTTTCCGGCTGCTGCTCGTTGACAAGCATAATCCACTCCTCGCGTATAGGCGCGGGCATTTCTATACCGCGTGCTGCGAGACTCATGCCCCATGGAGCGATATCGGAAGGAATCAGGGTGTAGAGCACGTCGCGGAACCGTTCGATCTCATCGTCGGAATAGTTTCCGGCACTTCGTCCGCGGAAACTGTCGAGTTCCTCATCTTCGTAATATACAGGCTTTTCGGGAAATTTCTCGCATACCTCATGGAGACCGCAGCACACTCCGGTAGTCTCCACTACGGTGGCCTCCTCCTGAGGTGAGGGGGCGGTATTCTCCTCCGCGGAGTCCTTGGGCTTATCGGGCTTATGCGTAGCCCACAATATAAGACCGGTGAAGAAGGTAAAAATCAGTATTATAAGTGCTCCTGTCATGATTCCTCCGCATTTTCGCCGGTCTCGGGAAACGGCTGGTCGCCGTCGAGCAACACGAAACCTGCGCTGCGCAGGTCGTCCCAGAATCCGGGATAAGATTTCGACACAACTTCCACATCCTCAACGACTATACCCGGGATGAAGATTGCAACCGGAGCGAGCGCCATGGCCATGCGGTGGTCATCGTAGGTGGCGAACCGCGGCAGTTCAGTAACCGGACGCCGGGCACCGTCCCAGCGCATTATGTCGGCAGCCTCGATTTCGATAATCACGCCGAGTTTGGCCATTTCGTCGGCGAGCGCCTGCACGCGGTCGCACTCCTTGATGCGGAGAGTGGAGAGGCCGGTGAAGCGGAACGGGATGCCGAGCATCACGCAAGCTACTGTTACCGAAGGCACAAGGTCGGGCATCGGGGAGAAATCGAGATCGAGGCGCGCATCCTGATCGGGACTTGGAATCAATTCCGTTCCGCCCTCCTCGCTGTTAAAATCGGTATTTACGCCGAGGCGCACGAATATGTCGGCAAGCACCCGGTCGCCCTGCACGCTGCGTTCGGTGAGATTTTCAATAACTACCGAACCGCTCGACATCACGTCGATCTGATACCACGGAGCAGCAGCGCTCCAGTCACCCTCAACCTGCATACCGAGCGGAGAATACGTCTGCGGGCGCACCTCAATGTCGTAGCCGTAAAACTCACTCTCTACGCCAGCGGCGGCCATCATTTTGAGAGTCATCACGATATATGGCCGTGAAACGGGCTCACCGCTGAGCCGCACGCGCAGGCCAGCGGTCATTACCGGCGCCACCATGAGCAGGGCTGAGATAAACTGCGAGCTTATGGAGGGTGAAATCTCTATCTCGCCGCCGGCGAGACGGCGCCCTGAAATTTTCAGAGGCGGGAAACCTTCTTCTCCGAGATATTCAATCTGAGCACCGAGGGAGCGGAGGGCGTCGACAAGCGGGCCTACCGGACGATGGCGCAGACGTTCGGTGCCGTCGAGAGTGACTTCGGCACCTTCCCTGACGGCGAAATAGGCCGTGAGGAAGCGCATTGCAGCTCCGGCTGCGCCTACATTGACCTCACCGGAAGTCCGGCCTACGGCTTCGGCGATGAAGCGGGTATCGTCGCATTCGGCAAGCGGGGTTATCGGCGCCGCGCCGGGAGTAAGAGCATTTATGATGACAGCACGATTGCTCATGCTTTTCGACAGCGGAAGCGCAAGCCGCGCCTCCAGAAAACCGTCGGGAGGGATAATTCGGTAGTTCATAGTGCAAAGGTACGCAAAATCAGTAAAATCAGCATAAAATTTCTGCAAGTAGCTTTTTATTTATAACTTTGCGGCTCAAAACATACCGACATGGAAAAGAAACATACCGACACCGCCGTTTTGCGCATGCACTGCCCCGACCAGCCGGGAATAATCGCCGTAATCACCGACTTCATCACGTCGAACCGCGGCAACATCCTGTATCTCGACCAATATGTTGACCGGACTGAAGGCATATTCTATATGCGCGTTGAGTGGGATCTCGACGGATTTCTCATTCCTAAGGAAAAGCTGAAAGACTATTTCCAGACGCTCTACGGTCAGCGGTATCAGCTGACTCACCGGCTGAGTTTCACGTCGCACCGCCAGCGGATGGCGATTTTCGTGTCGAAGATGTCGCACTGTCTCTACGATCTCCTCTCGCGCTACATAGCCGGGGAGTGGGACGTGGAGATTCCTGTAATAATCTCCAACCATCCCGACCTCGAGATTGTGGGGAAGCAGTTCAACATACCCTTCGAGGTGGTGCCCGTCACCCGCGACAACAAGGAGGAGATGGAGAAGCGCGAGTTCGAGATACTCGACTCCTACGGCATTGACTTCATAGTGCTGGCCCGCTACATGCAGGTGCTGTCGGAAGAATTCATCAACCGCTACCCCAACCACATAATCAACATCCACCATTCTTTCCTGCCGGCGTTTGTGGGCGCCAAGCCTTACCATCAGGCGTTCGAACGCGGAGTGAAGCTGATAGGCGCTACGTCGCATTACGTGACGACCGAACTCGACGCCGGACCTATCATCGAACAGGACACTGCGCGGATCACCCACAAAGACACCGTGGCTGACCTCGTGAAAAAGGGACGCGACCTGGAGAAGATAGTGCTCTCGCGCGCCGTAGAGAAGCATATACAGCGCAAAATACTCACCTACAAGAACAAGACGGTAGTCTTTTCCTGATGCGCCTCATTCACGGGGCACTTTCGGAGCGCGGTTGCGGTGAGTGATGCGGCGGCGCAGGGTTATGAGACTGCGCCAGGCCGAAATAGCCGCCATGATAATGGGCGACGGCGACGCCACAATGTCGGTTGAGAGCATGTCGGCCATAGTCATCGGCTGATCGTCGTCGTACTGGCCCGGATAAAGCACAATAAGATTGTTTCGGTCGAAGTAGCGCTGCAGGAAAGCCGGAATCTCATCCATTTCGCTGCTCCAGGATATAGAGGAGCGGCGCCCTGAGACAACAACAAACAAATCGTCATCGAGAACGTCGTTCGCCTGCACTACGAAGTCGTCGTAGGAACTCATCAGGTCGTGCTCGGCCCGGATGCCGTAACGTCCGCGCTTTATCACTGTATTAATCCAGGGCCAGGTCTCTTCGTCGCATTTGAAGATTATGCGGCAGCCCACCTGACGGGTAAGACATGCGAGGGCGTCGACCCAGCGGCGGAAGCCCGTTTCGAAGCGTGCGCGGCGCGGTACTGCAACAACGATGCGGGTCACGGTGTTGACCGGGATGAAAGAGCGCACAATCACCACCATACGGTTTGTCTGACGCAGGAGCGACTCGATTTTATCTCCGAAAAAGGAGTCGATAAGGCGTGCGCGCCGGTGCAGCCCGATAATCACTTCCGAGATGTCGCGCTCCGAAATAGTGTTGACGATTCCGGTAATCACGTTGAGATCGAAGCGCTCAATTACAGAAATAGAAGCATCGACAGAAGCCGCGGCGGCCTCCGCCACGTCGAGCGAATTGCGCCCGATTGCGCGCGAGGAGGCGGAATTATCGGAGCGCACGTGGAGTCCGAAAAGATTGTCGCGTCCGGTCTGACCCGGGCGGCGCATGAGGAGGGCAAGTTCCACGAGCGACGGCGCGGTTATCGGATTTGAAATGGTAATCAGCGTACGCGAAACGCTGTTTTGCTCCGGCTCCTGGGTGTCGGCGGTCATTTGCTCGAGCATGCGGAGTTTCATCCGGGTGGCGGCACGTTCGGTTCCGAGCGATGAAACGGAGCACGTTACGAGAATCATCACCACAGTGGCATTGAGAATCTCCACATTGAAGAGGTTCATCTCATAGCCTATTGTCACCACGGCGAGAGCCACAGCGGTGTGGGCATTGGAAAGCTGGTACATCATGGAGCGGTCTACCGCTTCCATTTTGAAAAGTTTCTGAGTGGCGAATGCCGCAAGCCATTTCGTGGCCATGGCCACTGCGCTCATCACTGCAGCGATATAGACAGTCTCGACTCCTGCCGTGAGCACTCTCACATTTATCATCATTCCCACACCGATAAGGAAATACGGGATAAAAATGGCGTTGCCCGTAAACTCGAGGCGCGACATGAGAGGAGAACGCTGGGGAATATAGCGGTTGAGTACCAGTCCGGCGAAAAATGCGCCGAACACGCCCTCAAGACCGATCCATACGGCGATGGCGGCGGCCAGGAACACCATTGTGAGGACATACACGAACTGCGCTATACCGTCGTTATAGCGTTTGAAGAACCACCTCGTGATGCGCGGATAGGAGTAAATCAGGCCTATGCAGAACAGAGCGAGGCAACCCAGCAGCGGAAGGAGGGACGATATGGTGCCATACCGCTCCATGCCGAGCACACCGGCAAGCACGATGAGCGAGCCGAGAACCGTGACGATGGTTCCGGCTATGGCTATCACCACGGAGGGAGCTTTGGTGAGCCCGAAGCGCGACACGATCGGGTAGGCAATGAGAGTATGGGCGGAGAACATGGAAGCAAGCAGCAATGCAGTGAGCGGACGGAGTCCGAGCCATACTGCAGCCACAGCGGCGCCGAGCAGAAGCGGAATGAGGAAAGTCAGGAACCCGAAGCACAGACCCTTGCGGAGGTTCTTTTTCAGGTGATACATGTCGATTTCCAGACCCGCAAGGAACATAAGATAGAGAATACCTACCTGCCCGAAGACCTCGAAACTCATGTCGCGCGCCAGCAGGTTGAAACCGTGGGGGCCTACGGCAACACCGGCAAGAATAAGCCCGATAACCTGCGGAATCTTCAGTCTGCCCAGCAGCAACGGCGTAAGCAGAATTATAGCCATCACCGTAAGGAAGATGGGCACGGGCTGCGTGATGAGGGGTGCGGAAGCAGGTATTGCCATAAGAGAAATCATCGGCAGAAGCAGAGACAGGGTATAGATCGTGGGACAAAGATACGCAAAAAATCGGAATTTACGGTGCGGGAGAACCGGGAATGTTCCGGTGCGGGAAGCATAGGCACAAAAAAGGGTAAGCTTACTACATCGCACCGCTACAACCCGTTACCGTTGCTTCGATCAAGACCTGGCGGAGTTCACGGGGAGCTGGTCGTGTAGGACTTACCCGGCTGCAAAGGTACTGCTTTTTCGTGAATCCGCAAGCAGTTTACAGCATGAGGGGGTTGTTTTAACGTTCGTTAAGAAAGACAACAAACCCGGCAGAAGGAGTTTTGCCGGGTTTGCCGATATAATAATACGGGGATTACATTTTTACAGTCACCGGTTTGTCGAGAGTGCCGGAAGCGCGGCGGATTTTACCTTTATGGAGGACTTCTACATTGACTTTGCCAAAATCGAGCGGATAGGTGCCTTCTGCATCATCTACAGTAATTTCCATATTATTACCGTTCCGACGGGCAGAAAAATGCAGTTTTTTATAATTGCCGTCGCGGAAACTCCAGCCGTCGCCCTCGTCCCAGTAGAGTGTGCCGGAGGCGTTGCCGTCTTTGTCGGGACAGACAATAAGAGTGAGAGGACTGAAAGGATTTTCGTTAAGGTTCTCGATAACGCGGCCGGCCGGGACGATACTCCCTCCCCTTATTCGCAATTCGGCCTGATACTTGCCTTTGGTGTCATCCTTAACCAGCGACAGTTTTTCCCAGATGCCTTTGGGCAGAGCAGGTTTCTCGGCGAATGCCGGTATCACGAGAATGTCGGTTCCCAACAGAAACGCTTGCTGTTCGGCACGAATTTCAGGATCGGCGGGGTCAGCCATAAACACCGGAGCCATCACGGGCTGTCCGTCGGTATGGGCATTGTGGAACGCGGTATAGATGTATGGAATCAGGCGGTAGCGGCGCATGAGCGCCATACGCGATTCTTTCTCAACGTCTTTGCCGAAAGCCCACGGCTCCTTGTCGTTGGTGTCGCACGAGGCGTGACCGCGTGAGAAGGGGAAGAATGCTCCGAAGCCGATCCAGTTGCCGAAAAGGTCGCCGTCAGTGTCGCCGACAAATCCGCCTATGTCGGGGCCATTGAACGGTTGTCCGGAAAGTCCGAGGGTAAGCGACATAGGAACTGACAGTTTCATGTGGTCGTAAGAGGCGGCGTTGTCGCCGGTCCACATGGCAGCGTAGCGCTGACCGCCCAGAATATTCGAGCGGGAAAGGATGAAGGGGCGCCGGTCGGGGTTGGCGGCGAGAATGCCGTTGCGTGAGGCTTCCACCATCAGACGACCGTAGGCATTGTGCCACATGGCATGCCGTCCGGCAGGAAGATTACCGCCGCCACGGTGTATGCAGCTTTCCGGCATAGTGCCGCCGGGGCCGTCGAAAACAGAAGGCTCGTTCATGTCGTTCCATACGCCGTCGATGCCCGTGGCGAGAAAATCCTTGTAGAGTGTCCCCCACCAGCTGCGAGTTTCAGGACGGGTGAAGTCGGGAAACGCGCAGTCGCCGGGCCAGACTTTTCCGTGGAACTCATTGCCGTATGCGTCTTTCACGAAGACGTCGTTGCGCTTGCCGGATGAATAGACAAAGTAATTGTCGTCGACTTTCACGCCCGGGTCTATCATATAGACTGTCTTGAAACCGTTATCGTGGAGATAGCTGTTGAACGCTTTGGGGTCGGCGAACTCGTTTTCGCTGATAGTGAAAATCCGGAATCCGTCCATATAGTTGATGTCAAACCACATAACGTCGCACGGGATATGCTTTTTGCGGAAAGTATCGGCCACTTCACGGGCACGGGATTCCGGGACGTAGGAGAAGCGGCACTGATGATATCCGAGCGCCCAGAGCGGAGGCATCTCGATGGTACCGGTCAATTCGGAAAGACCTTTGAGCACTTCCTGCGGGGATGTCCGGTCGATAACATACGTCTTGAATGGCGTTCCTTCGGCGGTAAACTGTATCCGGTCGTCGGCAGTAAGAAGATTCGCTTTATGAAATGTGTCGAAGAGCACTCCGAAGGCGGTTCCGTCGGGGCGCACTCCCATGACCCACGGATGGGTCTGATAGAGACGGGAGCCATTGTCGACGAGATACATGCCGGTATCGGTGTTCCAGAGTTTTATTTCCTGACCGTTGCGCAGGAGCGGCCCTGTGACTTCGCCGCCACCGTAGAGGTCGGTGCCGTCGGGGACTGTAATCGTCACCTGAACGCCGCGGTCGGTGGTCGCGTACTGCGGAACGAGCTTCCATCCGGAGGGTTTCTCTCCGATTGCGGCAGGTTCGTGCGACAGAATGAGCATCGGGGTGACTGTCGCGTCAAAACGTTCCGGCACGAATTCCATTATGCCATCACCTACAAGTGATTCTCCGGCTATTGCCACCTCAGCGGCGTCTGCCGCAGGTGAAGGCACAAGCAGAAGGAAGGCTGCAAGAGAGATGATTGATTCTTTTCTCATAATAATAATGAATGATCGGTTTTACTTATATGACCGATTGAAAGGCGACTTCGCACTAAGAGGTTGTTTAATAACAAATGTGAAGCCGGAGTGGATGGATTTTTTGAGCTAACCTGTTCATAATCTGAAGGAGCAGTGCTGTAGCACTGTGACTGAAGATTA
>UROS01000025.1 GCA_900549445.1 uncultured Porphyromonadaceae bacterium | reverse complement strand
CGACTCAACCCACTCGCTCCAGCAGCCAAACCAGGCGGCCGGTGTGACCGGCGGGCCTCCCGACCTCATTGAGACTATCGCACGTGCCGGTGTGGCCGTAGGTGTCGACGGCCTCTTTATCGAAACCCACCCCTGCCCCGCCAAAGCGAAAAGCGACGGGGCCAACATGCTCCCCCTCGACAAGCTTCCCGACCTGCTCAAACGCCTGTCGGCTATACGTGCAACCATCAATATTTTCGAAAACAACTGATTTGATTTATGAGATTCCGGTCATTCACACTTTTCTTGCTGCTTCTCGGCGCGATTTTCCCCTCCGATGCTAAAAACTGGCTCGACGACCCCATTACGGCTGCAATGATGAAGGCCTACGACGAACTTCTCGCCGAAGACCCCCGCGACTATGAAGTGCTCTTCCGCCGCGCCAACGAATATTACATCCACGGCGAATATCCCAAAGCGCTCGCCGACATCAACGAATGTCTGCGCGTTATTCCCGAAAGCGAGACCGACGTGCTCGCACAGGCCCACTCCCTCCGCGCCAACATATCCATGCAGACCGAACGCTACGACAACGCCGTAAACGACTTCAACGCCCTGCTGCGCATAGATCCCCAGAACTATATAGCCATCTACCAGCGGGGAACCGCCCTCTACAACCTCGGCCGATACGACGAGGCCAAAGCCGACTTCAACCTTCTCCGCCAGATAAATCCCCGCAGCCAGGAAGCACTGTTCGGACTCGCCCGTGTGGCGGTGAAGCAAAACAACATCGGAACCGCCAACGACCTCGTCGACCAGGCCGTAGCGTTCACACCCGGTGTATCCGACGTCTACATCCGCCGGGCATCCATACGCTCCATGATGGGCAACACCCAGGGAGCCGTCGACGACTACATTGTGGCGCTCTCTACCGACCAGGTCAACACCTCCCGGGCGCTCCGCGAACTCTCGCTGCTGAGCCGCACCGACTATCCGGCCGTAATCAGCGGCCTGAGTTCCGCCATCCGCAAGGCGCCCCGCTCCGGCATGTTCTACTACATCCGCGCCATGATTGCACAGAGCCACTGCCACTATTCCGACGCCATCGCCGACTACGACTACATACTCGACCAGCACCTCGACAGCTACCCCGGCATCAACGCCTCACTGGCAGAATGCTACTACGCACTCGGTCAGTACGACACCGCACTCCTCAATATCGACTTCGCCGTGGGCGCCACCCACGACAACAAGCTCTACTACGTGCTGAAATCCGACATCGAACGCACACTCGGCAACTGCGAAACCGCCCTTTCATGCGCGGAATCAGCCCTGGAGAAAGACCCTGAATACAACGACGCACTCATTGCCCAGGCGCTATCTCAGGTATGCCTCACGCAATATGCCGAAGCCTCCGTATCGCTCAGCGAAGCTGCCATGAACGACGCCTCAAACCCCTGGATTTTCATGCTCCGCGCCTGGGTGCTGCACGACTTCCGCAATCAGGACGACATCGCCCGCCAGTGCTACGAACGCATTCTCGACATGGAGATGCCGGCCACCGACGTCACCTCCTTCCGGGGCTTCGCTCTGCTCTATCTCGGCCGCGAAATCGAAGGCGACGACTGGATGGAGACAATTCTCGAATCCGTCGAGGACTACGACGGACTCATCAACTACTACGGCGCATGCTACTGGGCTGCACGCGGCGACCTCGACCGCGCATTCCGGTGTATGGAGACTTCGCTCGAAAAAGGATATGCCAACTACCACAACTGGACCCGTGCCGACCAGGCGCGCGTAAGCGTGGCGCCACTCCGCACCGACCCCCGTTTCAACGACCTCCTCACCCGCTACGCCTCGATTTTCAAGTAACACGCCGGCAGCGCTGTCTGGGATCATATAAGAATATGTCTCAGGCAGCGCGCCGTGCAAAATCCACCTTACGCCAACTCAGAGACATCAGAAACATTAGCAACCCTGCTTCCCCTCTTCCCCAAAAATTTTATCCAATCTCAATACTTTTTTAGCTAAAATGCGGTTTTAACAAATTCATTAACATCTTTTAGTACTTGGGGGGGGGTAATTTTCATTTTTTATTATATACTTTTGTAGCGTTGAACATCTAAACTCACAGTAACACCTCAGATTTTACCCTGTCGGCGCCTTTTCGCCCGCAGCAGGATAACTTCAAAAAAGGAGACTCACGAATCAACCTGATTCAGTTTTGACAACGCGACATCTTCACCTCCGAAAGGATATCCGAAAACCTTCCGGCTGCCTGCAGACCTAACCTTAAATTGAAAACCGCCATAACCGCAGGACAACAAGACGCACACCTCAAGACTGACTTACGAAACCCCTTACTGGAGCTTAGAGCAATAATCGGTAAGAACCGCCACATCCCCGCCTTTGAGGCCCGGATACGGACTGCAAATATATTAACTAAACCAAACATAAAAGCTAATGAAAGCTCTTGTAAGTCTGTTTTTGTCGGTTGCCGCAGCGCTCCCCGCAATGGGACAGGTTGCAGTCAAGACAAACCTTCTCTACGACGCTACAACCACGCCTAACATCGGCGCGGAATATGCCGTGGGCCGGCAAAACACAGTGAACCTTGTCTACGGCCTCAATCCATGGAAATTCGGCAGCGACCGCGACCACTACGCAAAACACTGGGTTCTCATGCCCGAGTACCGCTGGTGGCTCTGCACCGCCTACAGCGGCCACTTCCTCGGCGTCCACGCCATGGTCGGTGAATTCGACGCCGAACGCGCCCACCTCCCGATTCCCGGCGGATGGTTTGGCGGCGACAACCTCACCTCAGCCGTAAAACACAACCGCTTCGAAGGAACTTTCGCAGGCGTCGGCTTCACCTACGGCTACCAGTTCCCCCTCTCGCGCCACTGGAACCTTGAAACCGAAATCGGCGTCGGCTACGGCCACGTATGGTACGACAGGTACAACTGCGGTAAATGCGGCGGAAAAACCAAATCCGGTCACACCAACTACGCCGGCATCACCAAAATAGGCGTTTCCATTATGTACATCTTTTAAGGCAAGACAATCATGAGTATCAGCAAATCCTTCACCTTCCTTGTCCTCGCCGCCCTCGCCGCCATGCCGGTGAAAGCCGATGTGGCCGGATACCCCTGCAGCGACAGTATCGAGATTCACCGCGTCGGCGAGCGCCTCGACGTAAGAGCCCGGATTCTCCTCGACTCGCTTACTCTCGGACGCAACAACCAGGTCTACATCGTCCCCGTGGTTTCCGCCGGCGACAGCACCGTAACTCTCCCCGCCGTCCTCGTCAACGGCAAATATATGGACTACGCCGTGCAGCGCGGAGTCATAACCCCTACCACCGCAGCCGGCTACGACATCGCATCGCAGGTATGCCGCAACGGGCGCAGACCCCAGACGGTTGAATACTCCGCCACCGCCCCATTCCAACAGTGGATGCTTCTCCCCAAAGCAGCCATCCGCTTCGACCTCGATGAATGCGGCTGCGGCGAGCACTACACCTCCCGTTCAGGCCTCGGCACACCCCTTGACCTCGATCCCACCGCCAGCATGACCCTCGCATTCGTCACCCCCGAAGTGACCGACCTCCCCGTCATCAAGCACGAAGGCCGCGCGAAAGTCCAGTTCGAAGTCAATAAGACCGTGCTCCACCCCACCCCATACCGCGCACGCAACGGCCGCATGATCGACAACCGCGAGCAGCTCGGAATAATCGAAGACTCCGTCCGCTACGCCCTGACCGACCCCAACGTGGAGATTTCCGCCATTAAGATTACCGGCTACGCTTCGCCCGAATCCCCCTACATCCACAACGAGGAACTCGCCTCCGGCCGCTCCCGCGCCCTCGCCGAATACCTCGCCAGAAAATACAACCTCCCCGCATCGAAGAGCCACTATGCAGCCGTTGCCGAAAACTGGGAAGGATTCAAGAAAATCACCGAAGAGTCGCGCGACATAACCGAAGATCAGCGCCGCGACCTCCTCGCTCTGATCAACGAACCCGCCTACGGCCCCACCGACTACGACAACAAGGAGAAAACCCTCAAGACCGACCGCCGCTTCTCGCGGATCTACAAGTCGCTCATACTCCCTGAATGGTTCCCCGAACTCCGCACCACCACTTTCCAGATCGAAACCAAGCTCAAACCGATGTCCGACCAGCAGCTTGCCGAGGTAATCAAGCGCACACCCTACCTCATGTCGCTCAATCAGATGTTCCGTGTGGCCCTCCTCTACCCTGAAGGCTCCGACGAGTTCAACCACACCATCGACACCGCCCTCAAATATTACCCCGACGACGAAGTGGCCAACCTCAACGTAGCTGTCGCCCGCATCAAGGCGGGCAAATGGGAAGGAGTCGACGAACTCCTCGAAAAAGCAGGCACCTCGCCCGAGGCCGAAAACGCCCGCGGCATGGCCGAGTCGCACCGCGGCAATTTCGACGCTGCAATCCGGCACTTCAAAAATGCCGGCGAACTCCCCGACGCACTCTCCAACCTCCGTCTTTTCGAAAAATAGCAGACATTTTACTATAATACAGTAAGACTACAAACCGAGGTACAATTTGTTGAACATCAGGCAACTGTATCAGCGTTCCCCGCTCGGGGGCGCTGATGCGGAAGCCACCTCTGCAACCCTTCCGCTACCTCACTTTCAACTCAGTTGAACATCAAAAAAACAAATTTTTATAATCCATTTTTCTACTAACCAATTACTTAATCAAAAGATGAAACTTTACAGATTTCTCTTAGCAGCCGTTCCCGCGCTCATGATGTCAGCTTGCTCTGACGACGCGCCCGTGGCGAACGAAGGTGGTACCACCCCTAATCCGGAAGCGGTAGCCGACGGATTTATCGGTGTCAACATCCAGCTCCCCACTTCTCCCGTCAGCCGCGCCATTGGCGACGGTACCGGATCCAACAACGACGTGTTCGACGATGGTGAAGAATCCGAATACACCATCAACACCGGTGCTGTTGTACTCTTCGTCGGCAACAACGAACTTACCGCCAAATTCCAGGGAGCATACAAAATCAAAACCGATAACGAAAACGACGACGTTGACAGCGACAACATCACTGCAACCTACCGCAATTCCGTTCAGATCCAGAACTTCCAGGTTCCTGCCGGTCAGAAGATCTTCGCTCTTGCTCTTCTCAACTACAGCAACGTTTGCTCGGTTACAAGCGACTTCAAACTCGGATTCAACGATCAGTCCCAGACATTCACCGGAACATTCGGTGATTTCCTCAATAAACTCTCCTGGGCATCTTATAAATCGCCCGACGGTTATTTCTATGCGACTCAGGGCAACGGTATAGGCCGTAACTTCTTCATGACCAATGCTCCTATCGCAACTTATCCCGGCGGTTGGAACCGCGGCCAGCAGAGCGGCGACCCCCACTATCTTTCATTCGTCGACCCTGCGAAGATCAAAACCACTGCCCGCGAAGCTCGCGAAAACCCCGCCTGCGACATCTTTGTTGAACGCGCTGTGGCTAAAGCTACCATCAAGCTCAAAACTGGTCTTACCGTTAATCCTACCGGCGCTACAGGTTCCCTCAGGAGCATCAAAGTTAAGAAAGCTGAAGCTGCTCTCATGGCCCGCGAACAGAGCTCTTACCTTGTCCGCAACCTCGGCGATAACTATGGTAACGAATGGATTGCCTATGCATCTGCTATCAACGCAACAGAAGGTGGTCATTATCTCCGTATGATCGGCAATACCCCCATCGGCAAATCGGTTCTCTATCCTTTCGAAAAATACTATCGTATATACTGGGCTGTCGACCCCCACTATACTACCGACGCTGCTGCTCTCGACGGTGAGAAAGCTTCTTACAAGACAATGATCAACGGTACCACCAAGCAGCCCGAAGCATTCTACTGCTACGAAAACACCATGCCCCTGTCAAAGATGTCTGATCGTAACATGAACTACTTCCGTGTTCGTCTTACCCTCGACCTTGATGCTACTGAATTCCCCGGCGGCGACTTCTATGTACTGAACGGCGACATGAAGAAAATCTACAATGAGGCCGGAGCTCACAAAGTACAGACCAACCTCTTCGCAGGCGACACCAAGACCACTGATTTCATCAAGCAGTACCTCAAAGACGGTGTGACTGTAAATCCTCTCGACTGCTTCACTATAACATGGTCTTACGATACAAAAACCGGTGTTGAAGCTATCTCCAAAATCACCTGGAAGGCTCTCGGCGCATCTGTATTCAAAGGCAACCCCGAAGCTGCCGCTCTCAAGGCTTTCACCGACGTGATGATCAAGCAGATCAACGACGAATATCGTTTCGAACTCCACAAAGGCGGCGTCTGCAACTATATCATCGACGTTAAGCACTTCGGCGACGACCTCACTCCCTGGAATGCCAAGGATCACCTCGACACCGACAATATGGCAAGCGCTTACGGCACAGGCTTAGAGGCTGAGAGAAACTATTGTGGCCGCTTCGGTATGCTCCGCAACAACTGGTACGACATCACCATCAATACTATAACCGACTTCGGCAAACCCGTTGAAGATCCCCACGATATCGTAGTTCCTTCTGACCAGACAAACAAATATCTTGGCTTCACCGTCAACGTAATGTCTTGGGCAAAACGTGTTCAGAACGCCGACCTATAATCCGCTCTGAATCCACCCTAAACTGAAATCTCCCACCGGGAGGCGGCGCTGCCATACGCGCCGCGTCGCCTCCCCTTCTTTTTCTCAATTTTTCCATCCACCCTTCTACTAAGAAACAATGAACCGTTTTCTTCATTTCATTTCCGGATTTTCTGTCCTGTCGGCCGCTGCAGCCCTGTGCGCATGTTCCATGATGACCGAGGATCTCAGCGACTGTCCGAAGGGACTTAACGTGCGTTTTGTCTACGACTACAATACCGCACGTGCCGACATGTTCAAGGATCATGTAGGTCACGTGAAGCTCTACGTGTATGACGAGAACGGCAACAAGGTAGCCGAACAGAGCGTGTCGAACACTCCCGAATCGCAGCCTCTCGCCCAGTACGGTTACACTATGCACTTCCCCGACGGCACTCTTCCCGACGGCCGCTACCGCCTTCAGGCCGTGGCCATGCAGCGCGACTGGGACGAAGCCGAAAACACCCCCGGCGCAAAATACCGGAAAAACGACCCGCAGAAGCACGACGAACTTTTCGTGACTCTCGACCACGACCACAACTTCATCGACGGTACCCACCACTTCCGTGTAAGCGGCGCCGCTCCGCTCGACACTCTCTGGCACACCCTCCGCGTCACCTCCGACGACCCCACCGACGGTATCGCCGTTCCTCCCGTCCACAAAACTCAGAAACCATATTCCGTCTACCCGCTGGAAGACCAGTACGTGACGGTTCAGCATAGCCGCGCAACCTACGCAACCGTTTCGCTCGTGCGAAACACCAAGCATATCAACGTCGCCCTCCACCAGCTCGACGAGCACCACGACCACGGCCACACCCACTACGAAGTCTACATTACCGACTGCAACACCGACATCAGACACGACAACGAAGTCGTGCCCTCCGACACTGTCCGCTACGAACCCTACAACTCCTGGACAACCCGCTTCGACAAAGACGGCATCCACATCGAGGACGGTACCGACCTCCCCGCCGACTCCGCCTATCAGCGCACAGCCCACTATAATTTCATGACCAACCGTCTCGTTTACAACGACACCGACCATGAAAAGACTCCCCGCCTCGTCGTAATCATGAAGAATCCTTACACTCAGAAAGTGCTCGATATCGGCCTCTCCGAACTCCTCGCCCAGGGGCGCCACGCCTACCCAATGGCCAACTACTCCCCCCAGGAATACCTCGACCGTGAGTACGACTACGACCTCAACCTCGTGCTCGCCGGCACCAAGTGGAAATATGTAGAGCTTACCATCAACGTACTCGGATGGGCAAAGCGTACCTACAACGTCGACCTCTGATCACAACCCCGCACTTCCCTCTCCGGAGGGCATGAAAACGTTTTGCAGAATCCTTTAATCAGTCCAATCAATCACAGTGAAACCGACAAGCTACATACTGTCCTGTTTTTTCTGCCTCGCCGCAGCTGCCTCGCTTACAGGATGCGTCTACGATAACCCCGTTGACGAGTCAGCCGTCAGCGACGGGGAACAGATGCAGACAATGCTCCTCGAAATATCAGTCGACAACCTTAATGGCGGGAGCCGTGCCAACCCCACCGGCGGCCCTGACGGCGACGGGTCATTCCCGAGTTCGGACAACGAGAACAACATCTCGAATCTCACTTTTTTCTTCTACGAGGCGGAAAAAGGTATTGCCGCGCCCAACAGTACTCCGATTCTCCACGCAGCCTACGTGGAGGATGAAATCGGCAAACAGGCAAACAGGTATCTTGCAATTGTGCGCGTGCCCATAAAAGCCGACGTGCGCAACAGTCACCACGTGATTGTGACTGCCAACATGGGCGACCTCTCAAACCTTACCCGTCTCGGCGACGTCAGAGACTACGTACGCGACGGTCAGAGCTGGACTGTCGCCAACTACCCGGCAGGCTGCAAGGATTTTGCGATGTCGTCGGCCGCCGACGCCCAGATAGTTTCAAAAGGCGGCACAATCTCAATACGCGGCAAATCGTGGAAATACAATCTCTCCGGAAGCGTCTCGATTCAGCGTCTCGCCGCCCGGGTCGACCTATACTACAGAAACTCCCAGTACGATGCCGCCCGCAAGGCGGTGAAATACGCCGTCGACAACTCTTCAGCACCCACCGCCAACGTTTATATCACCAACCTGAAGCTGTTTAACGTTCCGGTAAAGTCTTCTTACCTCATCAGGCGCACAAGCTATCTTGAAAACCTCAGCATGTGGACTTATCTCGGTTCCGAAACAGAGACCGACGGTGTGGCTACCAACTATGTGATTGACCCCAACACACACCGTAAGACCTACAAGCCGAACCTTACCGAAACCGATCCCTGGTTCGGCGAATCGGCTGCCTCGGAGATGCTCACCTCCTATCCCGTCATCTTCAGCTCGGGCAACCACACCGACGTAGGCACCCTCTCGGCCAACAGCTACACCATGGCGACAGACAAATACAACAACAACCGTTCTTTCACCATCGGTTACACGGAGGAAAACACTCAGACCAAGGAGTCGATGCTCGGCAGCTTCGTCACCGGCTTCGTCGCAAAAGCCGTCTACGAGCCGACCACGGTCTACCGCAGCTACGATGCCACAACCGACACCTTCACCGAAGATGCCGCCTACGCTTACGGCAAGACATTCTGGGTAGTTGACCGGATGTCGAGCGTAGCATTCGACCGCGACCGCAGATTTTTCAGCAACTCAGCAGCCGCAACCAACTACGCCCGCTCGCTCGACAGCAAAGGAAACATAGCGGAAGTACGCCGCTATCCCAACGCCGTTTGCTACTACACCGTATGGATCCGCCACAGCAACAAGGAGGAAGGCTACAACCAGATACATGAGTATTGCCCCATGCAGTATTCGGTTGTCCGCAACAACCTCTATCTCGTTTCCCTCACAGTCCACGGTCCAGGCACCATCACACCCCGCATCGAGGAACCCGAAACCATCCGCCCCATGTTCTGGGTTCATAAATGGATTCTGCAAGTCCACGGCGAAATCGCTGTCTGATTCGCTTCCGTCTCCCTATTCGAAAATCTAAAAAATCAAATAAACCAATGAAACGTCACCCCCGACATATCGGATACGCAATGATGCTCGCCTCGGCGCTGCTCGCCGGCTGCGTGGAAGACAACGGGTACTGCCAGGATCCCGGCCGGGACACTTCCGGTGCCATTGCCGACGATCTTCAGGAAATAACTCTTGATATCGACTCCCGCGCCACGGAATATTCCGGCGACGTCCTCGACAACGAGTTGATCCACAGCTACTGGGTTGTGTTTATCGACCGGAACGGCAGCGGCAAAATCGTTGCTTCCGCCGAAGCCACACTCAGCAACCCTACCGACAAAACAAGGCTGAAAGTTGAGGTTCCGAACGGCACTTTCCGCGTATATGCCTTCGCCAACATTTCGAAAGCAGCTGTCTGCGCTTCGCTCGGCATACCCGACTATTCGTTCAACGTGGGTCGTACCGCTCCCGACGAATACGATATGGACAATGCCCGTATAAGAGTTGCCGACAACAACCGCTCGCTCGAGACCGGATGGTCTGTCGACGCCAACATTCCCATGTCGGGGAAAACATACTATACCGTCAACAAGCAGACCTATCAGAGCTACACCGTCTCCGTAACCCGCATGCTCTCCAAGATAGAGTATGAGTTCAAAGGCCGCAGCAGCGCAAGGCTCAACATAAAATCGCTCACCATAAGCTCCATTTCCAAAGGTGGAATTCCGCTGTTCGGTTTCTCTACCGAAACACTCTTCAACCCCAATTTCACCCCCTCCGGAGCTGCCGACTACACTCACAGTCTTCCTCAGTCGGGAACCCTCAGCATGATCCCCGCCAACGACACTAACAAGACCGTAAGCGGACATTTCTACGTTCCCGAAAGCCGCGCCGCCCAAACCACCGACGGCAACCGGTTCATCCTCGGAATACGTTATGCCCGCGACGGCAAAGCCGACGATACAGACTATACCGTCACATATGAACTCACGAACTTCCCGCGCAACTACCTCATCCGCCTCCCGATCGTAATCACCGACTACCGGATAACTGTCGACCCGATGGTCGACGCCCCTATCGGAGGCTATGCCCCCGAAGTCGAGAAAGTGAACGAACGCGAAAGTTACGTATCTTACATCGGAGCCTCAAAAGGTAAATTCAGGGTCAACGCCTACAATGTCGAGACAGGCGCCAAACTCCGCCCCTCTGCCTACACACTGACCTTTGAATCGGGCAACACCGCCTCGATCTTCGACGAACAACCCACGTTCGACACCGCCTCGGGTCTTATCCGCTTCACACTCAAAGACCGCACAGGTTCGGCCGATGTAAGAATCAAAATCACTGTCAAAGCCACCAATCAGTCTTATATCAGGCTCATCCATATCAAAAATACTAAAGAGTGACTGCATATCATACGATGAAACACTTAACCAGACATATTCTCGCCGCGACGCTGCTCCTCGGAGCGTCGGCTCCCGCCTCCGCTGTCGGCACAAAGCTCTTCTCCACCACCGCCGTGGAGTCGATTAACGCTTCAACCGGCGTAAGCAATCAGAACGGCAACCGCAACAAGCTCTTCGACAACAACAAAGCCACGGAAGTTACGTTCAGTTTCCCCGCCGGCACGTCCGATCCCGTCTATGTTCAGGTCAACCTCAAAAACGCCGTTTCCATACCCGCAAACCGCCTGATTTCGGTCATGACCGAGCGCGGAGCGAGCGGCTCCGACGGCCCCACCTCGTTCAAAGTCGAGATTTCAAGCGACGGTACCGCCTGGCGCTCGCTCAATACCCAGAAGAGCGCCACTTACGCCAACTTCCTCTACCGAGGTCTCGGCACCCGCGAGTTCTCCGAGCCTGTACCGTGTTCCACCTCCGCAGCCGTGTCGTTCAAACACGTGCGTTTCACCCTCATATCGACATTCTCCAACGCTGTCGACGACTCTGGCACCCGACACTTCACCATGGCCGAGCTCAACCTCATCAGCCACGCCAAAGGCGAGGATCTCGACAACACTTGGAAAACCAACATGCTCCTGAAGAGCGACTATATCCAGCAGCCCACAGGCCAGGGAATGGCGGGGGCAACCGTCATCAACGACTTCAGGTTTGTCAACACCCGTGGCATAGCCTCTCAATACCGCCACACCACATTCAACTCATATTGCGACTGGGACAACTGCTTTGACCTCAACGGCAAGTGGAAAAAAGATCTCGCTCAGCTCAACAGCGCTGAAATCACCCCTCCCGACTACAGTTACCTCACCAATTCCGAAGATACCCGCATAGCTTCCGGCCAACACCGCCAGCGCACCCACGTGACTGAGCACATAGTCTACGCCATGCCCGGCGAAATGGTGCTCCTCATCCCGAATTACGGTCTCCCCGCCTGGAACGGCAGCTACTCCATCGACTTCCGCCACTGGTACAACTACCGCACCGGTGGCCATGTACTCGGCCCGAACGGCGAACGCCTCCTCGATTTCCTCATGGACGGCGACCAGATTCATTATAACCAGAGCTACGGTTTCTTCGGATTCACAGGACTCGAAACCGAATTCCGCAAACGTCCGAACGACAGCGATAACACCGGTTGCCGTAATTTTGACTTTTACGGTTCCGCCGCTACATTCTATTACCCCAAAGATCCTTACACCGACCCCAAGGATGCCATTTCCTTCAAAAACAGCGCCGGAGGCACCGTCAGCGAATACGTGATTGCCGCCGACTTCGGCCACAAAATCAATGTGGGCGGAAATCTCACTGTCGATTTCGCCAACAAAACCATCAACGAGCCCACGGTGAACTACCGCCACATCTTCCGCATACGCAACGGTAAGGAGATCGCCGATCAGATCTCCGGCTCGAAGGCCAACGCGGAAAAATATCTGCAGGAGCACACCAAGCATATCACCGCCCGCGCCGGCGTGATGTTCCAGACCCGCCTGGAGTTCCACAACACAAGCTGGCAGCGAAACACCATCCCCGGCAATTACTACTACAAGAAACCCGACGGCTCCTATGGCCGCATCTACGGCACAAAACTTCAGGTTCAGGTGCTCGACACCATCAACCCCGCCTCAGCTGCCGATAATATGTTCTATTTCTTCGGCAGCGCGAATATCCCGATCAAAGCGAAGAAAGGCAGTATTTACTACAGCCTCAACGGCGACAATCAGAGCACGAACGGAGAACTGTCGGTAGACCGTTTCGTACGCGCAGCATCCGACAAAACCGTGAAAGGCCGCTTCCTCGTGAAACTCGTGGGACTCGACCGCGAGGGCAATGAGCTGAAAGTCTACGGAACCGACATGCCGGTGGTCGTAGAGGCTTTCGACATCAACTTTGTCGACGAAAATAATGCCTTCCTCGTTACGGAGAGCATGCTCAAAAACCGACCCTCCCTCCGCCACGGCCGCGATCCGGAGATTGAGCGCCAGTACGGACGGCCCAACAGCGTGATTAATTTCGACGAATACGCAGCCATGCTCCCCTCGGGAAATCAGGCCAACGACTATTATTCTCTTATTGGCGGTCATCCGGCGTGGAAATGGCCTCTCAGCTGGGATAAATCGCAGTATTCCTGGACTTACAACCAGGAAGGCTGCCACAGTACTTACCGCATAGTTGAGAATTCACTCTCCACTCCTTGGCACGGCGCCACTCCCGAAACCGGACTCTGGGACCGCAAGCATATCGACACCGGAGGCAAGCAGCGCGGTCTCTTCTACTACGTCAACGCATCCGACGACCCCGGTATCTCTGCTAAACTCGACATCAACGACATCTGCCCCGGCGGCGCCGTGGTGGTTACCGGATGGCTCTCGGAATTCTCGCAAAGCTATGAGTACGCCAACCTCGCCGTCAACCTCGTCGCGGTGATGAAAGACAAGAGCCGCAAGAATATCCACACCTACACCACCGGCTACGTAACCGAAGCTGGATTCGGTCTGCCTTCCAATATCGACAACGCCGGCAAATGGATGAAATTCTACTGCCGCTTTATTCCCAACCTCTCCGACGCGGGCGCCATCGCAGGCAACATCGACCACTATGAGGTAGAATTCGACAACAACTGTACCGGCTCGCAGGGCGCCGACTATGCCATCGACGACCTCCGCGCCTACGTGATCGGCCCGCGCGTCTACCCCGAGCAGACCGCTCCCCTCTGCGACGAAACCTCCCAGACCGACGTAAGAATCAACATCCCCTTCGAAGTGCTCCTCCAGCGCCTCGGCCTCAACCAGCGCACCAACAGAAAGTGCTATTTCTACTACACCATCATAGACCGCACGAAGTACGACATTGACAGAAGCCACTATATGGGAACCCACGAGAGAGCTCTCCCTGTGGGTATGATGACTCTCCCCTACGACGGCAAAGCAAGCGCCAACTACGCCTCGACCACCTTCTGGACGAAGTACACCTCCAACGCCAAACGCGACGACAAGACCTTCAACAAACTCTCGCGTCGCACAATCGACGGCGAGGACTATCTTTCGCTCCTCTGCCACGCTCCCGCAGGCACATTCGGAGCCGGCAACAGGTATCAGGTGCTCGTCTACGTCTCCACTTCGGCAAACTACGACAAAGACGCGCCCCACAACTACTTCGACACCGACGCCTCCGACAATTGCGCCTTCTTCGGCGACCTCGAGATGAAAGCCTCAAGTCAAGTCTACATCGACGGTGTTCCTGAATCAGACAACGACGTATATCTCTGCAAGAACCAGCGCCCGATGGTGCAGGTCAAGCTCCTCGGCCGCAACAACAAAACCAACGAACTCGAGCAGCTCGACAACGTGGCTTATCTCGACTGGTACGACGGTTCACTCGCCAACTTCCAGACAGCAAGCTATCAGGGCACACGTCTGATGGAGGCTCTCGCCAAATTCCGCGAGGTATACAAAACCTCGGCCAAAGTCGACGAACCCGTCCGTGGATCCTATACCGCACCGATGCAGAACTGCCTCAGGCATTTCGCCGACTATCCCGTGTCGAAACTCAAACTGAGTCAAAGCTCCTACGTGATGGACGCCGTTCAGAACAACGATGCTCTCACGGCCATACCTCTGCCGCTCGACGAAGCCGGCTACACCGTCTGCACCTCGCCTGTTGAAGTGCGCTTCCACACCTCCAAGGACTCTCCCGTGGCTCAGGTCGGTGCGACCGCAATCAATTACGGCAACATCGAGGATGTGGGAATCCGCCTGTATCTCCGCGACCTGAGAGATATCAACGGCAACGACAACCAGCAGCTCAACATACCGCTGCGCGACTTCACCAGTCCCTCAAGCCAGCTCTACGGCTCCTACTCCGTAAATGACCACGAAGTTTACCTCGTGGGCACCAACGACCCGCAGTACATTTCACTCAAGGATGGCAGCGATACCGAGGATCCTATGCTTTCCGTGGGCCGCTTCCTGACCATCAGCAAGGATTACGTATCGATCAAGCTGAGGAAAGATTTCATCTGCAAGGAAGGTTACTTCTACAAGCTCCGCATCAACCTCAAGCCCGGCGGAGACAATGCCGACAGCTTCTGCGAGGGCGGCCTGGTGGTGACCCTGAAGATTGCTTCTGAGTACTCTGCCTTCAATCCGCAGGGCGACGAAGTGCAGTGGTCCGACGACCGCAACTGGGAGAGAGTATACCCCTCCGACATCAACGCCTACAACGGGGGTGCTGATATGGACTCCCTCTTCAGAGGTCAGAAAAACAACTTCCGTTACACCTACGCTCCTATGCCCCGCTGGTCGAGAACAATAGTAAAAGCCGGCAAGTATCAGCCCTGGGTACAGCCTTTCACCACCACCGAAGTTTCCATCAAAACCTTCGGTACCCTGCGCAAACCTTACTATACGCCCGGTTCCGGAGCACGCAACCAGTATAGCATCCTCGACCTGAGAGGCTCAACGTTCGAGCACCCCATCCAGTACGAGATGATAGCCGACGGCGCCTCCAAGAACAACAATCCCTTCAACTGTATCCCCTTCGCACTAAGTTCTGCCTATCAGGTCTATCTCGAACCAAACGGCCGCCTCTTCGGTCAGGAGAACCTCAACTACACGAGTTTCTTCTACGACATCGACCTGATGCCTTACCGCTGGTACACCCTCTCCGTTCCCACGCAGGAAGTGGTTGCAGGCGACTTCTACACCAGCAAGACAACAGCGCGCCCGACCGGTCAGCTCTTCTGGTATGACAGCTGGACTTCCTCCAACAACGACCGCTATGCGCCCGCCGTATACCAGCGCTCCTGGAACGCCCTCTCGAGCGAGCTATGGAGCATCGGCTCCACAACTGCCACCAATGTTGCGGCAAAGGCCAAGGTCAACACCTGGAGCGATGTATTCAACCAGGTCGACGCCAGATATGAGCCCACCCACGGCTTCTCGATCTATGTCGACCCCTCCGAAATGCCCTCCACCTACATGCAGAACAGCCGTATTACATTCCGTCTGCCTAAGGGCGACACTTACTACGACTACTATCAGGAAGGCGCGACAGCCGGCGACAAGCACGTGGTTCTCAGCCGTGCCAAAGACTCGCAGTACCGGCTCTTCGATCCCACGGGCAACCACACCCCCATCAGCTCGAGCAAATACTCGAAACTATTCCTCGTAGGCAACCCGTTCGTAACCGACCTCGACATGAAGAAATTCCTTGAAGCCAACAAAAACCTCATCGAGCCCAAGTACTGGATCATGACCGAAGGCAATCAGATTGTATCGGTTATGGACGAAAACGGCACCATCTATTCCAACAATGTGGCCAACTCGAGCAGCAACGGCGGCAGCGTGGCTCCCATGCAGGGCTTCTTCGTGCAGACCAAGAACGCTCAGGGCAACCTCAACCTCACGTTCAACAGCAGTATGATGACCTATACCGCCACCTATAACTATAATAACAGACTGAAAGCTCCCGCCCGCAACGCCGACGGCGCAGGAACCGATGAAAACGCCGGGACGCAGGATTCCTCGCTGCTCATCACCGCCCTAAACGGCGACGGCGATGAGGTTTCGGCAGCACTCATTGTGACGAATCCCACCGCTTCCGACTCATTCGTAGGCACCGAGGACGCCGAACTTATTCTCGACTCGGAAATGAGTTCCGGCTCGCAGATCTTCACCGTGGCGTCCGACATGGCAACCTCGGTCAACATCCTCAAAGAGATCAGACGCACAGAACTCGGTGTTGTGGCAATCGACGACAACGACGTGACAACCCTGACCTTCTCCGGCGCCCTCGCCGACGGCACCTACGTGCTCATCGACGCTCTCGACGGCACCGTCAGCCCGATTACCGAGGACTTCACCTACAAAGTGAAGGGCACCCGCGGGGAGCTCTACATCGGCAAGGCTTCCGACCAGACCGGTCTCGGCGAAATCTCCGCATCGTCGATCAACGTGATGCAGGGCGCAGGCGAGATTACGGTGACCACCACCGAGTCTGGTCTTAAAATCGAGGTGTTCGACACACTCGGACGCTCCATGGCAGCCGTTTCGACCGGAGAAAGCTCCGCCACAATCCAGCTCCTCCCCGGCATCTACGTGGTGGCCGCAGCCGACGGCGTCAACAAGGTTTCACGCAAAGTCATTGTAAAATGAATCTCCGCATTCTGACAATATCAGCAGCAATCATCGCCGCCGGGGCTCTCTCCCCCGCCCCGGCGGCCGAAGAGAACACCCCGGCAGTAGCCGGAGGCCCCCGCCTCCTGCTCAGCGCAAAGGAAATCAACTTCGGGCTGGTTGAACGCGACTCAGAACTGAATGGGTCGGTGGTCATCACCAACAGCGGAACAGAGCCGCTGGTCATCTTCAACATCTCGTCGGGATGTTCGTGCGCCCGTGCAGGCTGGAAAGACCTACCACTCGAGCCGGGAGCTTCCGACACCGTAAGCGTCAGCTTCGACACCCACGGGCGCAGCGCGGGCGAGTTTCAGAAAATGTTCCGCATCCGCTCCAATGCCGAAGAATCGCTCGAGGTGTTTTTCGTAAAGGGAAAAGTGAAACGCTCACCGTTTTACAACGACTGACCCTCCCGCGGCGAAGAGCAAATTGCGACATAGGTAGGGGCGCTATATTTAGCGCCCGCCGAATCAAAAGCATTTCTCAGCCAAAAATGCGCTGACACCGCGGGCGCTAAGTATAGCGCCCCTACAGGTCTCTCGTATTCGGCAAACCCACAGCACCTTACGAAATAGAATTATTCCAAATCAAAAAATATGCAGACACGTAAGAAGTTATAAACTTCCTGATTGTTTCCTACGGGAAACATGAAAGCAGCGCGGCATCGTGAGATTCTGCGCTGCTTTTTTTGTGTGTTTCTCCTCGTGTGTTTCTCTGTAGAATGTTATTCTGTTCGTCGGGAGCAAAGGTATGCACCCCAGACGGCTGCAATCGCCGGATTATACGAGATTACACGCAAAAATCTCCGTTCCGGCACGACCAGTGTGTAAATTCGTGTAAACGCTCTTGCGCCGGCCGTTTATATCTCTTATCTTTGCGGATATGGATCCACGTTTGAAAATTCTCACCAGGCAGCAGCGCGTGGCACTGGCGCGCCTCGTAGCCGACACGATTATTTCCGACAAAATCATCGACGATACTGAAATCGCCATGTTCGACCGCATTTTCGGCAGCGAAAGTTCGCGCGAACTCTTCGAGGCCGCGCGACATATTCCGTTCGCGCAGGCGCTGAAGCAGCTGCGCTCCCCGTCGGGAACTCTGCGCCGCCGCATAGCCCGCAACGTTACCGGAATCATTGCGGAGGTGAGCCGCGCCGACGGCATCTGCGCCCCTCAGGAGGCGGCGCTGCAGCTCGCCATGAACTGCTATCTGGAAGGAAACGATGATCAGGAGCCGGTCTACGACGTTGTGTCGTCGCGTCTCACCGACATTTCCATAGGCCACCGCTACGTGCTCTACGCCGACTTCAGCGGCAGTGCGCGCAGCGAGGAAGCCGACAAGGATTTCACGGTAATTTCAGGACTTCTGGCGTCGGTAGGATTCACGTTCATCCATATTCCCCGCATAATAAACGAATTCACCGGAAAGGGCAGAGAGCATTTCCGCCGCATGGCGCGCTACATGTTTCCCGACATAGGGCCGGCTCGCGTTGACGAAGTTTACACGCGCCTCTCCTCCGTGACCACACGGAGTTTCATCACCGATTACCTCAACCGGCGCCTCGGACTCGGCATCGACGCCGGAACGCCGTCGCTCGTGGTGATGGCAGGCACGTCGAGCGTCGCTTCCGACAGTGTTTCCGCTCCGGGAATGCCGGTCGACACCTACGCCAATTTCCTTAAAATCCGCCTGGCGGGCCGTCGTATAGTAAGCGTGGCGGCCGAGTTCGTGGAGAAATTCAACTCCTTCACGAGCTACAATCTGAGTTTCGGGTTCACCCGTCAGCCGGGACGACTCCCCTACTACGGCATCCGCAAAGCCTTTTTCCGGCTCGTGGCGCTCTCCGCCGACACTCCTGAAACCGCAACAATCTCCATCGACCCGGCCTCGGGCACTGCGGCTATAAACGGACGCCGGCTCAACCTCTCGCCGGCGCGCACTGCTCTCTACGTGCTCATAATCTGCCTCTCCGCCACCGGCGCCGGGCTTCCGCTCGGCGCTGTCTACGCAGCACTCTGTCAGGAGAAAAAAGAGAGAATACAGCGGCTCTACGAAACCGTCTACAGCTTTATAAGCAACTCCGCATCCCGGCGGCTGCGTCCGCTCTACCCGGGCGTGACGAACCGTCTGAGCGAGATACGGCGCGAGATAGCGGCAGCCGCCCCTGCGGCCAGTCTGCCGCAAGTACAGGTGAGCCGCGGCGACCATGCACGGGTGCTGATTCCGGTGCAGAACGTAACAGCCGGCTCACAAAAAATCACCGACCATCCCCTCTTCGCAGTGTTTGAGAAGGAGGAGGGCCACTGAGGTTTCTAAGGCCTCTAAGGTCACTAAGTAGTTAATGT
>UROS01000024.1 GCA_900549445.1 uncultured Porphyromonadaceae bacterium | reverse complement strand
GTGTGCGCGGTGCAAACGGCGTAATGCTCATCACCACCAAGCGAGGCAAAGAGCAGCGTCCGGTGGTTTCGCTCACCGCCAACTGGCAGTGGCAGACTCCCACCCGCAAGGACACCTATCTCAACTCCTACGACAGCGTGACTCTCCTGGAGGAGGCGCTCGCCAACGACGGACTGCCCTCGCAGTACTCGCAGGCCGACATCGACATGTACCGCCGTGCATCGGCCGGCCAGCTTTCGGGCGTAGAGGCTCTTCTCTATCCCAACGTTGACTGGTACGACGAAATCCTCCGCTCCTCCGCTCCCGCCCAGCGCTACAACGCCAACGTGCGCGGCGGCACACGCCGCATGCGCTACTACGCTTCGCTCGAGTATTACAACCAGGAGTCGCTCTTCAAGAACCTCTCCAACGACCCCTACGGCAACAGCTCCTCGCAGAGCTACCGCCGCTACGGCTTCCGCGCCAACGCCGACTTCTTCCTCAACAAGGACTTCACCGTGTCGGTGAACTTCGGCACCCGCTTCGAGGAGCGCCGCGGCCCCAACTCCAGCGAGACTGCAAACTATTCCAACGTGTTCTATCAGCTCAACCACACTCCCGGATGGATTTTCCCCGTGGCTTACCAGGTGCAGAACGGCGATGAGATGAAGACTCTCTACGGCGGTTCGTCGCAGTATCAGCAGAACGTCTACGCCACCCTGGCCGAAGGCGGTTACTACAAGGGCAACAACACCATCAACGAGACCAACCTCATAGGTGAGTACAAGCTCGACTTCATCACCCCCGGTCTCTCGGTGCGCGCAATGGCCTCGTTCGACTACGAGAACTATCACCGCAACCTCTACAGCAAGACTTTTGCCACCTACGAGCTCAACGACCGCGACAACTACGAGAGCATCGACGCTTACAATAAGTTCAACACCGACGGCCAGCTCGCCGCATCGGCCGACCACTTCACCGACTATAAGCTCTATATAGAAGGTCAGGTCAACTACCGCCGCACCTTCGGCAAGCACGACGTGACGGCAATGCTTCTCTACATGCAGAACGACCGCCGCTACAACTCAGATCTCGCACGCCGCTATCAGGGCGTTGTAGGCCGTGTCACCTACGGATACGACGGCCGCTATCTCGCCGAGTTCAACGCCGGCTACAACGGCTCTGAAAACTTCCAGAAAGGCAAGCGCTTCGGCTTCTTCCCCTCCTTCTCCGCAGGCTGGCGCATTTCGCAGGAAAAATTCATGGAATCCACCCGCGAGTGGCTCTCCAACCTGAAAATCCGCGCATCCTACGGTCAGGTAGGTAACGATATCTATCGCATCAACGGTGTCGACCAGCGATTCCTCTACGAGCAGAAGTGGTCGCAGCTTACCAACGACTATTACTTCGGCACCAGCGGTCAGGGCGGCATCTTCGAGCAGCAGTACCCCAACTACGGTGTGACCTGGGAACGTGCCCACAAGTACAACGCAGGTCTCGAGTTCGGCTTCTTCAACGGCGCCCTCACCGGTAATTTCGACTACTTCTACGAGAAGCGCAACGACATTCTTACCGAATATCAGACCCGTCCGCTCTGGTTCGGCGTAACCTCCGCTGCCGGTAACCTCGGAAAGACCACCAACAAGGGTTTTGAAATCGAACTTACCTACAACGGAACCGTAGGCCGTGACTTCAACTACAACGTCACCGGTACCTTCGCCCACGCAAAGAACAAAATTACCGCCATGGACGAGCCTGCAGGCAAAACCGCTTACCGCAAGCGCGAAGGTCATGCCATCGGCCAGTACTTCGGCCTGATAGCCGACGGCTTCGTGACTGCCGCTGACCTTGCCGACCCCAACTTCCCCCGCTCGACATTCGGCGACGTGAAAGTGGGCGACCTCAAGTACCGCGACATGAACGGCGACGGCTTCATCGACGAACGCGACGAGACTGCAATCGGTCTCAGCGACCTCCCCGAAAACACCTTCGCTCTCTCTCTGGGCGCCAACTGGAAGGGCATCGGCTTCAGCGTGATGTTCCAGGGCGTTGACCACGTGAGCCGTTACTACGACGCCGAGGCCATGTATGCCTTCGTAGGGGGCGGCAAGGTGAAGCAGCACCACCTCGGCCGCTGGAATCCCGCACTCTCCGAGCAGCAGAACCTCGCTCAGGCCACCTATCCTCTCCTCCACTACGACAGCTACGGCAACCACAACCAGCGCCAGAACTCCTTCTTCCTCAAGAACGGCTCGTTCGTGCGTCTGAAAAACATCGAACTCTCCTACATGCTCCCCGAAAAGTGGATCAAACACGTATGGATGTCGCAGTGTCGTTTCTACGTCAACGCCAACAACCTCATCACCTGGGATCACCTCGATGATCTTACCGACCCCGAGAACAACGGTTCCAACAAGTATCCCATCTGCAAGACTGTAAACTTCGGCGTCAACATTCAATTTTAAGCTATTATCATGAAAAAGTTTATCCAGCATACTATTTCGACCGCCGTGTTAGGCGCCGCTGTCATCCTCACCGGGTGCAGCGACTACCTCGACAAGCAGCCCTCCAATGAGCTTGATGAGAACAAAACCTACGCAGACTGGGAAATGTTCGAGGATTTTCACACCGATACCTACAATTTCCTTCTGCACGGCGCCAACCGCATCAACGGCTCATGGCTTGATGCGGCAACCGACCTCTCGCAGACCTCGTTTGCTACCGGCGGCACTCTCACCACTTTCAATATCGGCAACTACTACGGCTCTCTCGGCGACGCTGAGCTCGTTAGCGTATACGAGTCGCGCTACCGCGGCATCCGCAAGTGCAACCGCGTGCTCAACGACATGGACAAAGTGCCTTACAGCATCACTCTGAGCGAGGAAGCCAACAAGGCCGAGCGCGCTACAATGCGTGCCGAAGCCCGCACCTTCCGCGCCTGGTTCTACTGGGAACTCTTCCTTCGTTTCGGGCCGCTCCCCATCATTACCGAAGTGCTCGACCCGAGCCAGGATATGATTACTCCCTACGTGAAGCGTCCCACCGTTAAGGAATACGTGGTCGACTTCATTCTCAAGGAACTGAAAGAAGCCGAGCCTGACCTCAAGCCTTACGAGGATGTCTATACCGCTTCCAACGGCGGCCGTCTCGGCCAGCCCGTTGCCCGCGCCCTTCAGAGCCGCATCATGCTCTATATGGCCTCCCCCCGCTATTCGGCAGAATCAGGCATCACCTGGAAGCAGGCAGCCGACATGGCAAAATCGTTTATCGACGACTACGGTCATAATTTCGAACTCTTCAGCGAACCCAACGTGGATCCCGCCGAAAACTACGGCAACGCAGTGCTCCGCACCATGTATAACGGTTCCAACAAGGAGACCATCTTCTTCCGCAACGACGTGCAGATCGGCTGGGCCGGCATCATGCAGGATACTCCCGTGGGTGAAGGCGGAAACGGCGGCAACTGCCCCTCGCAGAACCTCGTGGACATGTACGACATGATCGACGGTTCCGCTCCCTTCACCGCCTACGACGTGACCGGTGCCCCTGTCTACACCAACGGCACTCCTTCGGTCAACGCTGCCAGCGGCTATTCCGACGCGAATATGTGGCAGAACCGCGATCCCCGTCTCAACGGCACCGTCCTCTATCAGGGCCGTCAGTGGGGCACCATGCGTCCCGGCTCCACAATCGACGTGCGTCCCGGCATGGCCGACAATCCTACCGGCAACGCCAACGCAACGCCTACCGGTTACTATATGCGCAAGTATATTCCCGCTTCGATTCTTGCCTCCAACCACTCCGGTTCGGCTTACCGCCTGTGGACCATCATGCGCTACGCCGAGATTCTTCTCAACTATGCCGAGGCTCTCAACGAGGTGCAGGGTCCCTGCGCCGACGTTTACGACATGCTTGACCGCGTACGCCACCGCGCCGGTATAACCGGAAATGTGGCTGACCGCGCTGACCTCAGCGGCAAGGACGCCATGCGCAACTTCATCCATAAGGAGCGTACCGTTGAATTCGCCTTCGAGGAGCACCGTCCCTGGGACGTGCGCCGCTGGAACTGCGCCGTCGAGGCCCTTTCTCGACCCATCTATGGCGTGAATGTCGACGCTGCCGGCAACGTGACCCGCAAGGTTGCCCAGTCCCGTGTGTTTGAACAGAAGATGTATCTCTATCCCATTCCCGAGACAGAGGTATGGAAAACCGAAATCGAAAATAACCCCGGCTGGTGATCTTCAGCCTTTGTAACTTACTCCTTTTGAGTTGCTACTAAATCATCCCAAAGAACCAATTATGAACACAATCATAAATCATTTCTCAGCATCGGGCAGACGCGCACTCGCAGCGTCGCTCCTCACTTGCTGTTCGCTCAGCCTCTGGGCTGCCGGCGAGCGCGAAGTGAAAGGTCGGGTGGTCGACCCCGAGGGCGAGCCTATCCCGGGTGCGGTTGTCAATCTTGCCGAACAGAGCAAAATTGTCATCACTGACGCCGACGGTTTCTTCACCCTCGCAGGCGCCATGGCTGAAGACGAGGTCAACGCCGCTTGCCTCGGCTATCACTCCACTATCGTTCCCGTCGAGGACATCGATAAGGTGCTCGTAATCACCCTCGACCCCGACAAGGATCCTTACAGCCATGTAATGGACGTGGCATTCAACCAGGTGCCGGTCCGCAACAGCGTTCAGGCCACCTCTACTGTTACCGGCGAAGAACTCCAGCGCTATCCTATCACGGTGCTCCAGAATGCCTTCAACTCCACCCTTACCGGCGTGCAGACCTACGAGGCTTCCACCGAGCCGGGCTGGGGCGAGACCAAGCTCTACATCCGCGGTCTCCGCACGCTCAACTCCTCCGCACGTAACCCCATCTTTATCGTCGACAATGTGGAACGCGACATCTCGTTCCTCGACGCTTTCCCCATCGAAACCGTGACCATCCTCAAGGATGCCGCCGCTACCGCCATCTACGGTATGCGCGGTGCCAACGGCGTTGTGCTCGTCACCACCAAGCGTGGCCGTGCCGGAAAGACCAGCGTGGAACTCACTCAGGAAATCGGCTGGCAGCAGCTTACGAACACTGTCGAGAACCAGAATTCCTATAATATCGCCCTTACCCGTAACCGCGCGCGTTACCTCGACGGCAACGACCCCCTCTACACCGAGGAGCAGATCGAGAAATACCGCCGCGTAACCAACGGCGAGACCCTCGACGGTATGGATCGTTACCGCTACTTCAACACCAACTGGTTCGACGTTCTCTACCGCGACACTGCCCCTGTCTATAAGACCAATCTTCAGATCTCAGGCGGTAATAACCGCGCCCGCTACTACGTTTCGTTCTCCTATCTCCGTCAGGAAGGTATGTGGAGCAGCGAGGGCACGAGCATGAACGACCGCTTCAACACCCAGCACGTGCTCAACCGCTGGAACCTCCGGAGCAACCTCGACATCAATGTCAACAAGTATCTCCGTGTAGGTCTTGACCTCGGCGGCCGTATCGACAACATCGTGCAGCCTACCGCAAGTGTGTTCAACCTCACCACCTTCGGTGCTGTCGAGGCTGACCCCATGCACCCTGTCTACACCCCCAACGGCCAGATCTTCTCCGAAAGCGGCACCGGTACCGTCAACCCGCTCCTGCAGCTCGGTGCTTCAGGTCAGGAAAAGAACCGTCGCCGCCAGCTCTACTCGACCCTCACTCTCAACGGCGACCTAAGCCCCATCACAAAGGGCCTCGGTGCTGAAGTGGTTGTTTCGTTCGACGCTTACGACGGCTACGAATCGACTCAGACCAACTCGCTCAACGCCTATACTTACGACATGACCAACATGGCGGTCACCCGTCCCGAGGATTTTACCTACAATCAGACCTATACCTACCGGGAGCTCACCAACCCGAGCGTGAACGAACGCGACAACTCCTGGACCCTCAACCTCCGTGGTGGTCTGAAATATGACCGCGACTTCGGCAAGCACCACGTGGATGCCCGCGCCTTTGTCCGCTCCTATCAGAAGCGCCTCAACAAAGGCCCTCATTCTGCCGTATGGTACAACCTCTCCTCCAACCGTTACCTCAGCTACAACGCCATGGGTACCTACATTTTCGACGGCCGCTACATCCTCAACGGCACCCTCTCCTATATGGGTGACGACAACTTCGATCCCGAAAACCGCTGGGATACCTTCTGGAGCGTCGGCGCAGGCTGGGTGCTCTCCAACGAACCCTGGCTTCGCAATCCGCAGATCAACCTCCTCAAGATCCGTGCTTCCTACGGTAAGACAGGTATGAGCGATACCGGCGCAGGCCGCTATCCCTATCAGTCAACCTTCGTTGCCGGCGGAGACTACAGCTTCGGTTTCAACGCAACCAACGTTGCCGGATACCGCGAGGATCGCGCAGGCAACCCCAACAGCAAGTGGGAAATCTCCAAGATGTTCAACTTCGGTCTCGACTGGGGCTTCTTCAACAACCGTCTCTACGGTAACTTCGACGTATGGAAAGAATGGCGTTCCAACATGCTCGTGACACGAAGCACCATCCCTGCCATGATCGGTATCAGCTACGCCCAGGACTCCTACGGTAAGGTTGAATCGAAAGGTATCGAGCTTACCATCGGACATCAGAACAAGATCGGCAACGTTGAGTACAGCATCGAAGGCTTGCTTTCATGGAATACCAACAAAGTGACCGAAATGGACGAGGTGGAACCCTCCGTACCCTGGCAGCGCCGCACAGGCGACCGCATCCGTCAGTATGAAAGCGTGCAGTCGCTCTACGAATCAGAGAACCGCGACGCAGTGGGCGGCTGGAATGCTTACCGCTTCGTGCAGTGGGCTTCCGATCCCGACCTCATCGCCACTTCGCAGGCCGACGCTCAGGCACACCCCGAGAAATATCCGTATAACACCTTCTCGGGCGGCAAGCAGAAACTCGGCACCGCAGTGTTCCGCGACCTCAACGGCGACCGTCAGATCGATTCGCGCGACATGGAGCCCTTCGGCTACACCATGCTCCCTGACCTTACCCCCTCGATCTCGCTCAGCGCAAAATACATGGGCTTCGACCTCCGCGTAGTGGGAACCGCCTACCTCAACCGTACCGTGTTCCTCTCGCCTTCGATGACCTTCTCGCAGTGGGGTCATAACAACGCCACCCACGCAGTCACCGACGCCTGGGGTTACTACACCGACGATCCCATGGATCCCCGCAATGTCAACGCCAAGTGGCCCCGCATCAGCTACACTTTCAACGCCGAGGACTCCTCGCGTGAGAACGGTTCCTACCAGAGCGACATCTGGCTTCAGAACGGCGACTACTTCTCGCTGCGCAACATCGAGTTCGGTTACTCGCTCCCCGAAAAGCTCATCGCAAAGGCTTATCTCACAAAATGCCGCGTTTACTTCAGCGCCTATAATGTCGCTACATGGAGCCACCTTCCCAAAGGAATGGATCCCGAGCGCCCCATGGGCTACTGCTGGTGGTATCCCAAGACCCGCATCTTCAACTTCGGTATAAACCTTGCATTCTAATTCATTATCTGTCATGAAATTTAATAAAGCTATCATATTTTCGGCCATGTTCGGCGCCGCTGCCCTCGTTTCGTGCAGCGACTCCTACCTCGACAAGGAGGTCGACCTTACGCTTCAGGTGGACAGGGTGTTCGGAGACTACGACATGACCCGCGGCTTCCTCGCGAACTGCTACACCTACCTCCCCGATGCCTTCGCCGACTACAGCGACGCCAACAGCCGTCTCAACAAAGACTGTATGACCGACAACGCCGTATGCTACTGGCGAGGCTACACTCATTCGGTCATGGACGACGCCTACGATGCGTCGAACCATTGGTATGCCAACAATTACTGGAACACCCGCACTGCCGGTATCCGCGCCTGCAACCAGTTCATAGCCAACGCACGTCCGTCGGTAATCGGCAATGCCGATCGTCCCGGCGACGACAACCACCTTTACGACCGCTATATAGCCGAGGCCCGCGTGCTTCGCGCCATCCTCCATATGGAAATGGTACAGTGGTTCGGTGATATACCTATTATTGGCGACGATGAGGAAGGAAATCCCATCATCCTTACTCCTTCGTCCGTCCTTCCCGAGCGTAAGCCGGCAGCCGAAGTGCTCCAGTGGATCGCCGACGAATGCGAGAAGTACAAGAACGACCTTCCCTTCCGCTACACCAACGAAGAGGAGAACTGGGGACGTGTGAACGGTGCCGCAGCCTATGCTCTCAAGGCCCGCGCTCTCCTTTACAAGGCTTCGCCTCTCTATAACCCTTCGGACGATGCAAGCCTCTGGCGTGCGGCAGCTACCGCAGCCACCGATTTCCTCACCGCCAACTCAAAGTGCTGGAACCCCTACACTCTCTTCACTGTGGGTGATCCCAAGGAGAACTATTATCAGTGCTTCATCTCCAACCCCGTGCACAACAGCGAGTACATCCTGTCGCGTTCGGTATGGCGCGGTCAGACTGCCATCGAGGAATTCAACTCTCCTTGCGGTTTCACCGGCCGTCGTTCGGCTACCGGCTACATGAACCCCTCGCAGAACCTCGTCGACGCCTACGAGACCATCAACGGTCTTCCCATCGACAAGGATCCTTCCTACGATCCGCAGAATCCCTACGTAAACCGTGACCCGCGTCTTGAGCAGACCATCATCCACCACGGAACTATCTGGGGTGTTGGTGAAGAGCAGCGTCCCGTCAACGTCAACAACGACGACGGCGAGGTAGGTGTGGACTACAACCGCTCGAACGGCGGTACCTGTACAGGCTACTACCTGAAGAAGTACACCACCAACATTCCCTGGGACGGCACCGTGTCCGGAACCGACAAGGCTTGTCCTATCTTCCGTCTCACCGAAATCTATCTCAACGCCGCTGAGGCTCTCAACGAGGCCGGTTCGACCAATGAGGCCTATACTTATGTCAACGAAATCCGCAGCCGTGTCGGAATGCCCGGCCTCAAGGGCCTCTCGAAAGAGGATCTCCGTGAGCGCATCCAGAACGAGCGCCGAATCGAGCTCTGCTTCGAGGATCACCGCTACTTCGACGTGCGCCGCTGGAAACTCTTCGACCAGCCTCAGAACCGCACCCGCGAACTCGAGCAGCAGAACCTTCCCCGCTACCGCCAGCTCCGTACCATCTACGGCGTTTCAATCCGTCAGAACACTCCCCAGACCTTCAACTACGGTCCCAACGAGAAGTTCCCGTACATGACATTCAATTCTCCCAAGAATTATTTCGTGCCCATCCCACTGTCTGAAATCCGCAAGACCCACTACACTCAGACTAAGGGCTGGGAAATGTAATCAACCTCTTAACCGTGTCTGGCCGTCCCTCGGTCACGAGGGGCGGAGCCGGACGCCTAAAACTGAATTTTAATGAAAGCAAAAATAATTCTTCTAAGCGCGCTCGCCCTTTCGGCTGCCGTAACGTTCACCGCTTGCGACGACGATGACGAAGTGGTTTTCGAAAACGGTACCGGCGTTGCGCTCGATACCCCTGTCGCTACGGAAACCGGCTCGACTTATCTTACCGTTTCCACCCCTTTCCATGTTAAGGAAAACGCCCAGTGGACCAAAGCCGGCTATTGCGTAAGCACTACCGGAACCCCCGACATTCACAGCGCACTCTACGAAGCTACCGTAACCGACGGCATGGCTTTCGGAGGCATCGTCCGCGACGGTGAAGTGAAGGCTACCATACCCTCGCTCCGTCCGAATACCGAATACCATATCCGCGCCTACGTGAGCGTTTATAAAGGCTCCGTGGTCTACTCGCAGGAATATGTGGTGACCACCTCGGAGGGCACTCTCGACGAGCAGCTTGCCGCTTATGTCGGACCCGATTACCCCGACGACTACAGCTCCGTTTCCGGCTGGGATCAGCGTGCAAAATGGAACCTTGCCAATGTTCACGACCCCTCCGTGGTGCTTGCTGACGACGGCTACTATTATATGTATCAGACCGATGCTTCCTACGGCAACGCCCACACTCAGGGCGGTCACTTCCACGGACGCCGTTCGCGCGACCTCATAAACTGGGAATATCTCGGCGGTACAATGCCCTCCGTTCCCGAATGGGTAGTGCCCAAACTTAACGAAATCCGTGCGGAGCAGGGTCTCGACCCTGTAAATCCCAACATGGATGAATTCGGTTTCTGGGCTCCCGTTGTACGCAAGGCCGGCAACACCTACCGTATGTATTACTCCATCGTATGTCCCGGTTCTGTAAACGGCGACGGCACCTGGGGTGAACGTGCCTTCATCGGACTCATGGAGAACAACGACCCCGCCAACAATGACGGATGGGTTGACAAAGGCTACGTGATAACCAACTCCACCGACAAGGGCAAAGACGATTTCGGCACCGCCAACGACTGGGCCAACGCTCTGTACCGTTTCAATGCCATCGACCCCTCCTACATTATCAACGAGGCCGGCGAGCACTGGCTTATCTACGGCTCATGGCACAGCGGAATCGCAGCCATCAAGGTTGACCCCGCAACCGGCAAACCCGACATCAAGGGCGAACCCTGGAACAACACCACCGGCTACGGCAAACTCATCGCCACCCGAACCGCCGGAAACCGCTGGCAGGCTTCCGAAGGCCCTGAGGTAGTTTACCGCAACGGTTACTACTACCTCTTCCTCGCCTACGACGCTCTCGACATTCCCTACAATACCCGCGTGGTACGCTCGCGCAACATCGAAGGCCCGTATCTCGGCATCGACGGCACCGACGTGACTGCCGGCGGCGACGCTTATCCTGTCGTTACTCATCCATACGCTTTCGCCAACGACCACGGCTGGGTAGGTTTCTCGCACTGCGCAGTGTTCGACGACGGCGCCGACAACTGGTACTACGCATCGCAGGGCCGCTTCCCCGCAGACTGGGGCGGCAACGAGGCTTCCAATGCTCTCATGATGGGACATGTCCGCTCAATCCGCTGGACCAACGACGGCTGGCCTCTCGTAATGCCCGAACGCTACGGCGCTGTACCCAAGGTACCGGTCACTGCTGGAGATCTCGAAGGAACCTGGGAAATCATCGACCTCTCCTACAGCTACGGCAACCAGAAAACTTCCACCGTTCTGGTGCTTGGCGCTGAAGGAAAAGTGCTCGAAGGCGACTGGAAAGACGGTACATGGAGCTACGATGCAGAAAATCAGATTATCAAGATCGGCTCTCTCGAACTTTACGTTGCCCGCGAATGCGACTGGGAGAAACCCGGACGTCCCGCAACCATAGTTTTTGCCGGCTATAGCGGCAGAACCACTTTCTGGGGCAAGAAATCTTAAAAGTAAGTCACTGAGACTTACGGTCAGAATCAACATTCTCTAAGCAGAGGGTCCGGAGCAATCCGGATCCTTTGCTGCGTTTATCGGGGCGCCGAACAATATAGAGTCTGCGGATGTTGAATAATTGTGTAGCTCTCCTCCCCGCAGGAGGTCGCTTTTACGTAATTAATCATTTTTTTCATCATATTCCGTGCTTATGTTCCGCAGACTCATCATTACAATACTGTCGGTTGTGGCGGTTTCGTTGTTTTCCGCATCCGCCCAGAGTGCCTATGACCGCATGCGCGATTCAATCCTCAGTTCGCGCAAATTCATTCCTCTCGAAACTTCCCGGGACTCCGCCGACCGTCAGCGCACTGATTCGATAGCGCTCGTAATAGAGCGTTTTTATGCCGATCAGTTCCATCATTTTCAGGATCCCGAAGCTCCGTACTTCATGTTTGTCAGCCGCGACTCGAAACTCTCAATGGGCATAGGGGGCGCTGTAAGAATGAGGGGTTATTATGAGTGGGGAGGCGTAATTCCGGCGTCGGCTTTCATACCTTATCTCATTCCAATGACTCCGGATCCTGCACAAATGAGGAAATTCGACACAACTCCCGCCGGAACCTGTCTGTTTTTTAAGGTGATAGGGCAGAACAAGACGCTCGGGAACTATATGCTCTACATCGAAACGAATTTCAGCGGTTACGAGAGCCGCGATTTAAAGCTGAAAAAGGCTTACGCCGTGATAAACGACTTCACCATAGGCTACGCCAACTCCACGTTCAGCGACCCGTCGGCGTTGCCGCCGGTAATCGACGCCCACGGGGCGGCCAACAAAATCACCCCGACTTCCGTGCTCGTAAGGTGGATGCCGAGGGTGAAGAAGCACTGGGTTTTCGCTCTCTCGGCCGAGACTCCGTCCACTCAGGTGGATGCTGACGGCACTAATACAAAGACAGTAACGAACTCAATGCCGGATTTTGCCGCTTTCGCGCAATATGAATGGGGGCCGACATCCCACCTCCGTCTTTCGGGCATAGTGCGCCGTCTGGCTTACCGCAATCTCATCGAGGAGCGTAACCATGCCCGCGCGGGCTGGGGCGTGCAGCTGAGCGGAACAGGCCATCCCGCCGACCCGCTCACCTTGTACGGCAGCCTCTGCTACGGTCACGGTTACGCCGGTCTCGGCTCGGAACTTATGATGGGAAACTACGACCTTGTGGCCGATCCGGCTCGTCCCGGCTATCTTTATGCGCCCGCTTCTTACGGTTGGTGTCTGGGTGTGCAGTATAATATCAGGCCGAATCTCTTCGTAAGCGCCGCTCTGAGTCAGAACAGGTATCTTCCGGCCTGCAGTGTGGCTTCCGACGAATTCAAATACGGCATGAGCGGAGATGTCAATATTTTCTGGTATCTCACCCCGAGGATTCAGGCTGCGGCAGAGTTCAACATCGGCAACCGCTGCAATTTCAGCGGACATACCCGCTATGCGCGCCGCGTGGGGCTGATGTGTCAGTTCTCTTTCTGACGGTTTTTACCGCCGCTCGCTCACCACGTTCATCCGGCATGCGGCGCAGTCGAAATCGAGCCTGAGGTCTATTCCGGGCGCTTTGAGCCGGAGCGGCCCCTTTACGGCGGGTTTCTGTTTCAGACACATTCCGAGTTCGCGCCTCACGCAGTAGCGGGTTGTCATTACCGTCACCTCTTCGTTGCGCGACGGAGCCTGTTCTTCCACGCCAGGTGTGATGCTTACGGCTCCGTGGTGTTCGTAGAATTTCCGCGCAAGGCGGTTTGTCACGTTGTCGTGGATTGTAAGCGATGCGTTGCAGCGTGCGTCCGTCTCCTCCGGCAGGCGGTAACGGAAGCGGTAAGTGGCTCTGCCGGCGCTTTCGAGCAGGGCGAGTGTGCGGCGCCGCAGGTCGGCGAGGACTGATGCCGGAATGAAAATCTGTCCGGCGCGGTCGTCGATATTCCGCAGGGTGAAATGAGTGTCGCCGGTCTTGGATAGGATTTTCCTCCGCGCTCCGGTCTGTTCGCTGCGCGCCAGGTCGGCCGAGGGGAGGAGAGCGGTGGCCGTAACGCGCCGTCCGGCTTCATCCTCGGCATCGAGAGCTATCACACCCGCTCCGGCGGCATACCGAAGCGTCATATCGGCCCAGAGCATCCGCCGCGGAGCTGTTGCCTTCATCCTGTCGTCGAAACTCTTGTTGAAATTTCTGTAAACCTCCGTTCCGGGTTCGAGTCCCCCTACCGGCTCCTGAACAGTAATGCGGTTTCCCTCCGCGCGGTTCACCCGAAAACCTTCCAGCCGGTTGCTGCGGCTGAAAAATGTCAGACCGTCGCCGTTTGACAGGATTGTGCCTGGAGTGAGCCGCAGGGTAATGGTGTTGCCTTTTATAGCCGCAACCTTTCCCACCGGGGCTCCCGTCCATTTCGGCGACCGGATGGCGGCCATGCGTCCAGGATTATTCTCGTTGCGGAAAAAATATGAGGTAAATCCGCGGTTGAAGCTCTGACAGACGTCAGGCTCGAATCCCGGATATGAAGTGCCGCACGAAGTGCGCGGGTTCTCCTGAGTGGCTATAGAGGTGAGCTGACGGCTGTAAGCGGCCACGGTGTTCCGCACGTAAGCACTGTCTTTGAGCCGCCCTTCGATTTTGAACGACGTGACCCCGGCCTCGGCCATCGCTTTCAGATCGGAGAGGCGGTTGAGGTCGCGGAGCGACAGGAGGTGGGCGTTTCTGACCAGAACGTTGCCGGCTGAATCGGTCAGGTCGAAGGCCAGGCGGCAGATCTGGGCGCACTCTCCTCGGTTGGCACTGCGTCCGGTGGTGAGGAAACTTGCCCGGCAGTCGCCGCTGTAGCTCACGCAAAGGGCGCCGTGGCAGAACGCCTCGAGTTCCAGGGAGGGCACCTCGCGGTGGATTCCGGCAATTTCTTTTTCCGAGAGTTCGCGGGCGAGAACCACGCGGGAGAAACCGACGCTGCAGAGAAACCGTGCCCGTCCGGCGTCGCGGATGTCGCACTGGGTGCTCGCGTGAAGGTCGACAGGAGGAATATTCATCCGCAGCACGGCCATATCCTGCACTATCAGAGCGTCGACTCCGGCGCGGTAAAGCTCGCGGATGAGTTTCTCTACACCGGGAATCTCGTTGTCGAAAATAACGGTGTTGACGGTAGCGTAGACGCGGGCGTTGTAGCGGTGTGCCACTTCCACCACCCGGGCAATATCGGCGATGGAATTTGACGCGGCCTGACGTGCGCCGTGGCTCGGTGCGCCTATATACACGGCGTCGGCTCCCGACAGGATAGCCTCGATGGCAATATCGGCGTCGCGCGCCGGAGCGAGAAGTTCAATCATTGCAGGAAAGTGAGTTATATAGTCTTATAGCCTCGGCTGCGGTCTCTGTCCGCTTGTCGGGGCAAACTATCCGGGGCATATCTTTCAGAATACGGGAAATTATTCGTCCGTTGTACTGCGGACGCTTCCATAGCGCGGGTGCGGGGCTTTTCCAGCCCGGTTCGACCACGATTTCCACCGGCAGTGCGCGCAGCCCGCGCAGCAGCATGGGGTAATTGTAGAAATCGCTTATGAGGTCAACGAGATGGACAACGTCGGGAACAATCTCAGTGATTTTTTCGAGAATACGGCCGGTGGCGGCTTCGGAATGGTGACCGAACGTGTCGGCTATGCCTCCGATTGCGCGGTGGCACAGCCTCCCGAAAACACCCGATGAGTTATCGGCTGTAAACAGATGGAGTTCGCAGCCGTTGTTGCGGGCATACAGCATCGCTTCCGCCGCCCAGACGGGTTCGGTCCGGGCGATTGCGGCGGCAATCCACATCAGCGCAGACGGTTGTAGGATGCGAGCAGTTTCTGATCGTGGTTAATGCCCTTCATGGCGAGCAATTCGAATATGAGGGCTGCGGGCACCATGATGTCGAACCAGGAGAAGTGCGGCTCATAGCCTTCGAGACCCTTGAAAAGAGTGAAGCATACGGTGCAGATGGTGCAGAGCGTAAGGATGATGCCGATTACCAGTACGGAGCGCTGCGACGGCAGATTCTTGTACATGAAGATGTCGATGAGCAGCAGGATGGCGGCGACAGCGGCCGGAACGAGCACGCCGAACTCCTTGCAGGTGGTGAGGGTGACGATGTCTTCCTGACCGTCGGCAACTACTTCGAAGGTGCCGAAAGGCATGAATACGAATACTCCCATGAGTATGGTGGCGATGAGGAGCCAGAGGGTCTGGATGCGTTGGATCTGCATGATTTCAGAATGATTTTAAACGTGAGATTTCAAATTTTCAACAAAGTTAGTTAAAATTAAAACGACTGAAAAAGCCGATAGTTGTTTTTTAATTGCTAATTTTGTGGAAAAATCAGGATTATGACCGAAAAACCGCTTATACTCATATCAAACGACGACGGGGTTCACGCCCGCGGACTCCACCATCTCATCAACATAGCCAACCGTTTCGGCGACGTGATAGCCGTGGCTCCCGACCGCCCGCGCTCGGGGCAGTCGGCCGCACTGACCGTAAACAGTCCGCTCGAAATCATCGGCCATGATCCGATTGGCACGGCGAAGGTCTACAGCGTGACCGGCACTCCGGTCGACTGCATAAAGTTAGCACTCCATGCCATAACCCCGCGCCGTCCCGACCTGGTGCTTTCCGGAATCAACCACGGCTCGAATGCGGCGGTCAACAATATCTACTCCGGCACGATGGGTGCCGCCATGGAAGCCTGTCTCGCCGGAATTCCGGCAATCGGTTACTCAATACTCAATCATTCGCCTCAGGCTGATTTCGAGCCGCTTACGGAGTTTATCGAAGCCATAACCGGGCGCGTCCTGGAGAAAGGATTGCCGCAGGATATATGCCTGAACGTAAACTTCCCGAAAGACTGCAGACCGCAAGGAGTTAAGGTGCTCCGCGCCGCTGCCGGACACTGGACGGAGGAATACGCCGACTATACCGACCCGCACGGACGCCCGTTTTACTGGCTCACGGGGCGTTTCCACAACGAGGAACCCGATGCGGCCGACACCGACGAGTATTGGCTCGCCCGCGGATTCGGTTCGATAGTGCCTATCCGTCCGGGTCAGACCGCAATCGATATGATTGAGCGCGTCAAGGGGTTGTTTTAGCTAATTTAGCTACAATAGCTAAGTTAGCTATCGTATAGATTCAATAAACCCGGTCAGCTCCGATGCCATTTTTTCGGCCTGACGGCGCGAGGGATGATAGTCGGCTCCGTAGCCGAGCGAGCCGTCCTGCGGGGTCATGTCGAAACGGTAGACGAGCGAATCAGCACCGGCACGCTTCTGCGCGGTCATTTTGTCGAGTATGGTGCGCACATCTTCGAGAGCTTTCCCGCCGAGCATGGCGCCGGTGAGATACACGATTTTAGCTTTAGGATAATTTGAGCGCAGACGCGAGTGGAAGGTGCTGAAAGCGTTGTAGATGGAATCGGTGCTGTAGGTATCGAGGCTCGTGTCGTTCGTTCCGAGGTTCACGCATACAATATCGGGGGTGAATTCAGAGAAGTCCCATGAGGGTTCCGCCTCATAATAGAGCGTGCGTCCGTAAATGTCGGGCATGTCCATGTCGCTGCCTTCAATCGGTGATCCGTAGTTGCGGTAAATGCCTATTCCGGAACGAGCTACGGTACAGTAGTCGGCTCCGAGAGCGCGGGCGGTGCGTGCCGCATAGCTGTAATAATGGTTTTCGGTGGGGAAAGAAAAGCCTTCCTTCGGGTCGTCTGATTCTATTCCGTAGCCGCAGGTTATGGAGTTGCCTATGAATTCCATTCTGAGTGCGGCCGGTTCGGGCTTGCGTATGAGTTTGCCGCCCGGGCTGAGTCGGAAACCGCGCAGCGCGGGTCGGGCCTCGTAGCCTTCCTGGGCGTAGATTATTTTAAGGCGATGCTCGCCGGGAGCGAGGCTGTCGGCTATCACAACGGTTGAGTCGGTTTCTGCTATCGTCACTTTGCGCGCCGGCAGGGAATCCACCTCGACCATAAATGACCCGGCGCCCGGTGTGGCGTCCAATGTCACCGAGGTGGCATCGAATATGATTTCAGCCGATGTTCCGGGGTAGCTGAACCGGTACGATTCGGGATTTGACCGGTCGATTCGTCCGGTGTAGGCTATGAGCGGATCGGAGGGGGAGATTACAGTTTCCGTCTTTTGGGCGCAGCTTATGGCGATTGCCCCGGTGAGCGCTATACCGAGGATGGGGAGAAGTGTTTTCATGATTACAGGGTTTGAAAAAAGCGGAAGACGGCATCAATCAGTCTTTGCCGTCTTCCGTTTATTCGATACGTTGGATTACTCAGCGGTTGCCAGAGGCGAAGGGGTGCTGTATACGCGGGCTGCAAGCTCCTGGTTGAGCATGTAGAGACCCATGCCGTTGCCGTCGATCAACTTGAATTTGTCGATGAGTTCGCGGGCATTCTCCTCTTCCTCAACCTGCTCCGAAACGAACCAGTTGAGGCGGTCGCGGGTAGCATAATCGTGCTCCTCTTCGGCCAGAGCGTAGAGGTTGTTGATGAGAGCGGTTACTTTGCGCTCGTGGGCGAGAGTAGCCTCGAAAGCGGCGAGGGGGGAATCCCAGCGGGTCTCGACGGCGTCGATAGGCTTAAGCTCAACGCGGCCGCCGCGCTGGTTTATGTAGTTCATGAAGATGGTGGCATGATCCTGCTCTTCGCGGAACTGAATCTTGAACCAGTTGGCCACACCGGGCAGACCTTCTGCCTCGAAGTGAAGACCCATCGACAGATAAAGATACGCGCTCCAAAGCTCAGCGTTGATCTGCTGATTGAGTGCATCCTGAAGTTTGTTGCTTAACATTTTTAATATAATTAGAAACGGATTATTTATTTGTTACGGCGGTTGAACTCGGCGCTTACGGCGTCGGCTATACGCTTCATCTCCTCCTCGGGAAGAGTCATTTTATGGCTGAAATCCATGTCCTTTTCGGTGTTGAGCGGAATGAGGTGGATATGGGCATGGGGCACTTCGAGTCCGATCACAGCCACTCCGATGCGCTTGCAAGGCATGACGGCTTCGAGAGCCTCTGCCACACGCTTTGCAAACATGGTGAGGTCGCGGTATTCGTCGTCGGAAAGGTCGAAAATGTAGCTGACCTCGCGGCGGGGAATCACGAGCACGTGGCCGGGAGCCACGGGATTGATGTCGAGAAAGGCATAGTGGCGGTCGTCGGCAGCGATCTTATACGAAGGAATCTCGCCGGCGGCAATCTTGCTGAATATAGTTGCCATTTTTATCAGATTAGAAATTGATTTCAACTATTTCGAATTTCATGAGTCCGGCGGGCACCTTGATTTCAACGATTTCGCCGAGCTTGTGGCCGAGGAGACCCTGGGCGATTGGGGTACTTGAGCCGATTTTCTTCTCCTTGAGGTTAGCCTCGCTGTCGGCCACGATGGTGTATTCCATCGTCATGCCGTTGGCCACGTTTTTGATTTTCACGCGGTTCAGAATCTGCACCTCGTGGTTGTTGAGCTTCGACTCGTCGATAATACGCGAGTTGGCCACGAGATCCTTGAGCTGCGAAATCTTCATTTCAAGCATTCCCTGAGCCTCTTTGGCAGCGTCGTACTCGGAATTCTCGGAGAGGTCGCCTTTGTCGCGGGCCTCGGCGATGGCGGCAGATATGCGTGGACGCTCTACCGATTCGAGGTAGGCGATTTCTTCCATTTTTTTCTTGTAACCCTCTTTGGTCATGTATGTGATTGCCATGGTCGTAATGTATTTTTAGAGTTTTTGAATTAACGTAAAAAATTAAGAATCCCGATGCCTTTGAGGCATGAGACCCTATGCGATGCATTTCCGTATTGCTTTGGCAAAGGTAACGCTTTTTTAAAGCGAAAGCAAATATTTTTATGGTTTTTAACAGTCATTGTAAAAATAGACGAGCGGGGGAGGATGACAGGCGAACCCAATTGTCAGCGGGGTGTTATGCTTTTATAGATTAAACGATATTATTATGGCTTCAGTAAAACCGAAGATTAGAGCTGAACGGGTTTATGATGACCCGGAAGGTACAACGGGTGGCTTCAGAGTGTTTGTCGACCGGCTCTGGCCGCGCGGCGAGTCGAAGGCATTGTTCCACTACGATCTCTGGGCGAAGGATCTTACGCCCTCGACCGAATTGCGGCGCTGGTTTCATGAGGATCGCAACGGCCGGTGGGAGGAATTCGGCAGGCGTTTTGAGGCTGAACTCAATGCGAATCCCGCGGTAAACGGGGTGCTCGACATCCTCAGGCAGCATTCTGATATAGTGCTCCTTTCCGCTGTTCGCGATCTCACCCATAGCCACGTGGTGATTCTTACAAAGTTTCTTTCCGAAAAATTGTAACATTCCGGTTGTTTTTTGATATTTCAACCGCGTTTTGCAACTGACCCTATTGAGGGTCAATGTAAAAAACCGGTTGTTAAAAAGTAGCGGCGTAGCCGCAAACTGCGCTGCATGGCAGCGCCTCAATGATAGCCCTAAGCAAGTGCCCCGTAGGCGGCACACAGCTTA
>UROS01000023.1 GCA_900549445.1 uncultured Porphyromonadaceae bacterium | reverse complement strand
AGCAGAACGTGCGTGCGGGGCGCATTACCCTGATTCCGCGGCGGCGCAGTCCCTCGAACGCCTGCGGGCTGGTCACCTCATGACAGTAATGGCGGTCGATGTAGAGCTGGTCGGGACCGTCGGGTATGCGGTTCACAACGTGGGCGTCCCAGATTTTGTCGAAAAGAGTCTGTGGCATAACTGATTATTTCACAAATTTATTGATGGCATCTATAAAGGCCTCCGCACTGGCGGCCACAATGTCGGTGTTGGCGGAGAAACCGTAGTAATGATTGTTGTCGTACTCCACCGTCATATGGACTTTCCCCACGTCGTTGGAACCTTTGTTGATGGCCTGGATAAGGAACTCCTTCACGAGCATCTTGCGGTGGATGATATTCTTGATGGCGCAGATGGCGGCGTCGACCGGGCCGTTGCCCGAGGCGCACGCCTCGAATTTCTCGCCGGCGATGTCGAGCCCGATGCTCGCCACGGAGTGGACTCCCACCCCCGACGTCACCTGCAGGAAGTCGAGCTTTATGCGCGAGGAGTTCTTGCGGTGCTGTCCGGCTATCATCAGCACGTCGTCGTCGGTAATCTCCTTCTTGCGGTCGGCGAGCTTGAGGAATGCCTCGTAGGCCTTGTCGAGCTGTTCCGGTGAGAGTTCGCAGCCGAGCACGTGGAGACGGTGTTTCAGCGCCGCACGCCCGCTGCGGGCGGTCAGCACGATCGAGTTCTCGTCGATGCCCACATCCTTGGGGTCGATAATCTCATAGCTCTCGCGGTTCTTGAGCACACCGTCCTGATGGATGCCCGACGAGTGGGCGAAAGCATTGCGCCCCACAATCGCCTTGTTGGGCTGCACGGGCATGTTCATCAGACTCGACACCATGCGCGATATGCCGGTGATTTTCGGAGTGTTGATATTGGTGTCGATGCCCAGTTCGCGGTGAGAGCGAAAGGTCATCACAACCTCCTCGAGCGACGTGTTGCCGGCGCGCTCGCCTATGCCGTTGATCGTCACCTCCGCCTGGCGCGCGCCGTTGAGAATGCCGGTTACGGTGTTGGCGGTGGCCATGCCGAGGTCATTGTGGCAGTGGGTGGCTATCGTCACCTTGTGGATACCGTCAACGTGATCCATAAGATACTTTATCTTCGCGCCGAATTCCTCGGGCAGACAATAGCCGGTCGTATCGGGAATGTTTACGACCGTGGCTCCCGCCTTGATTACCGCCTCGACCACGCGGGCGAGGTATTCGTTATCGGTGCGGCCGGCGTCTTCGGCATAGAACTGCACGTCTTCCACGAATTTCTTCGCGTAAGCCACAGCCGCCACCGCGCGCTCTATAATCTCCTCGCGGTTGGAATTGAACTTATAGCGTATATGCTGGTCGGAAGTACCGATGCCGGTGTGGATGCGCGGATGCTTGGCGTACTTCAGGGCGTCCGCAGCCACGCGGATGTCGTTTTCAACCGCGCGCGTAAGGGCGCATATCGTGGGCCATGTCACTGCCTTGGAAATTTCTACCACTGAATTGAAATCGCCCGGGCTTGAAACAGGGAAACCGGCTTCGATGACATCGACGCCGAGTGCTTCAAGCGACTTCGCCACCTCGATTTTCTCGACTGTGTTAAGCTGGCAGCCGGGCACTTGCTCGCCGTCGCGGAGCGTTGTGTCAAAAATGAATAATCTGTCGCTCATAGATGCGGAATTTTTACCTATTGAACCGCAAAGTTACAAATTATTCACAAAACAACACTATTTTGCAAGAATTTTTATCAAAATGTCAGAAAATTTCCCTTCCTCCTGCGTTTTATAACATTCATAATTACGAATACAAGCAATGCAATTGAATGGACAGCGTTTAAGAGCAGTGCGTAAAACCACCAGGTCATTCCGCCTCCGTACCGACTGTTAAAGACAAGATTGTAAGCCGATATCGCATTATACACGATCATCACAATCAGATTGCCATAGGCAACTCTCGGTCTTACCCTATGGCACACCCAAGTCGATAACAGCGACAGCGCATAACCTCCGCCAAGCAATGCTGTATCATCACTCCATCCCTCGGATATACAACACCCTGCCATGATAAGCAACATCACTCCCCAGACAATCCAAAATCGTTTATCGGTCTGAGTCATCCTCCCCTCCTTTCAGCTTCTCTATGAAAGTCCGGATTTCTTTAGGCGAATGAGTGCCAATGGCGTCTTTCGGGAAAGACAGATTAGGGGATTGATCTTTGAAAATAAGGACTCGCAAACTGTCGCGCTCAGAAAAATCTATATCATAACTAATGGAATCCGCATAGCCAATTCTTTTCCCCTCATAGTTGATTTCCGCGAAATTATCGGGGAAAACAAATGTTCCATAAGATTCTTGCGATAACAGAGGCTGCGCCTCATAAAGACTGTCTATGAGGGCTGTTATGTTATCGGCATAACGATGATACCGTACCGAATCAATCGGCAAAACCCATGCAGCTGGCGATGCCCCGTGCTCCAGTCCATACATGCAGCCTTTCAGTGTGTCGACTTTGAAACTTTCGATTGGCTTATTTCCATAATCATACACCCGTATCCATTGTGGCAGTTCGCGAATGAACAGGCCTTCCTTTTTGCCCAGGTTGTAGTGTGGGGATGCCGCCATAAGGCCGGTAGTATGATAGAGCACAAAATCACCATCTTCTGCGTCAACAAAATGTCTCCCCATATAAAACAGCAATGGCAATGCAATGATTGCCGGTATGAAAGAAAACCAGAAATCTATTCTTAGCCACCATTTCAGTAATTCCGGTTTTTCAAGGCCACGGCTGACAGGAAGAGCAAACAATCCCAGAATATAACCTGCAACTAAAAGGTTGTTGATTAGATTCCATCGCCACATCAAACCGCCATCAGTCATGTATATCATTGCTATGACAATGGGAACGAGTGCAATCTGCACCCACACCATCCAAAGCACTATCTTATACCGGAGAGAATCTGACATAACGTTTACAAATTGAGTTTTGCTATACTGTCATTCCATTCAATCACCTCGCCGTCGTGAAACATCCTGTTTCCGGCAACGGCATAGCCATTACCGATATACTTGAATTGTGACGGTTTTGCTCCTTTAAGGATTATCTTTTCAGCGACTTCACCTCCTACTCCCTCATATTCGCCGGTTTCCTCACTTTTCTCAAAGCCGTCGAAGCATATCACTACTTGCGGATAATATACATGATACTTGTCTTTGGCGTACTCTGAGCCTTTGCACACACGGAATGTTTCGATGTCAGCATTCAGACACTCATCTTCCGTGAAATCCATTCCGACTATATATCCCCAATAAATCTGTCCGCCAATATTATTGTAACCTTCAACAGAACTATCGGCAGGCACGCTTATCCACTCGCCTTTATCGGAAATAATATCACTGCGATAAGAGCAAGAAGATAATGACAAAAGCGATATTCCTATCAAAAATAGATTTTTCATACGTCTAATATCTGTAATCAAGCAAAGTTACTACTAATTATCGACATCAGGTGTGACAAATGTCCCATCAAGGCATAAAAAACCGCATTTACGGCAACGCAGCCAACCAAGTCTTTCCTTCTTCGAAGAAAGCGCTGGAAGCGCGATATTCCATTAACTTCCCGCTGCGCAGCGAAGTAACTGTGTGACAGCTACACACCATCCTTCATTCGGGGCGAACCGCGGAGCGGTGATGCCTCGACCCCGGCGACAGCCTCGGTCTCGGTGAAACTTGGCTGCCGCCGGAGGCCCATCTGCACCACCTCATAGGGCTTGTATTTCCTGAAGCAATCTCAGATTTATAAATGCTGAATGATTCAAATGGAAACCACAGGTGTTGCAGATGGCAGTTATATCCCTAAAATCCACACCGACATAAGGAAAGAAATATCAAACATCTCTGATTATCGAAATAATAAAAACGAGGGCAATGCCTATAAGAGCTGCCAAAAGTATTCCGGCAAAATATTTATTTTGGCGATGAGATGATTGGCAATCGTAAACATCCTGACCTCCAAATCTCTCAATAGCCTCTATAACGCTCTTGTTGAGACAGTATTTTCCCGAAAGGCTAACTGAAATGTGTTGCTTACGTTTACCCTCAGATTTGGCAACAATATATAATTCACGCTCAAAAAGAGTAGAAGAGGCCGAGGTGGTTCTGTAATATACCTCGCATTTCTTTATATCAGTCCATCTCAGTGATGTAATCTTACTCCAATCTTTTATCTCAATACCGGCGGCATCGATTTTCAGGTAATTGCGCCCGAAACGAATATATTTGCCGATATAACACATTGTTATAATCCCGAAAAACGACGTGCCGATTATCGCACCGACAGGCCACCCGTCAGCACAGCCCCAATAGATGAATGGAGCCATACAGACAAGGCAAAACAGTGGAAACGTGAACGCCTCTTTTGCAATATATTCATCCTGCGGTTTCATCGCTTGCCTCCTCATTGATTAATCAATTCTTGTTTTGGCACAAGGTCTAAAGACTCAATCTTAGCTATGTCTGCGGCAATAGTGATTAAAGTCAGTTCCACGTTATAATCTTTTCGTAAATCCTCAGCGCCGGAGTAATCCTTAATATTGAAATTGCGACCAAATGACTTGCCATGAAATCTGAAATAAATTTCATCGATGCGAGCTGTTGAGTAACCGTTCAACGATGTTTCAATCACAATGCTGTCTTTCTGTGTCGCAATAATTTCAAGAGAGATAAAACTGATAACTGCCAATGAAAGGCACGCTAATGCTCCACCCTTAACCCATCGGCTCGCTTTTGATTGTTTTGGCACAATGAAACTGATTATTGTCAATAAACAGACGACCCATATAGTTAAATCATATCTCTGACAAGTAATAAGAAAGCCTCTTGATAGCCATATCACAATACAAAACAATATGACAATTGCCCAAAGAGAATAATCAATCGTCCGAGTACGAACAGCCTTAAACACTGCCATACCTGCAGCATAGACGACAACAGCAATGATTATATATCTCAAAGCATCTTCCATGGCAATATCGTTATTGATTATGTTCAGTAATTTTTACAAGTTTATCAAGCCCCAAATAAAGTAATAGCAGTATTAGTTGCACAATTGGGAGCACAACCGTGAAAGCTAACCAGCCCCAGCCATCAGTATCCTCATGCGTCAATCTCAGATAGATTGAATAAGCTGTATATAAACTGATGATTATCAAATTTACCAATGCGGCATTAGGATGTGTTCTTTTGAAAAATGCCAGAACTATCATTAACGGTTGGATTATAATAAATACATATATCATACCAAGCGAGTGACATCTGACAGCAACATCTATGGAGGATGCCAACAATAATATTTCGGCTATGGCCCATACAGTCCAAAATCTTTTATCAGTCAGTTTCACCGATTGCCTCCTTTCTCTCCGAAATAAGGGCTACAGTCTCGTGTATTAGGACATGGAATAGAACTATGACTTTGCGCCCATAGATTGCAGGAGAGAGCAAAGCCAACACGCAAAATCAATATCTTATAGAGTGTTGCCATACACAAAGTTACCACAAAATTTCGTAACTCAGTGATAATCGGAAAGAAAAAAACGCATCTCCACGGTATATAAATCCCAATTTTTGCTTTAATTACCGGCTTCTGCCTCGACCGGAACAATCACTTATACTATATGCGTAAACTTCAGAACAAGGCATAAAAAACCGCATTTACGGCAACGCAGCCAACCAAGTATTTCGTTCTTCGAAGAAAGCGCTGGAAGCGCGATATTCCATTAACTTCCCACTGCGCAGCGAAGCGGAGCTGTGGGACAGCCACACACCCTCCTTCATTCGGGGCGAGCCGCGGAGCGGTGATGCCTCGACCCCGGCGACAGCCTCGGTCTCGGTGAAACTTGGCTGCCGCCGGAGGCCCATCTGCACCACCTCATAGGGCTTGTTGCGAGTTAAGGATTGTTCAGCCGGAAATGTCGTCTGAACCTCTCGGATTCACCGGATCAGTCGCGGAGGTATTCGGTTGCAGGGGCGGAAAGGGTTTGGGTGAGATAGCGGCGCGCGGCTTCGCGGGCGCCGGCGGGATCCATAAAGGAGTAATTTCCGCAGTCGCGGGGTGTGGCACCTGGGATCTCACCTTCGTAGCCCGCTATGAATTCCATGGTTTCGCGTATGAGCGGGATGATGTCGGAACTTTCCAAATTGCCCTGAAGCAGGAGGTAATTACCCGTACAGCAGCCCATCGGACCCCAATACACGACCTTGTCGGCCCAGACGGGATGGTTGCGCAGGAAAGTGGCGGCGAGATGCTCCATGGCGTGGAGGGTCTGCGGCGAGAGCGCCGGCTCGCGGTTGGGGCGGGTCATGCGGATGTCGAAAGTCGTGATGGTGTCGCCCGCGGGTGTAACATCGCGGCGGCTCACGTAGATGCCCGGCTCGAGCCGGGTATGGTCGATGGTAAAGCTTGCTATCTTTTTCATAATCGTTTGGGAATCAGTATGACGGACGTTCGCGTCGGGCGGCGTCGATACGCAGTAGTATGAACAGCAGGAAGGTGAAGCCCCAGAGCGAAGAACCTCCGTAACTGAAGAATGGCAGCGGAATGCCTATCACCGGACATAGCCCTATCACCATTCCCACGTTGATGGCGAGATGGAAGATGAAATACGACGCCACGCAGTAAGCGTAGACTCGCCCGAACGCACCCGGCTGCCGCTCTGCTATGGCGATAATGCGGAAAATCAGCACCACGAAAGCCACAAGCACCGCCCCCGACCCTATAAAGCCTTCCTCCTCGCCTATCGTACAGAAAATGAAGTCAGTATGCTGCTCCGGCACGTATTTCAGCTTGGTCTGCGTGCCGTTCAGAAACCCCTTTCCGAACACTCCGCCTGAACCGATGGCGATTTTCGACTGGTTAACGTTGTACCCTGCCCCGCGGAGGTCTTCCTCTATGCCCAGCGCAACCTTTATGCGCATCTGCTGGTGAGGCTGCAACACTTCGGTAAAAGCGTAGTTGACCGAAAAGAGAAAAGCAACTCCCGCGGTAATTGATGCTGCCGTAATTATGAGTTTGCGCGCCTTAGTGTGGAGCATCAGCACGATTATGTAGATTATCGCGGTGAAAATCACCCCTATGAAAAACCATGTTCCCGGCACACTGACGCCACTGAGCGCGAGCACCGTGGCGAGCGCTCCAGTTGCTATAAACCATAGAGCCACATTGCGGGCGGCATCGAACCGTTTGCAATAAATAGCGAGCATGCCGACCATCAGCACCATAAGCAGAATGAACACTGCCGCCTGCCCCACGGGAATTCCCAGCAGCAGCGAGTCGGTAAACTTGATGGCGACAACGAATATCACTACGGCGCATAGGGCTGCGAGAAGCACCATCCCGCTCATGCCCTCGCGGTAGAGCACAAAGAAGAGCGACAGATAGACCAGCGCAGAACCGGTTTCCTTCTGACCGAGAATCAGGATTATGGGCAGGAAAATAATCAGAAGCGCCTTCACGTAGTTCTTGTGGGAGGCGTTGAGCACAAAATTGTAGCTGCTGAAGAGTTTGGCCAGCGCAAGTGCCGTTGCGAATTTGCCGAATTCCGCCGGCTGCAGGCTCATGCCTCCTATCACGAGCCAAGATCTCGAACCTTTGATGTCGGGGGCGATGAATATCGTCACCAAAAGCAACAGCAACAGCGCCACATATATTATATAGGCGTAGTTTTCGTAGACCCTCACGTCGATGAGCAGTAAAACGAGACCGGCGGCGAGCGAGAGGCCTATCCACCTGATCTGCTTGCCGGAAAATTCGCTGAATTCAAAAATCGAGGCATGGTCATAGTCGTAGCTCGCCGCATATATGCTTACGGCGCCGGCGGCCACGAGCAGCAGATAAATTATTATCGTGGTCCAGTCTACGTAGCTGAATACCGAGGGATTAGTGCTTTTTTGTGCCACTGAATTGTATGGTGTTTGACTGTAACATTCGTGTTTCGATATATTTCCGCTCTTCCGGTATATGGCCGCGCAGATATTTTTCAATCACCAGCGAGCCGATGGGCACCCCGAACGTGGCTCCGAAGCCTGCGTTTTCCACATAAACAGCCACTGCGATTTTGGGATTATGATACGGCGCGAACCCCATGAAAGCCGAGTGGTCGCGTCCGTGCGGATTCTGGGCCGTACCCGTCTTACCGCATACCTCGATATCGGAAAGATTGGCAAGACGGCATGTACCGCCGGTCACGGCCATGCGCATGCCTTCTGCCACGTCGTTGTAGTAGCTGCTGTGTATCGACGGTGTGCGGCGCTCCACGTATTCCGGCGGCATCACCGTGTCCTGCACCTCCTTGACCACATGGGGTGTTATGAACCAGCCGCGGTTGGCGATAGTGGCGCAGACATTTGCTATCTGCAGAGGAGTGGCGAGCACCTCGCCCTGCCCTATCGACACGGAGATTATGGTATTCGCGCTCCAGCGGTTCTCGCCGTAGATTTTGTTGTAGAACTTGGCATTGGGGAGAAAGCCGCGGCTCTCACCCGGAAGGTCGACTCCGAGTTTGTAGCCATAGCCCATAGAAACGAGGTGGTTTTTCCACACCTCGAAGGCGCGCGCCGGAGTGCCGTACTTCGACCGCCGGTCGACCATATGCTTGAAACCCCAGCAGAAGAAGGCGTTGCACGACGTCTGAAGCGCCGGTTTCAGGGGCAGAGGCGAACCGTGGCCGTGACAGCCCACACGCAGTCCGCCGGATATGAAACCGTGGCTGCACGGATATGCCGTTCCCAGATTTATTATTCCCTCCTCGAGCAGAATCAGACCCTGGCCCGGTTTGAATGTAGAGCCGGGGGGATAGGCCGCCTGGAGCGCACGGTCAAACAGCGGCTTGTCGGGATCCTTCACAAGGCGCGAGTAATTGTTTCCGCGGTTTCGTCCTACGAGAAGAGTGGGACTGTAGGACGGTGCGGAGACCATACAGAGAATTTCGCCGGTTTCAGGCTCAATCGCCACGACGGCGCCTTTTTTATTCACCATCAGCGACTCGGCATACTGCTGCAGTTCTATATCGATGCTGAGGCGGAGGTTGCGCCCCGATATGGCGGCGCGGTCGCGTGCGCCGTCCTCGTAGCGGCCCTGAATCTGACCGTGGGCGTCGCGTATGAGCACCTCCTGCCCTTTCTCGCCGCGCAGAAACTGCTCGTAGCTTTTCTCCACGCCGAGGTCGCCCGTGTAGTCGCCCGCCATGTAATAGGGGTCACGCTCCACATCTTTCGCCGAGACCTCGCGGATGTTGCCGAGAATATTGGCGGCGCAGTCGTAGTTATACTGGCGGAGAATACGTTTCTGAACGTAGAAACCGGGGAAGCGGTAGAGTTTCTCCTGCAGGCGCCCGTAGTCCTCGGGCGACAGGTGGGTGATAAGAGTCTGGGGTGAGTAGGAGGAGTAACCGGGCGAGTTGCGCATGTCGCGGAAGCGCTTGCGCAGCTGCTCGGGAGTTATGTTTATGGCCGAACAGAAGTCTATGGAGTCGAACTCGTGGACGTCGCGCGGGATAATCATCACGTCGTAGGCCGGCTGATTGTAGACCACCAGTTTATCGTTGCGGTCGTAGATTATTCCGCGCGAGGGGTAGATGGCCTTGCGCAGAAATGCGTTGGAGTCGGCGTAGTCCTTGTATTTGTCGTCGAGCACCTGAAGGTTGAAAAGGCGCACGATGTAAATAATTGCGACTACGAGAATGAAACCGCCAATTATCCAGCGGCGTTTCTCAAGATTATAGTCTTTTCTCACTGCGGGGTGTAAGCAGGCTGTCGATTCCCGCCATCAGAAGCATCGAAAGCACCGTGCTGCAGACTATGCGGAGAAGGAGCCTGAGAGGATTGAAGAATGTGAAACTTTCAATAACGAAAATCAGCGTACAGTAGATGAGCGTCATCGACAGCAGGTATTTCAGATACACCGACGTGCCGAGCGAATAGAGCGAGGGCTCGGGGCGCGGAAGCTCCTCCTCGCGCGATGCATAGAGGTGAAGCACCGGCCGGCGCACCGCCGCAAGGATGGTGCAAGCGAGGGCGTTCATTCCGTAGGTGTCGGCAAACACGTCTACCGTCAGACCCATCAGAAACGCTATCGTGAGCGTCCAGTTGAGCGAAAGGGTTATCGGAAGACGGATTATCACGTAGATAAACACAAACGGCACCGCGAGGTTGAACAGGCATATATGGTTGAGCACCAGCACCTGCGCGCTGAGAAGTATCAGCGTAAGCATCACGAACTGTATTACGGTCTTGCTCATTATCTGTTAGTGTGGTGATAGGGTCAGAATGTGGATTTTACCTCAATGTCCTGCTCCACTGTGGCGAGTTCGTCCTTCATCTTGTCGCGGATTACGCGGACAGTCGAAAGGGTCGAGAAGTCAGTGAAAAGCCTGACGCGGAGTGCGAAAAAGTTGTCGTCGTGCTCTTTCTCAGCGGAAATTACTGTACCCACGAGCACGCCTTCGGGGAATACCGACGAGAAACCGCTGGTGACGATCGTGTCGCCCTTATGGAATTTCGCGTGGCGCGGCAGCTCCTCGAGCAAAGCCTCCGAGGGGTCGGCGCCGTCCCAGGCGAGCGAGCCCACGTGATCCTGCCCCTTCACCTTGCACGAAATACGCAGATGGGGATTGAGCACCGAGATGAGGCGCGCGGTGTGGTCGCCAGTCACGTTCACGATTCCTACTATACCGTTCTGATCCACCACTCCCATCTCGGGTTCTATGCCGTCGAGACGCCCTTTCGAGATGGTTATGTAATTATGGTTGCGGTTTATGGAATTGTTTATCACGTGGGCCACTATGAAATTGTAGCGCGCTAAAGCGGAATCAACAACCATGGAATCGGCATACTCCTTCTCGTGATACCTGTGGATGACATCCTTGAGTTTCAGCACTTCAAGTTCGAGGTCGGCGTTTCGGCGCTGAAGATCCTCGTTGATGTCGCGGAGGGCAAAGTAGGAGGTGACGTTGCTCACCGCCTTGTAGATTCCGGCCGACGCGGCATTGGCTGAGGTGAGATACACGTAGTGCTGGTAAGGATTGTTCTGAAACAGCAACAGGCAGCTTGCCGTGACATACACGGCAAACAGAACCCATGAACTGTATTTCAGAAAGAATTTTAAAAGCTCGCGCACGTTTGCGAATCTTGTTTATACTCATAAAGCCCGATACAGGCGGGCTTTATGAGATGATGGTTTGCTGTGAGATTCCGTTACCGGATCAGGAACGAGAAAGTATCTATATTTTTGAGTGCCACGCCCGTTCCCTTTGCCACTGCGAGCAGAGGATCTTCCGCAATGTGGAACTGGATGCCGATCTTGTCGGTAAGGCGCTTGTCGAGACCGCGGAGCATGGCGCCGCCGCCTGCGAGATAGATGCCGTTCATCACAATGTCGGCGTAAAGTTCCGGCGGGGTGGCGTCGAGAGCCTGAAGCACTGCAGCCTCGATTTTCGAAATCGACTTCTCGATGCAGTGGGAAATCTCCTGATACGACACCGGCACCTCCATGGGGAGTGCGGTCATCTTGTTGGGACCGTGGACAATAAAGTCTTCCGGCGGGTTCTCGAGTTCGGTGAGTGCGGAGCCTACGTTGATTTTTATCTGCTCGGCGGTGCGCTCGCCCACCTTGATGTTGTGGACGCGGCTCATGTGATCCTTGATGTCGTCGGTAAGGTCGTCGCCGGCCACCTGAATCGACTTGTTCGACACGATGCCGCCAAGCGAAATAACGGCGATTTCAGTCGTACCGCCGCCTATGTCGACCACCATGTTGCCCTGCGGGGCGAGAACGTCGATGCCGATACCGAGTGCGGCGGCCATCGGCTCGTAGATCATGTATACGTCGCGGCCGCCGGCGTGTTCCGACGAGTCGCGCACGGCGCGGATCTCCACTTCGGTAGAGCCGGAGGGAATACCGATCACCATTTTCATCGACGGCGACGAGAACCAGCTGCTTTTTGTGCGGGCTTTCGCCACAAGGCCGCGGATCATCATTTCGGCGGCATTGAAGTTGGCGATCACGCCTTTGCGGAGCGGGCGTATGGTCTCGATGTCGGGATTTTCGCGCCCGAGCATGCGCTGCGCCTCGTGACCTACCGCTCTCAGACGGCCTGTGCGTTTCTCGATGGCCACAATCGACGGCTCGTCAATCACGATTTTGTCGTCGTGGATTATGATGGTATTGGCCGTGCCGAGGTCAATAGCGATTTCTTGTGTTAGAGAGAATAGTCCCATTGGAATGTTGGTTATAAAGAATTAGTGCTTGAAATGACGGATGCCGGTGATGACCATGGCAATGTCGTGGGCATTGCAATAGTCAATCGACTCCTGGTCGCGGATTGAGCCGCCGGGCTGGATGACGGCGTCGATTCCGGCGTTTCCCGCAATCTCCACACAGTCGCCGAAGGGGAAGAACGCATCCGAGGCCATTACGGCACCGTGGAGGTCATGGCCGAAAGCGCCGGCTTTCTCGATTGCCTGACGGAGGGCGTCGACACGCGATGTCTGTCCGATGCCGCTTGCGCAGAGCGCGCGGTTCTTGGCAAGAACGATGGCGTTGCTCTTGGAGTGCTTCACGATCTTGTTGGCGAAGAGCAGATCTTCTACCTGTTCGGGCTTCACTGCCAGATTGGTTACCTGCGTGAGGTCTGAGGGGGTTTCCACCTTCAGGTCGCGATCCTGGACGAGGGCACCGTTCAGAATCGAACGGAACTGACGGGTGGTGGTAACTTTCTCCTTCTGTATGAGTATTATGCGGTTTTTCTTGCTTTTAAGAATCTCGAGGGCGCCGTCGGTATATTCGGGCGCGATGATTACCTCGAAGAATATCTTGTTGATTTCTTCGGCAGTAGCGTCGTCGACCGTACCGTTGGTGATGAGCACGCCGCCGAATGCGCTGACGGGGTCGCCGGCGAGGGCGTCCTTCCACGCTTCGAGAATTGTTCCGCGCGAAGCCACACCGCAGGCGTTGTTATGCTTCAGAACGGCGAAGGTAGGCTCTGCGAACTCCGCCATGAGGCTGGTGGCGGCGTCGATATCGAGGAGATTGTTGTATGAAATCTCCTTACCGTGAATCTGCGTGAAAATTTCGCCGAAATTTCCGTAGAACACGCCCTTCTGATGCGGATTTTCGCCGTAACGCATTGTCTTTGCGCCGTCGATGGCTATGCGGAGGTCGGGTTCGGTCATGTCGGGCTGGGTGGAGGCGAAATAATTGTAGATGTCGCTGTCGTAGCCCGACGACACTGCGAAAGCCTGAGCGGCGAACCAGCGGCGCTCGCCGAGGGTTGAAACCGCGCCCTGACGCTCGAGCATTTCCGCAAGGGGAGCGTACTGGGCCTTGGAGGCTACGATCACCACGTCGTTGTAGTTCTTTGCCGCAGCGCGGATGAGCGAGATGCCGCCTATGTCGATTTTTTCAATTATGTCGGCTTCGCCCGCACCGGATTTCACGGTGTCGCTGAAAGGATACAGGTCGACGATAACAAGATCTATTTCCGGAATTTCATACTGTGCTGTCTGCGAGCGGTCGCCTTCGTTGTCGCGGCGGCTGAGAATACCTCCGAACACTTTGGGGTGAAGAGTCTTCACGCGGCCTCCTAAAATGGAGGGATAGCCTGTGAGATCCTCCACTGCGGCGCATTCGTAGCCGAGGCTTTCAATAAATGAGCGTGTGCCCCCGGTTGAAAGGAATTTTACACCGTTTTGATTAAGCAGCGACAGAATTTTGTCGAGTCCGTCCTTATGAAAGACCGAAATCAGCGCGGTCTTGATTTTCTTGTTGTCCGACATATAAATGATTTGGCTTTGAGAATTCAGAGTGCAAAATTACGAAAAAAAAAGCATTTCCCTCTTATGGGCTATAATTTTTATACCAAAATTTTTACGGGAATAATTTTATCAATATGCCGAATATTCCCGAACCGATGAGATTTAACATACCATATATATTATAGCAACATCTTGATATGATAGAATTCCCCTCTTTGTGGTATCTTTACAGCCATTTTCAAAGCCTTTTATTATGACCACTGAAACGACGCTCGCACTGCGCGAACTGCTTAAACGGGAATGCGGATATGTACCCTCCGATTCTACACTCGACCTTTTTCTTGACCGCTCGGAGGAGATTGAACTTGATGCGGGCGCCATTCTCGTAAACGCCGGCGATACGGACAGCAATATGTATGTCGTGGCTAAGGGGATAGTCCGGTTCGCCGACATGAACGGCGAGAAGGAACGCACATTTGCATTTGCCACGCCGGGCACTGTATTCATGTCGAAACATTCGTTTGTCCACAACCTTCCTTCCTATTATCAGGTCGAGGCGTGCAGCCGATCGGTGCTTCTGCGGATAAAGCGCAACAAGTACGAAGAACTGATTCAGTCGAACCACGATTTCGCCCTCTGGATGCTCAACCTTGCCCATGAGGAGCTTTTCTATCAGGAAATAAAGAACTCCCGGGTAAACAACGGAAGCGCCAAGGAGCGTTTCTACGCCATAGTGAAAAACCGGCCGGAAATAATAGGATGCGTCCAGCAGAAAATCATAGCGTCGTATCTTAACATTTCTCCCGAATATCTCAGCCGCCTGCGGGCTAAATTGAAAAAATCCGACTGACTTGACATAGGTCAACTGCCCCTACTGTCAATTTATATACTTTTGTTGGAGATATTCGTATTTTTGTTTACTCCAACACGTAATTCTATGAGAAAACTTTACTTTTGCTCACTTAGTGCGAAATTTCTTTTCACTGCGGTTCTGACAGTCGGCGCGGCTCTCGGAGCGGATGCGGCGCAACTTCCGTTTACGTGCGGCTTCGACTCGGAAGCGGATTTCGGACAATTTTCGTTTAAAGACGCCGACGGCGACGGCTCAACCTGGAGCTACGACTCCATGAATGGAGCCGTAACCTCCGGGGGTGCTTGGGGAATTCCCAACGACTGGCTTATTTCGCCTCAGTTCACCATGACCGGCGGCCGGGAATACTCGGTTTCCTTCACCGCCTGGAGCGGCTGGGACTACTATGAGCAGCATTTCTCCGTAAAGCTCGGTAAAGGCGACAACCCCGACGGGTACTCCAAGGTAATAGCCGACGACATCATGGTCAAGCTTACTGAAAAGCAGAATTTCAGTTTCAATTTCACCCCCGACGCCGACGGCGACTACAGCATAGCCTTCAATATCTTCAAGTCGGCTCCGTTCTACGGCGCACTGATCGACAATATCTCCGTTGTAGCGCTCACCGACCCTGCAGCTCCGGCCGCAGTGACCGACTTCGAAGTCGCAGCCGGCGAGAAAGGCGCGCTCTCGGCCTCGGTCAGCTTCAGGGCTCCCGTCGAAACAGTGGGTAAGGCTGCCCTTTCAAAGATAGACCGCATAACTCTTAAACGCGGCGACACTCTTCTTAAAGAATATACCGAAGTCACACCTGGCTCGCTGCTCACCTACGACGACTCCGAAGCCACGGCCGGCAACTGTACCTATACCGTTATCGCGTATCTCGGCGAACTCGAGGGACAGCCTTCGACCAAGCAGGCTTGGATCGGCCCCGATGTTCCGGCCGCTCCCGTTGATTTCTTCGTCACCGACAATCTCGACGGTTCTGTAACCATGGACTGGCAACTTCCCGCAACGGGCTCTCACGGCGGCTACATCGACCCCGCCAAAGTTTCCTTCAACCTTTACCAATATAAGCAGGGAGAATATATGCTCCTGACTAAGATCAATGCCGGACTCACTCAGTCGAAATTCAGCATCGGCAACACCGATATCGACGTCCAGCAGATGGTTCTGTTCGGCCTGATGGCGGAATCGGAGCAAGGTCAGAGCGGCGTAGCTTTATCCAACGAATATCTCATCGGCGAGCCTTACGTGACTCCTTTCTATGAATCCTTCCCCGGCGGAAACCCCGTGAACGGGATATGGATCACCCATGCCGGGGAATGCGACTGGAGCGGCACGGATGTAGCGGCGTTCGACGGCGACAAGGGAGCCATCGTCTTCACCGTGCCCATGGCTCTTGAAGGAGGTACTTATACCAACGCTATTGAAAGCGGCAAAATCGACATATCGGGCGAAGACACCCCCGGACTGGTGTTCCGCTATCTCGCCTATCCCGGAATGGATTTGACTCTCAATACATTAATTCGCAAGAATGGCGGCAAAGAGTACAAAAACATCCACACCATCGACTACCGTACTATCGGCGGCAACGACAACGAATGGCGCGCCGTCTATGTACCTCTCTCAGATTTCAAAGACTCGGAATACATAACTATTTCGTTTGAAGGCACTGCCACCGACCCCTCTACCGCAATCGTTGTCGACGGGGTTGAAGTCCGCAATGTCACCACCCGCGACCTCGCCGTAAAATACTCGGCTCTTCCGAAGAAAACCATTGCCGGCCAGAACGTTTCGCTATACGTATCAGTCGAAAATCTCGGCTGCGAGGACTCCGGAAAGTTCAAGATAAACCTTTATGGAAACGACAATATAGTGAAGACCGCCGAGATAGAGAATCTTCCCGCCTTCACCACCAAAGTTTACGAACTGACATTCCCGACTTCCGTAGCCGACACCGATTATGACCTCTATGCAGAAGTGGTGCTCGCCGATGACGCGAACAGCAGCAATGACCGGACTCCGTCGTCGAGTCTCACGCTCGACCGTCCGGACTACGATAAGGTGAGCGACCTCAAGGCAGAGAAAGGAGCAGACAGTTCCGTCAGCCTCTCATGGTCGCCCGTAGTACCTGTTTCATCTCCAGTAACCGACGACGCCGAAAAATATGATCCGTTCACAATCACCGATTTCGGTTCCTGGGCAACCGCCGACATCGACGGTCTTCCCTCTGTAGGTCTCGGAGGTTCGTACCCCCACAAAGACGAAGTCTTCCCCTTCATCATATTCAATCCCGTTGAGCTCGGAATGCCTGTAGACGAGCCCTCAGCCGCCGCGTTCAAAGCCCACAGCGGAAATCAGTATTTCGCTGCCGTGACCGGTCAGGGATACAACGACGACTGGCTCATTTCAGAAAAGCTCTCGGGCGAGGCCCAGACAATCAGTCTGTTCGCCCGCTCCTATAACGTGACTTACGGTATGGAGAAATTTGAGATTCTCTTCTCCGACTCGTCGCGCGAAACCACTGCATTCAAGGCACCCGAAGGCACTTATTCCTTCGAAGTTCCCGCCGAATGGACAGAATACAAGGTTGATATTCCCGAAGGGGCGCAATATTTTGCCATACATTATATATCGGGTTACGTGTGGATGCTGATGCTCGACGACATCACCTATACACCCGCAGTACCCGTGGTGACAGGCTACAACATCTACCGCGACCGTGAGCTTATAGCCACAACAGATGCTGCCGACGGCACCGCTTATTCCGATAAAGACGTTCCCGAAGGCGACCATACATATAATGTATCGGTATGCTACGACGAAAACCGCGAGTCGGATCTTTCCAACGACGCTTCTGTATCAATGTCGGGAATCGGCATGACTGTCGCCGACTCAACGAATCGGACCGAAGTCTACGACCTTAGCGGACACCTGCTGTATGACGGCGCATCGCCGCTTGATGAACTCAATCTCCTCCCCGGCATATATATTATAAGGAGCAAAGGTAAAGTTTCAAAAAAGATTGTCAGGTAACTGCCGGGACATACCGGAGAAGAAAAAATCAGGACTGAGGGTGCAGCGGAAAATTCGCTGCACCCTTTTTATTCATGGGGGAAGTTCGGGGTGCAGACAAGCGACAGCGTACTGTCGGCGGGATTTGCCTTCACGATAAGGCCCGCCACCAAGGGACCGATTTCGTCCGCCTCAACTTCATAAATGCCGTTTTTCACGAGCTGAGGAATGCTGAGCAGCTCCGTGTCGGCGTCGGAAAGCTGCCGTGCCACGTAAAGGCAGTTGCCCGTACCGGTAAAATAGAGAATCTTGCGTTTCATATTCAATCATTTTTCCGCAAAAATACGAAAAAACGCCCAAGCGCCCCATACCCGACCTACCGCCATTCCACCACTTTTTACGGTTTCATCCCCTTTCCAATTATCGCCTTCACCTCATCAAAAAGTTTGACTGAGGATTCGAATATTTCATCCGGCGTTGGTATCTGTCCGTACGACAACGCTCCAACTTCCGACCTGTAGACCGGAGATATTCTCTTCCACAAAGAGGGAAAGTCGACAAATAGCGGAGAGGTCATTATGTCGGATGTCTTCCATAAAGGCGGTCGGTCAAATTCAGCCTTGTCGTGAGCGATAAGCTGGAGGAGGTCACTTGGAAAATCTGCCGTGAGGTATTCGACGCATTCCGTGTCGTGCGTCAGATAATACAGGTCATAAAAATGCCGGATTTTGGATGAAATCCCTGCTATCGGATCCGTTTCGAAGGAAAACCGTATCAGCGACACGATCTTCTCACACAACGTCCTTCTTCTGTCAAGTACATTCAGCTCGAATTGCTCCATGTCCATTTCGGCAATCATTGAATCCAATCCGCGTCGTTCCATCATTTCCGTAATGAATGTCCTTATGTATCTCCTGACGAATGGGTGTGGATTACCGTATGTATTGATTTCCACAATCACATGATTGCCCAAAAAGTCCAGAGCATCCTTCTTTTTAGCAAGTACAGATTTATAGCCGTGATAAGTTTTCCTGAAACGGTTGTTTTTAATCGTCTTTTCAGGCATGTCAAGTTCTTCCAGATCAACGGTTGTATCCCTGCCGATTCGTGTTACCAGCTTTTTCTGCTGATTCTGGCTGAGCCCTTCAAGCAGGACCGCGAAATCCACATCAGAAGAAAAACGTCTGATAAGTCCGTATGCCTTGGAAAGTGAGGTACCTCCCTTCCATACAATGCGTTCGTTCAGCGGATGTCGGGAAAGTGACTGGAGAATCTGACATATCCAGTAGTCCTTTTCTACGAACTCCTGCGCCATTCCAAGTTCTTGCGAAGTGGCTTGAATGGCGTTGGCAAACAGTTCTCTGTTGTTGTGCAGTTTCATTCGATATTCCAGTTGTTCAGGTAAACGTTTCCCATACCGTTCAATCCTGTCGCATAATGAGTTGAGGGGTTGAGCGATTTTTTAAGCTCGGCGGAGTAATCGGAGTTGCCGTTCGATTCCAGTATGGCTCCCAAAAGCGCCCGAACCCGCGGAGGGTATTTTTTCGATAGCTTCACAAGCATTGACAGTTTCTTTTCCTCCATACCGGCAATATGCTTCCCGAGGATTCGGAAAGAGGTTTCGATGTCGGAATCCGGTATCTGTTTTATCATTTTGAGAGAATCCAGCGTCTGGAGCAGCGGTATGGAGTCGGAAGTTATCCTGTTGGGCTGCGCTATGAAATGTACCTGATAACTGCCCCGCTTCATGGGATTACGGCGACGGGAAGTGCCGATTGTTATTATATTCGGAATCTGCGACGTAAGTCCCATCTGATTCCATACCGCATATCCGGTGATGTATCCCGAAAGCGCTCCATTGTCGTAGAGCAGGTCCTTTACGATTTCACTCTGAACGGGACCTATGCTCCCGAAAACAGATGTCTTGGGCTTGTAATATCTGCCTCGCCCTACCCTTTCAAGCTTTCCGGAGTTGACCATTCGCCCCAGCTTGACCCTGACATTTTCCCACCAGTCCGGCGGGATGCCGAGGTCGCTGATGGTAAAAACCGTTGCGGGTTTTATAGCGGCAATCTTGTTTTTGACAATTCGGGAATTTATCATTTTTATTTCATCTTGATTTTCAGCTGCAAAGATAGCAATTTTGTTCGGTATCAAGTACTGTTTACCGAACAAATTTGCGAAAAAATCGCACGTCAGTCGCGGGGAAAGTTGGGGGTGGCGACGATGGTGAGGGCGGTGTCGGAGGGCTGGGTCTTCACTATGAGCGCCGCCACGGATGGGCCGATGCTGTCGAGCATCGCAATGGCGCGCTCCGACCCGAGAGCCATGCAAGCCGTGGCGAGAGCATCGGCGAGACCGCACTCAGGGGCAATTACGGTAGCCGACACTGCATCAGTC
>UROS01000022.1 GCA_900549445.1 uncultured Porphyromonadaceae bacterium | reverse complement strand
CCCGGGGATTGCTGTGTATATATTAATGCGTATATATTAATGCGTATATATTAAATATGTATAATGCACCCCCCGCATAAATTACATAAACCGCCCCTCCATTAACTTAAAAATGTTAAAAACAGTGCTTTTTGCAAGTTTTCGGACAAAATATGTAAATATCTAAAAAATTGTAGTAAATTTGTGGCTGATATGGGGCGAAGCGCCGGGCCTTCGGGGCTCCCCTTCACAATGTAGAGAAAGAAATAACCGACTGGCGCTTACATTTTCCTGAAAATTCCGCCGATTACCTTACCGCCTCCGGAGCGGACCGTCTTTTCCCGCCATTGACCTAAAACTGCTTTTTTAGAGATTATATAATACATTAACAAAACAAGTAAAACGATTCTTGCATGAAGAACATTTGTTTTCAAATGAGTCGGAAAGTGTGGCTCGCCGCCATTATGGTGCTGTGCCTCTCTTTTCCCGCTTTAGCGCAGAAGATTACAGTATCAGGTACTGTAAGTGACCCGACGGGCGAACCGCTCATCGGCGCCAGTGTCGTAGTCCAGGGCGAAACTATGGGAGTAGCCACCGACTTCGACGGCAACTACACCATCTCGGCTCCATCCGACGGAGTGCTCACCTTCTCCTACGTGGGCTACAACACCCAGGAAGTCGCCATCAATGGCCGCACCAACATCAACGTAACCATGGAGGAAAACTCCGTGATGCTCGGCGAAGTCGTTGCCATCGGCTACGGTGCCGTTAAGAAAAGCGATGCCACCGGTTCCGTGGCTGTCATCAAGCCCGACGAAATCGAAGCCGGCATCGCCACCTCTACTCAGGATCTCCTCGTTGGCGCAAGCCCCGGCGTGGTCGTAACGACCGACGGCGGTAATCCTACCGGCGGAGCTACAATCCGTATCCGCGGCGGCTCCTCGCTCACCGCTTCAAACGACCCTCTTATCGTGATCGACGGTGTGCCCCAGACCAACCAGACCCAGGGCGGCGGAATGAGCGCCCTCACAATGGTCAACCCCCAGAACATCGAATCGATGACTATCCTCAAGGACGCTTCTGCAACCGCCATCTACGGTAGCCGCGCTTCCAACGGTGTCATCATCATAACCACAAAGAAAGGCATGAGCGGACGCCCCCAGGTCAGCTTCGCAGCCAACTTCTCCATCAACACCGCCCGCAAGAAACTCGACGTGATGAGCGGTCAGGAATTCGCCGACATCGTTCGCTCCCGTCTCGGCGAGTCGACAGCCGCCCAGCTCGGATTCAACGGCGAAATCTATAACACCGACTGGCAGAAGGAAGTGCTCCGCACCTCGTTCTCCCACGACTATAACCTCAGCGTAGGCGGCAAGGCAGGCATCCTTCCCTACCGCGTAACCGCAAGCTACACCAACAACCAGGGTATCCTCAAAACCTCCGGAATGGAGCGCACTACCGTGGGCTTCAACCTCAACCCCAAGTTCTTTGAAGACCACCTGAGCGTGACTGCCAACGTACAGGGCACCTACGGCCGCACCTCCAACGCCGACGGCGGTGCCATCGGAGCTGCCGTTGCCTACGACCCCACAAAACCGGTCTACAGCAACATTCCCATGGGAGGCAACACCGGCCTCTTCCTCTATAACGGTTTCTACAACTACACCCCCGACGGTGTGAACGACCGTAACTCCGCAATCAACCCGCTGCAGCTCATCAAGGATGTCGACAGCCACAACAACACCTACTCCTCCACCGGCAACCTGCAGCTCGACTACTCGCTCCACTTCCTCCCCGAACTCCACCTCAACCTGAACCTCGGCTATCAGGTGTCGAAAAACGACGCCAAGAGCTTCACCGCCGCCAACTCTCTTCAGGCATGGCGCAATACCGGCCTCATTGCAAACAATGCCGCCGGTGCCGAGACAATGTACAAATGGTATGAAGTGCAGCGCAACACCCTCCTCGACTTCTATGCCAACTATAAGAAGGATTTCGAGTCGATCTACTCCAACGTCGACGTGATGGTCGGCTACTCCTGGCAGCGTTTCAGCTACTTCGGCCACTCCCAGAATTTCGTAAACTCCCTCGGCTACCTCGATGCCAACGGTCAGAACGGATTCACCTACGCCGACGGAGCCTACACCATGAACCAGAACACCGTCAACTCTATCGGTCAGCCCGTCGGCAATATCAGCGCTTCCCGCTGGGCGGCTCCCGTGCAGCTCGTTTCGTTCTTCGGTCGTCTCAACTACACTTTCCGCGACACCTATCTCTTCACCTTCACTCTCCGCGACGACGGTTCCTCACGTTTCAGCAAGGACAACCGCTGGGGTCTCTTCCCCTCCGTTGCTCTCGGATGGAAAATCTCAAACCTCCCCGGTCTTAAGGACAGCACCGTGCTCGACGAATGGAAACTCCGTCTCGGCTGGGGCGAGACCGGTCAGCAGGAAATCGGAAGCTACTTCCCATACCTGCCTATCTACACCATCTCGTCCAACAACAACTTCATGTATCCCTCCTACTCGAATCCCGGCCAGTGGATCAATCCTCTCTATCCCCAGCCCTATGACACCAACATCAAGTGGGAGACAACCACTACCTGGAACGTAGGCTTTGACCTCGCTTTCCTCAACAACCGCTTCACCGCTGCTCTCGACTGGTATCTGCGCGACACCCGCGACCTTCTCGCCCACACTCCCGCTATCGGTCAGAACACCTCCGACTACCTGACAACCAACATCGGCAAACTCCGCAACTACGGTATTGAAGTCAACCTCGGTGCAAAGCCCGTGGTTACACGCGACCTCATGTGGAGCACCGGCGTGAACATCGCATGGAACCGCAACAAGATCACCGAGCTTAACGGCGGCGTGCCCCTGAGCGCACGCGGCATCCCCGGCGGCGGCATCGGCGGCGACCTCCAGTGGTTCATGCAGGGCGAGGCTGCCTACACCTACCGTGTCTACGAGCAGGTTTACGACGCAGCCGGCAACCCGGTTGAAGGCCAGTACGTCGACCAGAACGCCGACGGAAAGATCGACAAGGAAGACCTCATCAACTTCCACTCTCCCGAACCCAAGGTCACAATCTCCTGGAACAACAACGTAAACTACAAGAACTGGGACTTCGGAATCTCACTCCGCGCAAGCATCGGCAACTGGGTATACAACGCACCGCGACGCACCCGCACAAACCTCGGCAATGTTGACCAGTACGGCCTCAACAACCTCCTGCGCGACGAATTCCTCTTCACCCGCAGCGACGACAATCTCGCGCTGAGCAGCTACTTCGTTGAAAACGCATCCTTCATCCGCTGCGACAACATCACCGTCGGCTACACCTTCGACAATCTGCTCAACGACAATCTCCGCCTGCGTCTCTTCGGCGCTTGCCAGAATCCTTTCGTCATCACCAAGTACAAGGGCATCGACCCCGAGGTGTTCTCCGGTTGCGACGACAATGTTTATCCCCGTCCCGTGACCTTCACTCTCGGTCTCATCGCCACTTTCTAAACTCAAAAAGGAATTAATCATGAAACTTACCAAATATTTCATCTCGGCGGGCATCGTCGCCGCTTCCCTGTCGATGGGTTCCTGCGTAGGTGACCTTGACCTGACCCCGACGAGTCCCAACGACATAACCCCGGGAACTTTCCCCTCCGACCCCAAGCAGTACATGGAGAAGGTGATTTCCGACATCTATCTCCAGACCTCCACCTACGGCTACGGAACTAACGACGACGGCTCCAACATCCTTACCTCGATGGACGGCGGTATGTCTACATTCCAGCGCTCCATCTTCAACCTTCAGGAGATTCCCTCCGACGAGGCCAACTGGCAGCCTTCGGCCGACGCCATCGACCCCAATTTCCAGTACGGCCGCATTCCGTCGACCAACCAGGTAATCATGGGCGCCTACTCGCGCATGATGGTTATCGTAACCCTCTGCAACCAGTTCATGCAGACCGACTTCGGCGTAAGCACCGAGGAGGAGAAGAAGCTTTTCGACGAATTTTCCCGTCAGGCACGCATTATCCGCGGCGGCATGTACTTCTACCTCATCGACGCTTTCGGCAACGTGCCCTGGGCCGATGAAACCGTTATGACCGGACAGGTTGCACCCCAGCTCAGCACCGACTTCGCCGAAGGCCGGCGCATGGTCTTCGATAAAGTCACCGCCGACCTCGAGGATATCGTTAAATGGTACAAGGACAACGATCCCGCCAACAATCCCCCCTACGGCTACGTAGGTCTCGACGTTGCCGAGTCGCTCCTGGTTAAATTCTACCTCAACGCCCAGGTCTACACCGGAACCCCCCGCTGGACCGACTGCTTCAGCCACGCTGAGGCTGTGATCGGACGCCGCGGCCACGGAGGTTTCAACAACTCCGGTCTTTCCACCGCTTACCACAAGAATTTCAGCTACAACAACAAGGACTGCAGCGAGATCATCTGGCGAATCGTACAGGAAAGCGCCACCCTCAACGACGGCGCCAGCCTTAAGAGCTATGCCAACGGCGGTTTCATGTGCAACGCTTGGATCGGCGACTCCGGCGAAAAAGACGAATTCCAGTGCAAGCAGGCCGACTACAACTCGGCAAACGGCTGGAAGTGTATGAGCGCTCGCCGCCAGTTTGTTGAAATCTTCAACTGGAACAGCGACTTCACCGCTTCGCCCGACATCCGCACCAAGTTCTGGAAGACCGCCAAAGACGGCTTCAATATCGACAACGAACCCTTCGTTCAGGCCAACTGGGGCCGCAACGGCTTCCTTCCCGTCAAGTACACCAACTGGTATATCAACGACAATAACGAAATCGACAAGAGCATGTCGCCTCAGGCTGTCGATCCTCTCGGCATCGACTACGGCATGATCCGTCTCGCCGAAATCTATCTCTCGGCAGCCGAAGCAGCCCTTCAGGGCGGCGGTCCGGCAGATAAGGCTGTAGAATATGCCAACTACGTGCGTCAGCGCGCAGGCTTCCAGCCATACACCACCGCCACGCTCACCCTCCAGGAGCTCCAGTACGAGCGCTGCCGCGAACTCTACACCGAGTGTACCCGCCGCACCGACCTCATCCGCTACGGAAAATGGATTTCGGGCTACACCTGGAACTGGAAGTACGGAGCAGCCGAAGGCACCGATTTCCCCTCTTACTTCAACGTCTACGCAATCCCCAACACCGTTGTGGAACGTAACGGCTACAAGCAGAACCCCGGTTATTAATCGATTTCAATCAGGAATTAAAACTCATGAAAAAACTGTATATATTCATGGCCGTGGCGGCCGCCGCGCTCGGATTCACCTCCTGCGAGGAGGATCACGACAAGCCGGTATACCAGGAGCCTACCGAGTTCACGCTCAATATTCCGCCCTATGCCAACAACACCGTTGTCCTCTCGCCCGGACAGAACGTGATGGTGACATGCTCGCAGCCCGACTACGGCTACTCTGCAGTCACAAATTACTCGCTCGACGTTTCGCTCTCCGAGGAGTTCACCACCGGCGAGGACGGCACTGCCAACTTCTACACTATCGCCTCGAAAAACAAGACCCTGGCCAAGATCGACATCGCCGCGAGCGAATGGTCAACCGCCATTCTTACCCTCATGGGCATCAACTCGTTCGACCAGTTCCCCGAGGAAGGCGTTGAACCCGTCACCATTTATGTCCGCGCTCTCGCCCAGCTCAACGGCATTGAGTCGAGCAAAATCTACTCCACCAACACCATTAAACTTGAGATGCAGCCCTTCAATCCCTACCTCGAAGGCGGAAAGAAGATCTACATTGCAGGTATAAACGGCAAGTGGGGCATCGACACTGCAACTCCCGACACCTACGCTGACCGCGCCCTCACCGAAACCGCCAAAGGCACAAACATCTACCTCGGCGCATTCGACGTGAACGCCGGCGATGTATATTTCCGCTTCTACACCGAACTCGGCGATTGGGGCAAAGACAACGAACTTCCCTCCATCGGAGGCACCGGAATCGACAACCAGAATAAAGAAGTCGAGTTCACCGGCGAAATCCTCAATCTCACCGGTGTTCCCGGCAAGGGCAACTGGTGCATCAAGAATTGGGCAGGCGGCTACATCACCTTCACCGTCGACCTCAACGATATGGATAATATCAAGGTTACCCTTCAGAAGGGCGACTTCGATCCCGCCGGCAAGGCATTCATCTACCTCGTAGGCGCATGCTCCGGATGGTATGTCGGGGATAACGGCGCAGAGGAAACCGGCGCGCCATTCCGCCTCTTCGACTATAAAGGCGACGGCGTTTACTCCGGCATATTCGACGTTGCAGCCGGTGCAGCTCAGTTCCGCTTCTACACCGAACTCGGCGAATGGGGCAACGACAACGAGCTTCCCTCTATCGGTGCTCAGGGCAAAGACGCCAATGTTGACCTCTCGTTCCCCGCTGGAGGTTACTCAGGCGCAGCATTCCAGGGCAAAGGCAACTGGAACTTCACCGACTGGCCCGGCGGCAAGATGAAGATGGTTGTTGACCTCACCAACATGAGGGTGGAATTCACTAAAGTTGAAGAATAACAATCCCTGACTCCCTGATTTTCCAAAACCCCGCCGGAGACCCCTTCCGGCTCTCCGGCGGGAATACTGAAAATTTCAATAAAGAATTTCAATTATGAAAAAAATATCATTAATGCTCATGGGAGCCATGGCGCTTGCATTCTCATCGTGCGAAAGCTTCGACCTCCCCAACCCTCCCGGACAGAGCAATCCCCAGGAACCCGTGTTTGAGGCAGCGAACCTCAACATATTGAGCGCTGCCGGCGATCAGACCTACGACCTCGGTCAGCTCAACACCGTTCAGGGCACCGTTAAACTCGCCGACCTCGAATCGGTGTCAAATCTCCCCGAAAACTATACCGAGCTTAAATTCATCGGTCAGATGGCATCCTCCGACGCCTTCAACAATCCTGTTGATTTCCCCGTCACCTTCAAGGACAACGCCATCTACGCCGATGCCGACGCTCTCGACGGAGCCTACCACCCCGCCCTCAACACCATTGCTCCCGACGCAAAGACCGTCAATATCCGCTTCAAGGCGTATGCAGTCAACCCCGCCGACGAAACTACCATGCGTCTCGGCGGCAAGGACGCCTACTACTGCCCTATGACCGCGAGCCTCAAGCCCTTCGACCCCGGCTTCACTATTGAGGACAAATACTACCTCATCGGCACCTGCTCCGACGGTCAGATCAACGCTCAGGCCATCGAGATGACCAACAGCGGCGCCAGCCCCTACGACGACCCCAATTTCTCGGTAGTGGTCGACATAACAGCAGCCGAGGCTGCCGCAGGTTATGAATGGGCGGTTGTTCCCGCCTCGACCCTCGCCGCAGGTACCGGCGTAGTCTATGGTCCCGAGTACGACGACAACCTCTATGCCGCTTCCGGCAACTTCAAGGCTTACGAAACCGTAGGCGTGTTCGGTGTAATCGAGGAGGAGAACAAGCACCTCATCACCGTCAATATGCGTCCCGATGAAAACGGTCTCCACGCCTACACGTGGATTCTCGCCATCCCCAACCTCTGGACTCCCGGCAATTCCAACGGCTGGAGCCACGACAAATCGCAGCTGCTTTACACCAATAACTATATCGACTACAGCGGCTTCGTGAACGTAGCGGGTGAGTTCAAATTCACCTCCGCCCCCGACTGGGATCACACTAACTACGGCTATGCCGGCGACGGCAAACTCTCTACCGACGGCAGTGCGGGCAACATCAAGGTTACCCAGGACGGTCTCTATTGGGTTACCGCCAACATCTCGGCCCTCACCTACACCATCTCGCCCTGCATCACCACTTTCGGACTGATCGGCGACGCTACCGAGGGCGGATGGGACGCAAGCACCCCGCTCACTCCGAGCGAGGACTTCCTGACCTGGACCGGCACCGTCACTCTCAAGGGCGAAGGCTCGTTCAAGTTCCGTGCCAACGACTCGTGGGATGTTGTCAACCTCGGCGGTGAGATCGAATTCCTCAGCACCGACGGCGGCGCTCCCAACATCGCCACCCCGGGTGAAGGAACCTACGACGTAACCCTCAGCCTCGGCGCATACCCCTACACCGCAACCCTCGTAAAGAAGTAAAGAATTTTCCCGGCTGAAAAGCTGAAACCCGTCATTAAGGCCCGCGCCCCCTCCGGCGCGGGTCTTTGTTTATTCAGAGGTTTTAACGAATATGACAGCTAAATAAAACACTGATAGCCTGCGACTTGGCTTGTACGGACGTAATTCTTCACGTCCACCGCGAAACCGCCCCATTCTTGATGCTCTCCGCAAAACTTCATTTTGCCTTTTCCTCAAAAAATCGTAATTTTGCATTTCAATCAAACACTACTGACTATGAGCGAATTGTTGCTTGACGTAAAAAACCTGCATGCCGGCATTGAAGGCAAAGAAATACTCAGGGGCATCAACCTTCAGGTGCGCCCCGGCGAAGTCCACGCCATAATGGGCCCTAACGGCTCCGGAAAATCAACTCTCAGCGAAGTCCTCGCCGGAAATCCCGCTTTCACTGTCACCGAAGGCTCAGCGACGCTCCACGGCGTCGACCTCCTTGCGCTGTCGCCCGAAGACCGCAGCCACGAAGGTCTGTTCCTCTCCTTCCAGTATCCCGTTGAAATTCCCGGCGTCTCGATGGTGAATTTCATGCGTGCTGCCGTCAACGCCAAGCGAAAATACTTCAACGAACCGCCTCTCGGAGCCGGCGACTTTCTCAAGCTCATGCGTCAGAAACGCGCTATAGTTGAGCTCGACAACAAACTCGCCTCGCGCTCAGTCAACGAGGGCTTTTCCGGCGGCGAGAAAAAACGCAACGAAATTTTCCAGATGGCTGTGCTCGAACCCCGCCTCTCGATTCTCGACGAAACAGACTCCGGACTCGATATCGACGCTCTCCGCATCGTTGCCGGAGGAGTCAACAAGCTCAAGACCGACCGCAACGCAACTATCGTGATCACCCACTACCAGCGTCTGCTCGACTACATCCGCCCGGATTTCGTCCACATCCTCTATAAGGGCCGGATAGTGCGCACCGGCGGACCCGAACTCGCACTCGAACTGGAAGAGAAAGGCTACGACTGGATCAAAGAGGAAAACAGCTGATTATATGAACGCTCTGACTCAATATCTCGACCTCTACGCCTCCGGCCGCTCTCTGCTCGACGGTTCCGGCACTCCCGGACTGTTCAGTTCGCTCCGCCCCGCGGCTCTCGAGGCGCTCCGCGGCGCACGTCTTCCCCAAAAAGGCGACGAAGGCTACGAAAAGACATCTCTGGAAGACATCTATGCTCCCGACTACGGACTGAACCTCGCCCGGGTGGAGATTCCGGTCGATGTTGCGGCATCGTTCCGCTGCGACGTACCCGGTGTGTCCACTCTCCTGGGCTTCATTGTCAACGACCGCTTCGTGCCTTCACGGCGTCTCGCCGACGGGCTGCCTGAGGGCGTGACATTCTGCTCCCTGCGCTCCGCAGCCGCGCAATGGCCCGACCTCGTGGCCGAAACCCTGGGCAAAATCGCGCCGGAGTCCGATCCCCTCGTGGCTCTCAACAATCTGCTGCTCACCGACGGTGTGTTCATCCGCATAGCTCCCGGAGTAAAGATTGAAAAGCCCCTGCAGCTCGTCAATATTTTCGCGTCGCCCACTCCGCTTATGGCCGTGCGCCGCATCGTTGTGAGTCTCGGCGAGGGCGCTGCTGCCCGCCTGCTCGTGTGCGACCACACCCAGGATTCCGAACGCCGCTACCTCTCGTCGCAGGTGGTGGAAATCAGCCTCGCCCCGGAAGCCTCGTTCGAGATGGTCGACGTAGAGGAATCCTCCCTTCTCACCTCCCGATGCTCCCGCCTCTACGCCCGTCAGGAAGCCCGCTCATCTCTTACCCTCAACTCCACTACGCTCACCTGCGGCGTGACCCGCAACGATTTCAGAGTATCTGTCGACGGCGAACGCTGCGAAACCAGGCTCGCCGGAATGGTGATCGGCGACCGTACCATGCACACCGACAACTGCTCCGACGTCAGCCACAACGCCCCGCACTGCCACAGCGACCAGCTGTTTAAATATGTCCTCTCCGACACTGCCACCGCTGCCTTCGAAGGCTCCATTCTTGTTACTCCCGCCGCACCGTTTACTGAGGCATACCAGAGCAACCGCAATCTCCTCGCATCAGAGGGTGCGCGCATGCACTCCAAGCCGCAGCTGGAGATTTACAACGACGAAGTGAAATGTTCCCACGGTGCCACCATCGGACAGCTCGACAACGATGCACTCTTCTACATGCGCACACGCGGAATTCCCGAACATGAGGCACGCCGGATGCTCATGCAGGCTTTCATGACCGACGTCATCGACACCATCCGTATCCCCGGCCTCCACGACCGCATGCTCATGCTCGTAGACCGCCGCTTCTCCGGCTGCCCCTCCTGCGACACCTGCGCCGGGCTGAAATAACTTATATAAATTATATAACTTATATAAATTATATAACTTTTATACTCTGCTATGAACCTTCCCGCTCTCCGCTCGCAGTTTCCCATACTTGAGCGCAAAATATACAACCGGCCGCTCGTTTACCTCGACAACACCGCCACCTCCCAGACACCCTGCGAGGTCGTCGACGCCATCGTCAGCGGCTACACCACCACAAAAGCCAACGTACACCGGGGCGTCCACACCCTCTCGATGGAGGCCACCGAGCTTCAGGAAGCCGCCCGCGAGCGAGTCAGAGAATTCATCAACGCCGGGTCGACCGACGAAATCATCTTCACCCGCGGCACAACCGAATCGCTCAACCTCGTGGCCTCCAGCTTCGGCGGCTCGCGCCTTGCCGAAGGCGACGAGATAATCTTGACCGTCATGGAGCACCACTCCAACATAGTGCCCTGGCAGCTCCTTCAGGCCCGCATAGGATTCAAAATTAAGGTAGTGCCTGTCGACGCCGAGGGGCGCCTCGATCTCGACTCTTTCCGCGACCTCATAACACCGCGCACACGCATCGTAAGCATCTGCCACGCCTCCAACGTACTCGGAACCGTAAACCCCATAGCCGAAATCACAGCCATCGCCCATGCGGCGGGAATCCCCGTGGTGGTCGACGGAGCACAGGCAGTGCCCCATCTGAAAGTCGACGTCCGTGAACTCGGAGCCGACTTCTACGCCTTCTCCGCCCATAAAATGTACGGGCCTGCTGGCGTAGGCGTACTCTACGGGCGCCGGCAACTTCTCGAGGAGATGCCTCCGTATCAGGGCGGCGGCGAAATGATAGCCAACGTTTCGTTCGAGCACACCACATTCGCCGACCTCCCCTACAAATTCGAAGCCGGAACCCCCGATTTCATAGGAATCGCGGCGCTCCACCGCGCCATCGACTTCATGGAGCATACCGGAATCGCCGACATCGCCGCCCATGAGCACGATCTGCTCGACTATGCCACCTCGCGCCTCCTCGCCGAAATTCCAGGCATACATATCTATGGCACGGCTCCCGGAAAATGCGCCATAATATCGTTCAACGTCGACGGCTGCTACCACTACGACGTAGGGATGCTCCTCGACAAGCTCGGCATAGCCGTCCGCACGGGCCATCACTGCGCCCAGCCACTCATGCAGTTCCTCGGAGTAGAGGGCGTGGTACGCGCATCATTCGCCGCCTACAACACCCGGGAAGAGGTCGATCTCTTCGTTCCAGCCCTTCTCCGGGTAGTGGCCATGCTCAGAGGTTAAGAGGTTGTTTAAAAACAAATGTGAAAGCCGGAGTCCATTCTCCCGAGGTGTATTTCGGGATGAATTGAAGGAGTAATGCTGTAGCATTATGACTGAAATTCAGCACGAAAGACGCCCGGGAGAATGGATGCGAAAAAGCATTTTAAGCAACCGCAAAATTGAATTTGAAATGTATAAAAAAGAAAAAATATGTTACATTAAGTCGCATGGATGCCTTTTTGGCTCCCCTGTCCCTAATCTTCAGTCACAGTGCTACAGCACTGCTCCTTCAGATTATGAACAGGTTAGCTCAAAAAACATCCACTCCGGCTTAACATTTGTTGTTAAACAACCTCTAACTTTTCCGCTCCCCGCTATGAACTTTTTGCGGGTTTCATTTGTTATTCAGTGCAAACCCCTTAAAGCTCTAAGCAATGAAACCTGTAGACCAGACCCTTCTTGAGCGGCGCAGCATCCGCCGCTACGAACGCGAAAACATATCCGACGACGACATGGCCCTCATCTACGAGGCCATCCGCAACACCCCCACAAGTTATAACGGACAGCAATTTTCGGTAATCGACATCACGGATCAGCCCACTAAAGAGAAACTCTACGAACTGACAGGCCAGAAGCAGATAAAGACCTGCAACCATTTCCTGCTTTTCCTCGCCGACTTTAATAAAATCAAAGTACTTGCAGAGCATAAAAAAGTAGATTTTCCGCAGTTCACCCACACTGTCGACGGCGTGATAGTAGGAGTGGTCGACGCTACCCTTGCCATGATGAGCGCACTAACCATGGCCGAATCGCTCGGTCTGGGCACCTGTTGCATAGGCTACGCCCGCACCGCAGCCCCCGACTCCGTTGCGCAGCTTGTAAAACTCCCGCAAAACACTTTCGTAGTCTGCGGCCTCGCCATCGGCGTACCCCGCGAGATGCCGGATCTCAAGCCCAAACAGCCCCTGCCGCTCGTAGTTCACCACGACCACTACCGCACCGACTCCCTTCTGCCCGACCTCGAGGCATACGACGAGGAAGTGCAGCACTACAACCGCACTCGTGAGGGCGCAAAAACCACCAACGACTGGTGTGCCCACATTGTCAGCTATTACCGCGAGGCCATGTCGTACCGCATGCTCGCCGCTTTGCGGCGCCGCGGTTTTGACCCTGCGCAATAATCATTGCGCCTCAGGGGTATCTTTCTTATGCAGCAATCTGAGCAGTTCCCCGATCCATAGAACGGGCGAGGTAGCTGCTATGATAACAATCCAGTCGGTGAGCGGCAGCGGAACCACATTGAAGAACGCGCCGCCCACCGTCACTATTAATATCTGGCCGAAAAATATCAGCGCAGCGATGAAAAGGAACTCTCCGCACCCTTTGAAATGGAGTGCCGAGCGCCGGGTAGCATATGCTTTGGCATTGAACATGTTCCAGAACTGCAGGAAGATAAACACGTTGAAGAAAATGCTCATCTCACGCGGACTCAGCCCCTTGTTTTCCGAAATCCAGGGCAACTGCCCGATCTGAAGCACCGAAGTGAGGTCTGTGTGGTCGAGATAATACATCAGCCCCATGAGCACTCCGAAGAAAATAAGCCCGGCAGAAAGGATGAAGCCCCACATCGGGCGGTTGATGATGAAATCGCTGCGGTTGCGCGGCGGCTTCGACATTACGGAGCGCGAGGGCGGCAGCGACGAGAGGGCCATGGCCGCGAAAGTATCCATTATGAGGTTGACCCAGAGCATCTGGGTGACGGTAAGTGCGGGCTGCATCCCCATGAAAGAGCCGCAGAGCACCGTAAGACACGCCACGACGTTGACCGTCAGCTGGAACAATATAAAACGCTGCAGGTTGAGATAGAGGGAGCGTCCCCACATGACGGCGCGGCCTATCGAGGCGAACGAGTTGTCGATGATGGTGATGTCGCTCGCCTCTTTTGCGATGGCGGTACCGTCGCCCATCGAAAGTCCGACGTGGGCGGCCTTGAGCGCAGGCGCGTCGTTGGTTCCGTCGCCGGTCACTGCCACCACGTCGCCGGCATCGCGCAGAGCCTCTACAAGACGCTTCTTATCCATCGGACGGGCGCGGGCTATAATCTTTATGTCTGCGGCACGGGAACGCAGCTCAGCGTCGCTCAGAGCGGCAAATTCGGTGCCGGTGATTATATTGCGGTCGGAGTCGGTCGTGTCGTCCCACAGACCTATCTCTCTTCCTATCTCGCGGGCGGTTCCGGGAGTGTCGCCCGTCACAATCTTGATTTTTATTCCCGCCTTCATGCACTCCTCAACGGCTGCCGGCACGTCGGGGCGCACGGGATCCGATATGGCCACTATGCCGAGAAAGGTGAGGCTTAAGCCGGGCGCAAGTTTGCCGTCGGCTATAACCGTTTCCTCCCCTGCGAGTTCGCAGCAGGCGAAGCCGAGAGTGCGCATGGCCATGGCCTGATAATCGAGCAGACGGGCCGAGATTTCCTTCTCGGTTACCCCGGCGGGGAAGACCGAGCACATGGAGCAGACGATTTCAGGAGCACCCTTTACGTAAAGAATTCTTTTTCCGGTGGCTGATTTCACCACCGTGGCCATATATTTGCGTTCAGTCGAGAATGGAAGCTCCTCTACCGTCACGGCCCGGTTGCGCAGTGTGTCGTAGTCTATGTTCTGCCCATTAAGCCAGAGCAGCAGAGCACCCTCTGTAGGGTTGCCGAGCACTTTCACCGCGGCGGGGTCGGTGCGGTCGAGCATGGCGGTGGAGTTCACGGCTATTCCCTCGGCTATGAGTGCGCTGAGGGCATCGGAACCGAGTTTTTTGCCTTCTGTACCGTAAAATTCGGCCTCATACACCTGCATGCGGTTGCGGGTGAGGGTGCCGGTTTTGTCGGTGCAGATGACAGTGGTGGCGCCCATGGTTTCACAGGCGTGGAGCTTGCGCACGAGGTTGTTGGTGCGGAGCATGCGCCTCATGGAGTTGGCGAGACTCAGTGTCACGGCCATCGGGAGCCCTTCGGGCACGGAGCAGACCACGAGCGTCACGGCTATCATGATGGTCTGGAGGAAATATGCCACAAATGAGAGCACCGAAGGCTCGGAAACCGATATGAAATACATCACAACGCGCCCAGCTACCACGGCAATGCCGATAATGTAGCTCAGACGGGTAATCATGGTGCCGAGGCGGCGCAGCTGCTCGTCGAGAGGGGTCTGCACATCGTCGTCGATCGTGGCGGCGGTAAACACCTTGCCGTTTTCGGTGGCATCGCCTACGGCCGTAACCTCCATCACGCCGTGCCCCTCCATTATGCGGGTGCCGCGCATTACCCGGTTGCTGGCATAAGTGGATTCGGGGTCGAAGTGGGCGGGATCAGTGGTTTTGGAGCACATCGGCTCGCCGGTCAGGGTCGATTCGTCTACGTTGAGCCTCACGGCCTCCAGAAGGGTGCCGTCGGCCGGAATCTCCTGCCCCGCCTCAAGAATGACGATGTCGCCCACCACCACGTCGCGCCGTGGAATTTCCGTGGGGCTTCCGCCGCGGATTACCCTGACCGGATCGTCGTCTTTCACCTGATTCAGGAGGTCGAACTCGCGGGCGGCCTTTGTCTCGAAGATAAAACCGAGTCCGGTGGCCAGAAATATGGCCATGAAGATGCCTGCCGGCTCGAAAAACACGCCGGCGCCCTCGTGCAGCCCGTAGAACTCATAAAGCGAGATGCAAACCGAGAGCACACCCGCCACGAGGAGCACCACGATAAGCGGGTCGCGGAAAGTGCGTAAGTATTTTATCCACAAAGATTCGCGCGGGGGCGGAGTGAGGATGTTGGCGCCGTGGAGGCGCCGGCTTTCCTCGACCTGTGCGGCCGAAAGTCCTTTATACTGATTCTCCTGCATGATGATATTATTCCTAACGGATTGCAAAGTTACAACAAAAAACAATAAGAAAGCGTTCAGAGGCCCTTCAGGAGCCGTCTGAACGCTTATTTTAAGTAAAAAGTCTGAGAACCGTTACATCACCGCCACTTTTACGGCCGAGGAACCGGCACGGACAATGTAGACGCCGGGGGCGACGGTGAATACAGCCTTTCCGGAACGCGAGCGGTCGGCACCGGCGAGTCGACCGTCGGTACCGTAGAGCATCACGTCGGCATCTCCGGAGCCGGTCACGGTAATCCGCGAAGCCGAAACCGAAACGCGGAAACTGTCAGCACCGACATTTCCGATACCCGATTCGCCCACCTTCGCCTCGTTTGAGAGGCGCGATTCGCCGAGGTTGTAAACGGCGCTCACTCGGTAGGTGTGGACTCCGGCAGCTGCCTCATCGTTCCATGAGAGACCTTCAGCGGGCGCTGTGGCCACTTTCTCGCCGTCGCGGTATATATTGTAGCCCGTGAGGTCGGCGGCTGCTGCAGCGGATCCTGCTGGCGCGTAGACAACATCGTCGACAATCGCGGCGAACTGCTGCGGCGAGATGCAACGGATGGCGAAGTAGCGCGTGCCCTCGGGAAGCAGGGCGCTCAGGCGCGTCCATACTTTCGACAGGCTGAATACAGCCACCCGGGTGAAGTCTTCAGGCTCACGGCCGGTCTGCGAGGCGAGGATTTCGATTTTCTCGTTATAGCGGCTGACGATTCCGCGGCCCATCAGGCTTACGATCTGACGCGAGCCGGTGAGTTCCTCGGAAATCATCCAGTCGTCGCTCGCACCGGTTACGGGAGCGTAGGAAATCATCATCTTGGAGCCGGAATACGGACGCCAGTCGGGGAGGTCGTTAGTATCTGACTCAGGATCGTAATTTACCGAAAGACCCGCATCCGTCGGGCTGAACACCTGCCATGCCATCGGCTTTCCGGCGTTGGTGTAGTTGAGGATGCCGCCCTGGCCGTTTGAGATTCCCCAGGTGGCGCGGCCGTCGCCGTCATACATCTTCCAGGTGCCGATATTGTCGATTATAAACGGCTTGTAGGAGTCGAAATTGTCGGTGACGGGCTCCGGCGAGGCGGTCGAGGCGTCGGGGGCGCTCCAGGCAAGTGTTGCGGAGCCGTCGGAATTCTTTTCGGCTCTGAGGTCGGTCACGTAGGCCATGCGCGGAAGTTCGACGTAGATGTCGACAGACTCCGAGACATTGTCGGAGACCTTCATGTCTGGTTCATAGACAACCTCGGCGGTGAGGGTGTTCTCCTCGGGAGTGCCGAGGGTGACGGGGAATTCAAATTTCACTTCGGCGGAATTTCCGGGCGCGAGCGCCGGGCCGTCGAGAGAGGAGGTGAAATCGCCGGCTGCCGACGAAAGCACTACCGAATAGTCGCCCGTGGGGTTGAGTCCGCGGTTTGTCACGGTAACGCTGACGGGCAGGTTCACGCCCGGAGCCGCGATGCGGTCGGAAGAGATTGAGGTCAGTTCCACATTATGGTCGAGGAGGTCGTCGATGAGTATATTGTCGATAAACAGAGCGCTCTCATCCTTCGCCGTTCCGCGGAAGCCTACCTGGATATAGCGCGAGCCTTTGATATCGGCGAGGGGAACCACAACCTGAGTCCATCCTTCGGCGCCGTCGGGGTCGGCTACAGGAATGGTGCGGAGCGATTTCCATCCTTCAGTCTCGCGGTTTACCATAATATCGAGAACGTTGGCCGAACCCTTCTCATGGTAAATGTAGCAGCTTACCGCGGGATTGACAGCGCCCTCTATGGATATACGGTTGGTGTAGAGCATGCCCTGCAGGCCGTCCTCGCCCGGAAGAGCATAGCCGTTGAGGCCGAACACGGCCATACCGCCGTCGGCGTCGGCCGGGGTGATTCCGCTTATTTCATCAGCCACACCCCACTGCGAGCCTGTCTGCGACGTGATATAGCGTAGCACCGTACTGGTGGAGTAGCGGCCGGGGAACGACTAGTGGACGGGGAGCAGATTGTCGTCGCCGCCAACGAAGATGGGCTCCGACGAGGCTGCCTTGCTCTTACCTTCGCTGTTGGAGGCCGTGACGCGGTAAGCTATCTGAGTCTGCTCGTCGGCAGTCACCCCGGGATCGGTCACTGTAAGCGCGGTGATGTTCTCGGCTATAATCTTGCTGTTGCCAGCACCGAGATAGCGCTCCACGGTGTAGGTGAGTTTCGACACGTCGACATAGTTTCCGGTGACGCCCTCGGATCCGGGGGCTTCCCAGGTTACGGTGACAACACCGTCAACGTCGCGGGCCTGCACATTTTTCACCTCGGCGGGGATATCGTAGCCGATAAATACCCTGGCTTTCGCCTCGAGACCCTTGTTTTCGGCATCGTAAGGCACGGCGCGGTATTCAACGGTTCCTTTAGGAGCCTTGTCGTCGACAAATTCGAGAGACGCGCCGGGAGCGGGGGCTGTGAACGTCTTTATAAGATCGGAACCGCGGAGAATCTCGATGCGGTCGAGAGCCTCCAGAGGCGAACCGTCGATGGCCTTTTCAGGAGCCTTGAATGATACTGAGGCAGTCTGAGCGCCGTTCTCACCGGGTGTTACCGTGAAATCGGTCACTGCTGCAGGACCTTTGCAGAGGGCGTCCTCGAGGATTTCAACGTCGTCGATCACGAGATTCCACATAAGCTGGTCGCCCGGAGTGGTGGCATGGAAGCCGATATGGTACTCGCCTTCCTCATCGACGTGGATTACGTGGTCGTAACTGTTGTATTTAGTATATTCATTGTCAATCTCGCAGTTTTCGAGGAGGGTCTCGGTCATGGCTTCCACTGTGGGAGCATTGCCCATCTTCACCTCCATATACTCACGGAAACTCGGCACGATCCTGTTGCCCTGGCTCATGGCGAGATATTTCACCTTATAGGTGCGGTCGGCGCGGAGATGAACCGGCGGAGTGAAGAGCCAGTCGTTTTTGGCGTGGCCGGCATTGTTGCCTCCCGCAGGGGTTGCTGTGGCCACGCCTCCTTTGTAGGCTGAGTAGTCCCAGGTGCCGATATTGCTCCATCCGCTGAGTGCGGCATCGTTGTCGGCATCGTCAACCGACCAGGTCGAGAAATCCACCTCGGTGTCGAAATTCTCCACGTAGGGAACCTGCGCAATATGGCCCACGGCCACTTTGTTGGTCAGCACCGGCGCACCCTCCATTCCGTTGGCGGCAGCCGTAATGCGGTAGCGGTAGCAGCGGAGCGAAGTGTCTTCGATATTGTCGGTAAACACGGTGTCGGCGAGCGCCGAAGCCACCTGTACATTGTCGGGGAGACGCACTACGTTGTAGGTCATGCTCTTGAAATCCACGTAGCCGTTGTTGACACCCTTGCGGGGCTTGCGCCATTTGAGGTCAATCTTGCCTGAGCGGCCGGTATTGACAGCGGTAGCCTCCGTGCATGCCTCGGGGAAGTCGTTGCCGATATAGGTGCGCAAGGCGGTGGGATAGCTCGAACCGGCGTCGTTGGAGAGGGTGAGCGAGAAGGTGTAGAAGCCGTTGTCGGGAAGTGTCATTTCAATCTCATAGTTGCGCTTTCCGGCGCGGACGGTGCCGCGGTGAGTCTCCACGCCGTTGGTTGAGAGCACGAAACTGATGTCGCCCGACATCAGAATGCCCTCCTGGGTATATTTCGGAGCGTCGAATGCCACCACGCCCGACAGCGAGCCTTCGGGGAAGTCGGGATAGAGTTCCTCCGCAGCGGCGGGAGCGGCGGGGCTGACCACGTCGGGGATATATATGCCGGCAAACTCCTCGTTGTCGGGGAAATCGCCGACCTTAGTGGCTGTGCCGGTGGCAGTGTCGACGGTGTAGAGCGCCGAGGAGCCGTCGGTATGGAGTGCGGCCCAGTAGAACACGCCGGTGTTGAGGTCGATGGTGGCCGACTGGGCATATTTAGCCTCAACGGCTCCCACGCCGGTCGGGCCGACGGGCTTAAGCTCACGTGCCGACTTGTCGAGCCGGTAGAGATCGCCCTCGCAGCTGATGGTGTATACGTTGCCGAGACGGTCGGCGGCAATGGCTACGTGGGTTATCGGAAGACGGCAGAATTCCTCGATTCTGTAGTCGGTGAGATCCATGGCGCCTATAAGATAGGAGTCTTCGAGAGAGCCGACGGAGAAGATGCCGTAGACCCGCTGGTCGATGGGGTCGAAGGTGAGATCCTTGGCGATATGCGACATTCCGAGGCTCTTCTGGCCGACATACCGGAAGGGGGAGGTTTCGTTTTCGTAGAGATAGGTGAAAACCTGCTCTTCGCCGTCGGAGGTGGAGGAGATGGTGTAGTCGATGAAGTAATACTTTCCGCCTGCGTAGAAACCGCCGCCGTTCACCCGGAACATATCGCCGAGATAGTGCTGCTCAACGGTGAGGGGCGGGGTTGTGGTGGAGGAATAGATGCCGTAGGGAGCGTTGCTGGAACTCCAGGAGTCGGCGTAGACAACACCGCCGTAGATTTTCGTGCCGTCGGCGGCGGTAGCTGCGAGCGGCGATTTCTTAACCGGCGCGGCGGAAGTGCGCGACGCTTTCGCTGAGAGCGGGCGGGCCATCTGTTTTACGCGGGCTGCCATAGAGGTGTCGGGAGCGGACGTCAGCGCGGGTTCGAATGCGCCTGCGCCGGCAGCCGATA
>UROS01000021.1 GCA_900549445.1 uncultured Porphyromonadaceae bacterium | reverse complement strand
CATGGCGACGCAGCCCGCTTCGCCGCCTGCCACTATTACGGCGTCGGCTCCCCGGGCAGCTGCGTCGGCGGCGAAGCGGGCTGCGTCGCCATGTGCGCGGGTGAACATGGCGTCGATTTCCCAGCCCAGAGGAGCGAGCCGCTCGGATATAAACCGGTCGAGGCCCTCTTTTTTTCGAGTGCCGGAGATCGGGTTTATAATCAGCAGGGCTTTCACGGGCATATATAATTATATATAATAATGTGGCGGATGTGCTCGGAGCGAAGGGGCTGAAGCGGAATCAGAGGGTTATGCGGCGGGTTGAGGAACCGGCTTTCAGGATGTAGATGCCGCGGGAGGCTATGCGCAGGCGGTGGGTGCCGGGCGTGAGATTTTCCTGAGAAATCAGCTGGCCGAGGATGGTGAAAACCTTCACCGTGAGCGACCGTGAGGTGGAGATATAGATGTAGCCTTCGCGAACCGAGATGTCGATTCCGTCAGAATCGATGCGTTCGGTATCTTCGCGCGAGGGAACGTTGACGGATTCCCAGCGTGGAGCGGCGGCCTCGGCGGCGCTGAACGCTACCGAAAGCATGATGAATAATATGAGCAATAACCGTCGCATAATCCGTCTATGTCGAATCGTAGCGCAAAAGTAATGTTTTTTTTCGAGGTGTCAAAATTACTTTTGCGGAGCGGGGACATCAGCGGCGGCAGAATCCATGAGGTCTGCGGGAATCGACCGGGAGCGGAATGAAAAGAAGAGGGTGATGAGACTCATGACAATGAGAACGATAGCGGTTGAGCGCGGTATGTCGGCCACACCTACGAGGGGGGTGACGATGGCTCCGAACACGTAGCCGCTCACACCGAGAATAGCCGAGGCTGCGCCGGCAAACCGCCGGCCCTCGTTCATGGCGAGAGTGTTTGTTACGGCGAAAATCAGTCCGAGCGAGAAGCACATGGGAATAAGCAGCGCCTCGCAGAGCCAGAAGTCGTGGAAGAACCATAGGGCGATTCCCTCGCTCACGGCGGCAACCACAAGGAGAACCGAACCGACGAAAGCAGCCTTTTTCAGCGGATGGAAGCGCAGCGAGACCACCGAACCCGCAGCCACAAAGAGGGCGTTGAAGCCGATGAACAGTCCGTAGTAGCTCGCCGACCATCCGAAGTGAACCTGAAAGATGAAGGGCGTGGCCGAAATGTAGGCGAACAGCAGCCCGAGGGCTGAGCCTTTGAAGAGACAGTGGGTCATGAACCGGCTGTTGCGCAGCAGTGTGGGGTAGTTACGGAAGTTGCTCCACAGACTCCCTTTGGGGCGCTCTGACGGCGGCATGGTTTCCTTGAGAGCCGGCGATATGAGAAGGAGGATGAGGCAGAAGGCGGCGAGAGCAACGAATACGCCTTTCCAGGTATAGTATTCCGACACGAAGCCGCCGATAACCGGAGCCGAGGCGGGAGCGATGCCGTTGATGCCGCCCATCACGGCCATGCACTTGGCGAGGGTGCGTCCGCTGTAGATGTCGGCAGGAATAGTGCGCGCGAGGAAGTAGCCTCCGGCGGCGCCCATGCCCTGGAAGAGGCGAGTGGCGATGAAGAAGTGGATGGTCGGGGAGAATATGCTGACCACGGCTGCTGCCAGGAAAAGCAGCAGCGAGAGCAACAGGGCGGTCTTGCGGCCGTATTTATAGCTGAACGGCCCGAGGAAAATCTGTCCGAGGGCGAGTCCGACCATTCCTGCGGAAAGACCGAGCTGGGCGGTAGAGGCCGTGCATCCGAAAAAGCGCGCCATGGAGGGGAGCGAGGGTGAGTACATGTCGTTGACAAACGAACCGAATGCACTCAGCCCGCTGAGATAGAGCACGACGAATGTAAACGACATTGCGGCCGCAGTTTTGCCGCTTCCGGATGCAGGAGCAGTCATAGATCAGTATCTGGGAGTGAATGGAGCGGATTTCACAAGTTTCGAGGTGGCGTTGCCTATGTAGTCAGTTGATTTATCGTTGTCGATTTTCATTACGGGGGCGCCGGGCCGGAGGTCGCACTTGGCGAGGTCAATGTAGTAAAGTCCGGGATGGGTGACGATGTCGAAGTAATACCGGAGGTCGCGTATGTTGGCAAACGAGCGCCACTGCGTGGACGATACATTCGGTTCGCCCTGGATGAGGTAAGTGTAGGGCACCGACACGTTCATGAGAATCGAGCGGATAATCGAGACTCCGAGATCGGGGTCGGAGGTCTTTTCAACATGGGTGGCGAAGAAATCGCCGCGCACGAACCGGTCGGGGCTCTTTACGGTGCCGGGGAGCATGTTGGTTCCTCCCACACCTTCCCAGTATCTGTTGATAGCGGTCATCGACGGATAGGTAGGGTCGTTGGTCATTGCGAGCATGTCAACACCTTCGTAGATCTTTATGTCGCCGTGGTCGAACTCAAACACGGCGCACCGGCCCTGAGCATCGGTCACTCCCCAGTGGAGAGTGGAAGCGGTGCCGCCGTCGAAAGTCGCGCCGGATACATTGAAGTCGTGCTTGCGCAGCACGTCGACTACCTCAGGGGTGGTGGCGTTGAGGTCGAGCAGCCATGCTACGAAAACGGCGAGCGACATCGGGGGGCGGCCGGCTGTGGAGTCGTTGTCGTAGACGGTACCTTTGCAGAACAGGCCGTTGATAACCAGCCCCTTCTCGTTCATTCCTTCCGTCACGCCGGCATCGTAGCCTACAGCATATACGGAGCCGTATTTCGATGTCCACTCGAAGGCTCCGGGCAAGTCGTGGCTTTTCTTGGTGATTCCGCGCGGGTATACGTAGATATTTGTGGGTATTGGCGTTTTCCAGTCGAGCGAGCGGCCCACGATACGCAGGCTGTCGGTTCCTACATAAAGTATCCTGGAGCACGAGTTGATTTCAACGGCACCGAAGAGAGCGGCGAGCAGCATGAGGGCAAGCAGAAGATGGCGTTTCATATAATTGATAGTTGAGAAGTGAATATTGATATACCTGATTCCATATAAAAACGCGCCGGAACCGCTTTGGGTTCAGGCGCGCTATGGAATTTTTCGCCGGAAAAACAGTATATCAGATCATAAAGCTGGCTATGAGGATTCCGACTATGGTTGCGGCGCAGGTGGCTGTCATGATGTCGGCCACGCATACGGTGGCAGTACGCAGCGAGATGGTGTCGGTAATCTGGATGCGGACGGGAATGTGGAGTAGCGGGCGGGAAAGGCGGACGGAGAGGTCGGCGTTACGGCGTACGTCGAGCGCGCGAGCCATGCGGTAGACAATCCATCCGAAAGCAGAGCCTATCACGGCGCCCACAAGGAGGTCGCCGGGGTAATGCACGCCGAGGTGGATGCGGGTGAAAGAGTTGAATGCCGCCCAGCCGAAAATGAAGAGGGTGAAGCGGCGCCGGTGCATGAGCAGGGAAGTGAACGCCGCCAGGGCGAATGAGTTGGCGGCATGACACGACGGAAAGCCGTAGGCGCCTCCGCGGTAGTCGTTTACAACTATTGTGAGCGCTGAGAGCGGATTCCCAAGGTTGGAGGGGCGAAGGCGCTCCGCAAGCGGGCGTATGACCGATGAGCATGTCTGGTCGGCGAGTGCTACGGCGAGTGCTATGCCGAGTACATAGATAAGCGCCTGGCGGGGCGAGAAGGAGCGCACAATCAGGTAGAGCAGCGACGCATACATGGGAATCCAGACGAATTTGCCGCTGAAAATCATCATGAAATTGTCGAGCGCCGGAATGCGCACGGTATTGTTGAAAAACAGGAACACCTGGGTGTCTATAGTGTTGAGGAATTCTATCATAAGGCAGAGAGATTGTCGTAAAGTTTCTGAAGATAAGCCTTGGCGGAGCGTTCGGCGGCGGGGGAGGATGGGATGAGGGGTTTGCCGGTGTCGAGGCTGACCACGGCGGTGTCGGACTCGCTGACGAACCCTATCAGATCGGGGCGGGTGAACACTGCGAAATGGGGCGAGGAGGGGTTGAGCATATCCTTGCTGAAGCGGAATTCTCCGTAGGGAATGCCGAGCGAAGCGAGGAGTGTGGCGGCGATGTCGGTCTGACAGCCGGGTGTCCCGACCCGTTCGCCGGGCCGGGCGAGGGCTCCTCCGGTCATGACGAGAGGAATCGTGTGGCGGGCGATGGGGTCGTCTATGTCGGCCGGCCACGCTCCGTAATGGTCGGGGACGATTATGACGAGGGTATTCTTCCACTTGGGCGAGGCTTTGAGCCTGTTGACGAAGGCCGTGAGGCAACTGTCGGTATAGGCAAAGGCGTTGGCGGCAGCTCCGAGCCGGAGTATGGCGGGATTGCTGTAAGGAACCTCGAAAGGCTCATGGCTGCTCGAGGTCTGGATTACATCGAAACGGGGCGCGGCGCCGGCGGGAGCCGACAGTATCGCCGATTCAGCGCGCCGGAATACCAGATGGTCGTGGGCACCCCATTTGCCGGTTTTTTCAGAGATAGGGAAATCCTTGTCGCTCACTATATTCTCGAATCCCGAGTGTACGAGATAGGCGAGCATGTTGGTGAAATTGGCGTCGCCGCCGTAGAAATAGCTCGGGATATAGCCGTTGCGCCGCAGGGTGAGAGACAGTGACGGGAGGTTTTCCATCTTTTCTACGTATTTCATCACGCTTGTGGTGGGCTGGGCCGGATATGCGCTCAGAATGGAAGTCAGAGCCCGGTCGGTGCGGAAACTGTTGGCGTAGAAGTTGGTGAACAGCAGTCCGCCGGCGGCGACAGAGTCAAGGCCGACTGCCACCGGTGTTCCTCCGAGCGATGGCATGAGATGCGACGAAAAGCTTTCGAGAATAATCATCACTATGTCGGGACGGCTGACCGTAAGCAGCGGCGGAACGGAGTCGGGACGGTACGTGGAGGTGTCGGTCAGTTGTTCGATCACGCTGTCGGCCTCGGCGGCATCCATGAATCGGAACTGGCTCGCGAAGTCGCTCTGATGCGTGGCTGAATACATGAGGCTGAACATCGGGTTGATCGCCGCATGGTTCAGCCGCTGGTTCTGGCTGAAATATGCGCGGCTCAGGTTCATTGTCGATACGGTGAAGCCGCCGCGGATCGGGATGAACAGCGCCGCGGCAAGGAGTACGGCCACGGCCGTGGCGCCTGCGGAGCGTAGCCGCGCTACGGGTATGCGGCCGGGCAGGCGTGTGAGGATAAGGTAGATGATGAAGGCGAGTGCTGCCATGGCGGCGAATCCGCCGGCTATCAACCCCGCTCCGGCGCTGGCCAATGCGGCGGCGGGCGAGGTGGAGAAATAGAAGAGGGGAGTGGTGTCGAGGCGGAATCCCCAGTAGCCGTAGAGCGCAATATCAAGGCAGAATACGGCAGATATGAGCAGTGCGGCGAAGGCAGCGTAGATTCTGTCCATGACCGTCAGGGCGCGGGAGTCGGTCCAGAGCCGGGCTATCACAAGCAGAGCCGGTATGATGGTGAAATATCCGGCCATTGCGCAGTCCATCGAGAATCCGTTGGCAATCACCTGCCACAGCGATCCCCATGCCTCAGGGCCGATCAGCGATGCGTAGACCGCGACGAAAACCGGTTTCTGAAGTATGAAAAGAATGACGAAAGTCGAGAAGTATGCGAGTATTTTGAGCGCTGCGTTCCGCATGATGATATAATATTGTGCAAAAGTACGCCAAAATTCTCATTATCGGAAAGTTTTTAGATTAAATTATAGACTCTGGCGGAGATTTGAGCAATATTCACATTTTGCGGAAGTGAAGCGGAAAGGTGTTGATAAATTTGCCGTGGAAATATTTGGTTATTAGAAAATTATGTTGTAATTTTGCATCGCTTTTCGGAGCAATGTGCGCTTATCGCAACGCTAACTGTTTGACAGTGAGCGCGGTGATGGCGTATGAATGTGTATGAAAACAACAAGAACAAACGATTAATAAACAAAAGTTAAACAAAAAGAACTAAGATGCCTACTATTCAGCAATTAGTAAGAAAAGGACGTGTGGCACTGGAGGATAAGAGCAAGTCGCCCGCACTCGACTCATGCCCGCAGCGTCGCGGCGTGTGTGTGCGCGTCTACACCACTACCCCCAAAAAGCCTAACTCGGCAATGCGTAAAGTCGCTCGTGTTCGTCTGACCAACGGAAAGGAAGTCAACAGCTACATTCCCGGCGAAGGTCACAATCTTCAGGAACACTCGATAGTACTCGTTCGCGGCGGCCGTGTTAAGGATCTCCCCGGTGTACGTTACCACATCGTTCGCGGCACGCTTGATACCAGCGGCGTAAAGGATCGCACTCAGCGCCGTTCGAAATACGGAGCCAAGCGTCCGAAGGCCGGCAAGAAGTAATCACCGCCTCCTTTTCCGAAAAAATTAAATCAAACAGAGTAAAAATCTCCGTTTTTGATTTGTTGGGAAGGCTAAATCGAAAGGTTGAGTAAGCCGGCGCCGGAGGGCGCGGGCTGAAGATTAAAGATGCAGCAACCGAGCAACCAAAAACAAAAAAACATTTCATTAAACAATGAGAAAGGCTAAGCCGAAGAAACGGGTGATTCTCCCCGATCCCGTTTTCAATGACGTGAGAGTGTCGAAATTCGTCAACCACCTGATGTATGACGGCAAAAAGAACACCTCTTACACAATTTTCTATTCAGCTCTTGATCTGGTGAAGGGCAAACTCCCCAACGAAGAGAGCACTCCTCTCGAAATCTGGAAAAAAGCCCTTGAGAACGTGACTCCCACCGTGGAGGTGAAATCACGCAGAGTGGGCGGCGCCACTTTCCAGGTGCCTACCGAAATCCGCCCCGACCGCAAGGAATCTATCTCGATGAAAAACCTTATCCTTTACGCCCGCAAGCGCGGCGGCAAGACTATGGCTGAGAAACTCGCCGCAGAAATTGTCGACGCATTCAACCTCCAGGGCGGCGCCTACAAGCGCAAGGAAGACATGCACAAGATGGCCGAGGCCAACCGTGCTTTCGCTCACTTCCGTTTCTAATTTTCATCAGCAAACCAAAAGATTCCTACTTTAATGGCTAAAATCGACGAACATTTAAAATATACCCGTAACATCGGTATTATGGCTCACATCGACGCCGGTAAAACCACCACGTCGGAGCGTATACTTTTCTATACCGGTCTTACACACAAGATAGGTGAGGTTCATGACGGCGCCGCCACCATGGACTGGATGGAGCAGGAGCAGGAGCGCGGTATCACAATCACCTCCGCCGCTACCACCACCTTCTGGAAATATGCCGGCGACAAATACAAAATCAACCTCATCGACACTCCCGGACACGTTGACTTCACCGTAGAGGTGGAACGTTCGCTGCGCGTGCTCGACGGAGCCGTGGCAACCTTCTGCGCCGTCGGCGGTGTTGAGCCTCAGTCGGAGACCGTATGGCGCCAGGCTGACAAATACAACGTTCCCCGTATCGGCTACGTAAATAAGATGGACCGCTCGGGCGCCAACTTCTTTGAGGTTGTACGCCAGCTCAAGGATGTGCTCGGAGCAAATCCTTGCCCCATTCAGGTGCCCATCGGTGCCGAGGAGACTTTCAAAGGCGTTGTTGACCTTATTCAGATGAAGGCCATCTTCTGGCACGACGAATCGATGGGAGCCGACTATTCGCTCGAGGAAATCCCCGCCGGTCTCGTTGCAGAATGCGAAGAGTGGCGCGACAAGATGCTTGAGAAAATAGCCGAGTTCGACGACGCTCTCATGGAGAAATACTTCGACGATCCCTCCACCATCACCGAAGACGAAATCCGCCGCGCCCTCCGCGCCGGAACTCTGAAGATGGAGATTGTCCCCATGGTCTGCGGCTCTTCGTTCAAAAACAAAGGTGTGCAGCCCCTCCTCGACGCTGTCTGCGCATATCTTCCCTGCCCGCTCGACGCAGGTGCGGTTGAAGGCCACGCTTTAGGCAACCCCGACGAAATCGAGACCCGCGAGCCTTCGAGCGAAGCACCCATGTGTGCCCTCGCATTCAAGATCGCAACCGACCCCTATGTAGGCCGTCTCACCTTCTTCCGCGTTTATTCAGGCGACGTAGTTGCCGGATCCTATATTCTCAACAGCCGCTCAGGCAAGAAAGAGCGCGTTTCGCGTCTGTTCCAGATGCACTCCAACAAGCAGAACCCGATGGAGAAGATCGGCTGCGGCGATATCGGCGCAGGCGTAGGTTTCAAGGATATCCGCACCGGCGATACCCTCTGCGACGAAAATGCTCCCATCGTGCTCGAGGCTATGGAATTCCCCGATCCCGTGATCGGTATCGCCGTTGAGCCCAAGACCCAGAAGGATCTCGACAAACTCGGCGTAGGACTTCAGAAACTCGCCGAGGAGGATCCTACCTTCCGTGTGGAGACCAACGAGGAGACCGGCCAGACCGTCATCTCCGGTATGGGCGAGCTTCACCTCGACATCATTATCGACCGTCTGCGTCGCGAATTCAAGGTAGAGTGCAACCAAGGCCGTCCGCAGGTAACCTACAAGGAAGCCATCACCAAGCCCGTTGAACTCCGCGAGGTATTCAAGAAGCAGACCGGCGGCCGCGGTAAATTCGCCGATATAATCGTGCGTATTGAACCCACCGACGAAGGCTTCGAGGGCAATCTCCAGTTTATCGACGAGGTGAAGGGCGGTAACATTCCCAAGGAATTCATCCCCTCCATCCAGAAAGGTTTTACCACCGCAATGAAGAACGGCGTGCTCGCCGGCTTCCCGGTAGAACACCTCAAGGTAACCGTGATCGACGGTTCGTTCCACCCGGTCGACTCCGATCAGCTCTCGTTCGAGCTCTGCGCCATCCAGGCCTTCAAGAAAGCTTCTGAGAAAGCCGGCCCCGTGCTTCTGGAGCCTATCATGAAGATCGAAGTCGTAACTCCCGAAGAATCGATGGGCGACGTGATCGGCGACCTCAACAAACGCCGCGGTCAGGTGGAAGGCATGGAAACCAGCCGCAGCGGCGCCCGCGTGGTAAAAGCCAAAGCCCCGCTTGCAGAGATGTTCGGCTACGTGACCGCACTCCGTACCATCACTTCCGGCCGCGCAACCTCTACCATGTCGTTCTCCCACTATGCGGAGGTCAGCAGCTCGATTGCCCGCAACGTGCTCACCGAGTGCCAGGGCCGTGTAGACCTTGTCAAGTAAAAAACAACTTTCACATTCAACAATATGGATCAAACAATCAGAATCAAACTTAAATCGTATGATTACAACTTGGTCGACAAGTCGGCCGAGAAGATTGTGAAGACCGTCAAGGCTACCGGTGCAGTAATCTCGGGTCCCATCCCGCTGCCTACCAGCCGCCGCATCTTCACGGTCAACCGCTCGACCTTCGTCAACAAGAAGGCCCGCGAGCAGTTCCAGCTTTCGTCGTACAAGCGCCTCATCGACATCCACAACTCCACCAGCAAGACCGTCGACGCGCTCATGAAGCTCGAACTCCCCAGCGGCGTAGAAGTTGAAATCAAGGTGTAATCAGCAACCTTAAAAAAGGTATTTAAGTAAAACAAAATTAAATTCACAGAGAAATGCCAGGATTATTAGGAAAGAAAATCGGAATGACATCCGTTTTCAGTGCCGACGGCAAAAACGTGCCGTGCACTGTTATCGAAGTAGGTCCCTGCGTAGTTACTCAGATCAAAACCGCTGAAACCGACGGATATTCCGCCCTTCAGCTCGGCTTCATGGAAAAGAAAGAGAAGCACACCACTGCTCCCATGCAGGGTCACTTCAAGAAAGCCGGAGTAGCTCCCCAGCGCCACTTGGCCGAGTTCAAAGGATTTGAAGGCGAATACAAACTCGGTGATACCATCACCGTGGATTTCTTCTCGGAGAACGATTTCGTCGACATTCAGGGTGTGTCGAAAGGTAAAGGCTACCAGGGTGTGGTAAAACGCCACGGCTTCGGCGGCGTAGGCCAGAGCACCCACGGCCAGCACAACCGTCTGCGTGCCCCCGGTTCGGTGGGCGCCTGCTCCTATCCCGCCAAAGTGTTCAAGGGAATGCGTATGGCCGGCCAGATGGGCAACCAGAACGTCACTGTTCAGAACCTCCAGGTGCTGAAGGTGATCGCAGACCACAATCTGCTGTTGATAAAGGGTTCAATCCCCGGAAGTAAAGGTTCAATCGTTTTAATTGAGAAGTAATGGAACTCGCAATATACAATATCAAAGGAGAAGACACCGGCCGCAAAGCAGAGCTCAACGACCAGGTTTTTGCCGTCGATGTAAACGAGCACGCCGTATACCTCGATGTGAAGCAGTTTCTCGCCAACCAGCGTCAGGGCACACACAAGTCGAAAGAACGCAGCGAGATCTCAGGTTCCACCCGCAAGCTCCACAAGCAGAAGGGCGGCGGCGGCAGCCGTATCGGCGATATCAACTCGCCTGTCCTCGTAGGCGGCGGCCGCGTTTTCGGTCCCCGTCCCCGCGACTATCGTTTCAAGTTGAATAAGAAAGTTAAGTCTCTCGCCCGTCGCAGCGCACTCACCTCGAAGGTGCAGAACGACCAGATAATCGTAGTTGAAGACTTCAGCTTCGATGCTCCCAAAACTAAAGATTTCGTAAATTTCACTAAAAATCTTAAAGTAGAGGGCAAAAAGGTGCTCGTTGTTTTCGCAGGTCAGGATAATAACGTATATTTGTCGGCTCGCAACGTGCCCGATGCCTCGATCATGAACGCATCGGACTTAAACACGTATGCAGTGATGAACTCAAACGCTATCATCATTACCGAAAGCAGCCTTGAGATCATCAATAACCTTTAACCGATAGATTCGAGAGAAACTAAAAACAAGCAAGACAATGGAAATCTCAATAACTCCCATCGTTACCGAGAAAGCTACCAAGCTCTCGGACAAGCTCAACCGCTACACGTTCCGTGTATCTCCCGAAGCCGACAAGCTGCAGATCAAAGCGCTTGTGGAGCAGCTCTATGGCGTAAAGGTAGTACGGGTCAACACCATGGTTGTTCGTGCGAAGAACAAAAGCCGCTGGACCAAGAGCGGCCTTCTCCGCGGCAAAACCGCCGTATGGAAAAAGGCTCTCGTAACTCTTGCCGAAGGCGAAACTATCGACTTCTATAGCAATATCTAAATAAAATGGCAGTAAGAAAATTCAAGCCCACCACACCGGGGCAGCGACACAAAATTATCGGTGTATTCAAAGGTACGATCACTGCTACTACACCGGAAAAATCTCTTACAGTCGGTAAAAAATCGTCAGGAGGCCGCAACTCCGAAGGCCATCTCACCAACCGTTACCTGGGTGGTGGCCACAAACGCAAATACCGCTTCATAGACTTTAAGAGAACCAAAGACGGTGTGCCCGCAGTAGTAAAATCAATCGAGTACGATCCGAACCGTTCGGCCCGAATCGCCCTCCTTTACTATGCTGACGGAGCAAAAGCTTATATCATTGCACCCAACGGCTTGCAAGTAGGCGCAACTGTTGTGTCAGGTGCCGATGTGGCTCCCGAGGTAGGCAACGCCCTCCCCATGGCCAACATCCCCGTAGGTACCCTGATCCACAACATCGAGCTGCGTCCCGGTCAGGGAGCCTTCATGGCCCGCTCAGCCGGCACCTTCGCACAGCTCATCTCGCGCGAAGGCGACTACGTGATTGTCAAATTACCTTCAGGAGAAACCCGCAAGATTCTTGCAGCATGCAAGGCAACTGTCGGCGTTGTCGGCAACTCCGAGCACTCGCTCGAGCAGTCAGGCAAAGCCGGCCGCTCTCGCTGGCTCGGACGCCGTCCGCGCAACCGCGGCGTCGTCATGAACCCTGTCGACCACCCCATGGGCGGTGGCGAAGGCCGTGCTTCAGGCGGACATCCCCGTTCGCGCAAGGGTCTCTACTCAAAGGGTCTCAAGACTCGCTCACCGAAGAAGAATTCTTCCAAGTACATCATTGAAAGAAGGAAAAAGTAATCTGATTAAATTGCAACACTTATGAGTCGTTCATTAAAAAAAGGCCCGTTTATCAGCGTGAAGCTGGAAAAGAAAGTGGCAGCAATGGAGGAATCCGGCAAGAAGAGCGTCATCAAAACCTGGAGCCGCGCTTCGATGATTGCCCCCGAATTTGTTGGCCATACTTTTGCAGTCCACAACGGAAACAAGTTCATTCCTGTCTATGTTACCGAAAACATGGTAGGTCACAAGCTGGGCGAATTCGCTCCCACCCGCACCTTCCGTGGCCATGCCGGCAACAAGAAAAAATAACGGGCCCTGAGATATAAATAATTCATTTGTAAAAAAAGAAAAGAATTAAAATACAATGGGTGTAAGAAAAAGAAACTCAGCAGATCTGCGCAAGGCCCAGCAGAAGTCGATAGCCTTCGCAAAGCTGACAAATATCCCCACCTCCCCCCGCAAGATGCGCCTTGTCGCCGACATGGTGCGCGGCGTGGAGGTTAACCGCGCGCTCGGCCTCCTTAAATTCTCAAACAAGGAAGCCGCCGCACGCCTCGAAAAGCTCCTCCGCAGCGCCATTGCAAACTGGGAAGCTAAAAACGAACGCAAGGCCGACGACGGCGAGCTCTGCATCTCAACCATCACGGTGAGCTGCGCTCCCATGCTCAAGCGCCTTCGTCCCGCTCCTCAGGGCCGTGGCTACAGAATCCGTAAACGTGCCAATCACGTAACATTGATTGTTGACACAATTGATAACAAAAACGCTAAAAAGGCTTAACCTATGGGACAGAAAGTAAATCCGATCAGCAACCGCCTCGGAGTAATCCGCGGCTGGGACTCTAACTGGTACGGCGGCAAAAACTACGGCGATACCCTCTTAGAGGACTCCAAACTGCGCAAGTATCTCAACGTCCGCCTGGCAAAGTCGAGCGTTTCGCGCATCGTAATCGAGCGCACCATGAAGCTTATCACCATCACCGTCTGCACCTCGCGTCCCGGTCTCATCATCGGAAAAGGCGGTTCTGAGGTCGACAAGCTCAAGGAAGAACTCAAAAAAATTACCGACAAGGACGTACAGATCAACATTTTCGAAGTTAAGCGTCCGGAACTCGACGCCGAAATCGTAGCGAGCACCATCGCCCGCCAGATCGAAGGCAAGATCGCCTACCGCCGTGCTGTGAAGATGGCCATCGCAGCCACCATGCGCAGCGGTGCCGAAGGCATCAAGATTCAGGTTTCCGGCCGTCTCAACGGCGCTGAAATGGCCCGTAGCGAAATGTTCAAGGAAGGCCGCACTCCCCTCCACACCCTCCGTGCCGACATCGACTACGCCCTCGTGGAAGCCCACACCAAAGTCGGAGTCATCGGCGTGAAGGTCTGGATTTGCCGCGGCGAAGTCTACGGCAAGCGCGACCTCGCTCCCAACTTCACCTCCAATCAGAAAGAAGGACGCGGTTCTTCCAACGGCGCACCCCGCCGCGGCGGTTTCCGTAAACCCAAAAACAACCGTTAAACCCTCAATTGATTCAACACAATGTTACAACCAAAGAAAACTAAATTCCGCCGCGCGCAAAAGGGCCGCATGAAAGGCATCGCCCAGCGCGGCAACCAGTTGGCCTTCGGTTCGTTCGGCATAAAGACTCTCGAGTCAAAATGGATTACCGGTCGTCAGATCGAAGCCGCCCGTGTGGCAGTGACCCGCTACATGCAGCGTCAGGGTCAGATCTGGATCCGCATCTTCCCCGACAAACCCATCACCAAGAAGCCTGCTGAAGTCCGAATGGGTAAAGGTAAAGGTGCTCCCGAAGGATTCGTAGCTCCCGTAACCCCGGGACGCATCCTCATCGAAGTTGAAGGTGTGCCCTTTGAAGTAGCCAAGGAGGCCCTCCGCCTTGCAGCACAGAAGCTGCCGGTTACCACCAAATTTATCGTAAGCCGCACTTATGACCCAACTCAAAATGTGTAACCCGCTATGAAGAAAGAAGAAATCAAAGAACTCAGCCTGCAGGATCTCCGCGACCGCCTCGCAGAGATGGAAAAGGAATATGCCCAGCTCAAGATCAACCATGCTATCTCTCCGCTGGACTCCCCTGCCAAGATTACACATGCCCGCAAAATGATTGCCCGCGTCAAGACCGAGCTGCGTCAGCGCGAACTTAACAAAATTTAATCCCGCTAAAAATGGAAAAAAGAAACTTAAGAAAAGAGCGCATCGGGGTTGTGTCGAGCACAAAGGGTGACAAAACCATCACGGTAACCATCAAGTGGAAAGAAAAGCACCCCATCTATGGCAAATTTGTCAATAAAACAAAGAAATACCACGCCCACGACGAAAACAACGAATGCCAGGTTGGCGACACCGTCCGTCTGATGGAGACCCGCCCCCTCAGCAAGACCAAACGTTGGAGACTGGTAGAAATCATCGAAAAAGTGAAGTAAACTATGATACAGACTGAAAGCCGTTTAACCGTAGCCGACAACAGCGGAGCTAAAGAAGCCCTCTGTATTCACGTCCTGGGTGGTACCGGACGTCGCTATGCATCGGTGGGTGATATCATCGTCGTCTCTGTAAAGAGCGTCATCCCCTCATCCGATGTCAAGAAAGGAACCGTGTCCAAGGCTGTCGTGGTCCGCACCAAAAAGGAAATCCGCCGTCCCGACGGCAGCTACATCCGTTTTGACGACAACGCATGCGTCCTCCTCAATAACGCAGGCGAACTCCGCGGAACACGTATCTTCGGCCCTGTAGCCCGCGAGCTCCGCGCCGCAAACCAGATGAAGATAATTTCTCTCGCCCCCGAAGTCCTCTGATCACCAACAAGAAACATTTAAAGTAATGAGCAAATTACATATTAAGAAAGGCGATATCGTCTATGTTCTTGCCGGCGAAGACCGCGGCAAACAGGGCAGGGTCCTCAAGGTCAACGCCACTTCGCAGCGCGCAGTTGTAGAGGGCATCAACATCGTCACCAAAGCTACCAAACCCAACGCCCAGCATCCCCAGGGCGGTCTCGTAAAGATGGAAGCCCCCATCCATATCTCCAACCTCGCTCTGATCGACCCCAAGAGTGGAAAACCCACCCGCGTAGGCCGCCGCAAGAACGAAAGCGGAGTTTCCGTACGTTACGCTAAAAAATCAGGAGAGGAGATTAAGTAATGAGCACAACAACAGTTAAGAAAGACTATCAGGAACGCATCGTTCCTGCCCTGACCCAGCAGTTCGGCTACACCACCGTCATGCAGGTGCCCCGACTGAAGAAGATTGTAATCAACCAGGGTCTCGGAGCTGCTACTCAGGACAAGAAGATAATCGAGACAGCCATCAACGAGCTTACCGCCATCACCGGCCAGAAAGCCGTTCCCACGCTGTCGCGTAAGGACATCTCCAACTTCAAGCTCCGTAAAAAAATGCCTATCGGCGCCATGGTTACCCTCCGCCGCGAGAAAATGTATGAATTCCTTGAGCGTCTCATCCGCGTGGCTCTTCCCCGTATCCGCGACTTCAAGGGAATCGAAGGAAAGCTCGACGGCCGCGGTAACTACACCCTCGGCGTGACCGAACAGATCATCTTCCCCGAGATCAACATCGACTCCATCAGCAAGCTCATGGGTATGAACATAACCTTCGTTACCAGCGCCAACACCGACGCCGAAGGCTACGCTCTGCTCAAAGAGTTCGGACTTCCTTTTAAAAACGCTAAAAACTAAATCACTCATATGGCAAAAGAATCAATGAAAGCCCGCGAGGTTAAGCGTATGCGTCTTGCTGCTAAATACGCCCAGAAGCGTGCTGAACTCAAGAAGATTGTCAACTCGGGAGTAAACGAAGAAAACCGTGCCGAAGCTTACGAGGCTGCCCAGCAGCTTCAGGCCCTTCCCAAGAACAGCAATCCCATCCGCGTTCACAACCGCTGCAAGATCACAGGCCGCCCCAAAGGCTATATGCGCCAGTTCGGCATCTCCAGAATCCAGTTCCGCGAGATGGCTTCACAGGGTCTCATCCCCGGCGTGAAGAAAGCTTCCTGGTAAAACGCCCGGTCCGGCTCCGAGCCAAGTGCTGAATCCCGCTGCCGTCATATCACGTTGATCGCGCCGTCCGGAACCACCGCACACGCACCCGGACGGGAGACCTCGACGCTCCCCGTCGGTCCGCAGCAGGAAAGCACAGCGCTCCCTAAGCCCCGGATTTACAACCACCTCCCTCTCCCTCCCCACTTTATCAGACACAGTGAGTATTAAATATTGTTCGGAACAACCCGGATCAATTTAAACAAATTCAAAAATGACAGATCCTATAGCAGACTATCTGACAAGATTGAGAAACGCAATCAAGGCCAACCACCGCGTGGTCGAGATTCCCGCCTCAAACTTGAAAAAAGAAATCACAAAGATTCTCTTTGAACAAGGCTATATTCTTAACTACAAGTTTATAGAGGGTGAAACCCCCGCCGGAGTCATCAAAATCGCCTTGAAATATGACCCCGTCGACAAGGTGAACGCTATCAAGGCCCTCGAGCGCGTATCGCGCCCCGGTCTTCGCCGTTACACCGGTTACAAAGATATGCCCCGCGTGTTGAACGGACTCGGCATCGCCATCCTTTCGACCTCCAAGGGCGTTATGACCAACAAGAAAGCCCGCGACCTCAAAGTAGGCGGCGAGGTTCTCTGCTATGTTTACTAATCTAAATAGGAGGATACAGAATTATGTCAAGAATAGGTAAAGCTCCCATTGAGATTCCCGCCGGAGTCAACGTAACCGTAGGCCCCGACAACGTAATCACAGTAAAAGGTCCCAAAGGCACACTCACACAGAAAGTAAACTCTGACCTTACAGTCAAGGTAGACGGCAACCACCTCATCGTGGAGCGTCCCAGCGACGACCGCGAACACCGCGCCCAGCACGGCCTCTTCCGCGCCCTGCTCCACAACATGGTCGTAGGCGTCTCCACCGGCTACCGCAAGGAAATGGAATTAGTAGGCGTAGGCTACCGTGCCACAGCTACCGGCCAGGTGCTCGAGCTCGCTCTCGGCTACTCCCACGCCATATATATCAAACTTCCCCCCGAAGTCAAGGTTGAAGCAAAATCCGAGCGTAACAAAAACCCGCTCATCATCCTCGAGAGCGACGACAAGCAGCTCCTCGGCCAGGTGTGCGCCAAAATCCGCTCCCTCCGCAAGCCCGAACCCTATAAGGGCAAAGGTATCAAGTTTGTCGGCGAGGTTATCCGCCGCAAGTCGGGTAAATCGGCAAGTGCTAAATAATTAAACTGATTCAACCATGATTTCCAAGATACAAAGAAGAAACAAAATCAAGACCCGTATCCGCGGTAAAGTCTCCGGCACTGCCGCCCGCCCGCGCATGACGGTGTTCCGCTCTAACAAGCAGATCTACGTACAGCTTATCGACGACCTCGCAGGAAAGACCATCGTATCTACCTCCTCAAAGGGTATCGAAGAAGGAACCAAGTGTGAAATCGCAGCCAAGGTCGGCGAGGCTATCGCTCAGAAAGCCATCGCAGCCGGCATCTCCGAAGTAGTCTTCGACCGCAACGGATACCTCTTCCACGGCAGAGTTAAATCATTGGCAGACGCAGCCCGCAAAGGCGGTCTCAAATTCTAATATCGACTATGGCAACCAAAAACAACAAAGTAAAATCTACCAGCGACCTCGAACTCAAAGACCGTCTGGTCGCTATCAACCGCGTTACCAAGGTGACTAAGGGCGGTCGCACCTTCACCTTCGCCGCAATCGTCGTAGTCGGTAATGAAAACGGCATCGTGGGCTGGGGTCTCGGCAAAGCCAACGAAGTTCAGGCAGCTATCGCCAAAGGCGTCGAGGCTGCAAAGAAAAACCTCATCAAGGTTCCCGTTCACCGCGGTACCATCCCCCACGAGCAGATTGCAAAGTTCGGCGGCTCCCGCGTCATCCTCAAGCCCGCAAGCCACGGTACCGGCGTGAAAGCCGGCGGTGCTATGCGTGCTGTCCTCGAAAGCGTGGGTATCACCGACGTCCTCGCTAAATCCAAGGGCTCTTCCAACCCCCACAACCTCGTGAAAGCCACCATCGCCGCCCTCGGCGAGATGCGTTCACCCGCCCAGGTGGCCCAGAACCGCGGAATCTCTGTTGAACAAGTCTTTAACGGTTAATACCTCTCAAAGAAATGGCTAAGATTAAAATCACCCAGATAAAGAGCCGCATCAACTGCCCCGCCGTTCAGAAACGCACTCTTGATGCCCTCGGTCTCAGAAAAATGCATCACTCGGTTGTCCTCGAAGACACCCCCTCCGTGATGGGAATGGTTAACGCTGTGCGTCACCTGGTAGAAGTGACACCCGCATAAGTTCAACTCTTTTTAGAACATTACAATTATGGATTTAAGCAATTTAAAACCCGCTGTAGGCTCCGTTACCCGCAACACCCGCATTGGTCGCGGTCCCGGTTCAGGAAAGGGTGGAACATCTACCCGCGGTCATAAAGGCGCAAAATCTCGCTCCGGCTACCACGCCAAGATCGGTTTCGAAGGCGGTCAGATGCCCCTCCAGCGCCGTCTCCCCAAATTCGGATTCAAAAACATCAACCGCGTGGCTTACAAGGCTGTGAATCTCGTCGACCTCGAAGCTATCGCCGCTACCGGTGTTGAGAAAATCGGCGTTGCCGAACTCATCGCAGCCGGCGTGGTCAACGGCAAGCAGCCCGTAAAGATTCTCGCCAACGGAACCCTCACCCACAAAATCGCTGTTGAAGCCAACGCTTTCTCCGCAGCTGCAGAAAAAGCTATCGTAGAACTCGGCGGTTCAATCAACAAAATTTAATCCCCCTCCTCTTAGAAATGCGATTTTTTGAAACATTACGTAACATTTGGACCATTGAGGAACTGAGAAAGCGCATCCTCGTGACCCTGTTGCTGGTACTCGTTTACCGCCTCGGTTGCTACGTAGTCCTTCCCGGCATCAGCCCCGAAGACCTCGATGCACTCACCAAGTTCACCAACAAGAGCGGCCTGATGCAACTCCTCGACATGTTCTCGGGCGGCGCCTTCTCTCAGGCCTCGATCTTCGCGCTCGGCATCATGCCTTACATCACGGCTTCAATCGTGATTCAGCTTTTGGGCATGGTACTCCCTTCATTCCAGAAGATGCAGCGCGAAGGCGAGAGCGGCAGGCAGAAACTCAGCCAGTACACCCGTTACCTGACTGTGCTCATCCTGCTCCTCCAGGGCCCCGCTTACCTGGTCAACCTCCAGGTGCAGGTAAGTGCCGCCACCGGCGGCGCCACCATGGGCTTCTGGACCATAGCCTACCTCACTGTGATCCTTGCTGCCGGCTCAATGTTCATCATGTGGCTCGGCGAGCGCATAACCGACCGCGGCATCGGCAATGGTATCTCCTTCATCATCCTCGTAGGTATCATTGCCCGTCTTCCCGGAGCGCTCTTCTATGAATTCACCTCCCGTCTCCCCGGAGCCACCGGCTCACAGGGCGGTCTCGTGATGTTCATAGTAGAGATCATCCTCCTCTTCGCCGTGACCGTCGGCGCCGTACTTCTCGTGCAGGGCACCCGCAAAGTTCCCGTACAGTACGCCAAGCGCATCGTCGGCAACAAACAGTATGGCGGAGCCCGCCAGTACATCCCCCTGAAGGTCAACGCCGCAGGTGTGATGCCCATCATCTTCGCCCAGGCGATCATGTTCATCCCCATCACACTCGCCGGATTCGGCGCATCCGAGAGCTCCTCGGGCTTCTACGCCGCCTTCTCCGACATCAACGGATTCTGGTACAACGCCGTTTACTTCATCCTCATCGTAGCCTTCACCTACTTCTACACCGCCATCACGGTGCGTCCCACCCAGATGGCAGAAGACATGAAGCGCAACAACGGATTCATCCCCGGTGTGAAACCCGGCAAAAAGACAGCCGAATATCTCGACTCGATTATGTCGCGTATCACACTTCCCGGCTCACTCTTCCTCGGAATCGTAGCGATTCTTCCCGCCTTTGCCCGCTTCTTCGGCATCAGCCAGAATTTCGCTCAGTTCTTCGGCGGAACATCTCTGCTCATTCTCGTCGGCGTTGTGCTCGACACCCTGCAGCAGATTGAGTCGCACCTGATGATGCACCACTACGACGGACTGATGAAAGACGGTAAAATCAAGGGTCGCACCACCGGATCAGCCTACTGATTCCGGCCGCCGGCCCCCGACGATGAACCCCCATAGAACCTCCATTACTCTGTTTCTTCAATAAATGATCTACCTCAAGACTCCCGAAGAAATCGAAAAAATGGTGCAGGCATGCACGCTCGTGAGCCGCACACTTGGCGAAGTAGCCAAGTGGGTGGCTCCCGGCGTGACTACCCGTCACCTCGACAATATCTGTCTCTTATACACA